>NZ_LAVK01000463.1 GCF_001083795.1 Streptomyces sp. SBT349
CCCCCCGCCTGGCCGCCATCCTTCCGAGCTTCCCGGCGGTGCTCGCCAGGAAGACCGCGGGCGCGCCCTACCCCGCCCCGCACGCCATCCTGGCCGCCGCCGTCGAGGGCACGCAGGTCGACTTCGACACGGCGGGCACCATCGAGGCGCGGTACTTCACGGAGCTGGTCACCGGCCAGACGTCGAAGAACATGATCCAGGCGTTCTTCTTCGACCTCAGGGCGGTCAACGCCGGGGCCGCCCGCCCGCGCGGCGTGCCCGAGCGACCGCCCGCCAGGGTCGCGGTGGTCGGCGCCGGGATGATGGGCGCGGGCATCGCCCACGCCTGCGCCGCCGCCGGGCTCGACGTCGTTCTCAAGGACGTGACCGAGGAGGCCGCGGAGCG
Source organism: Streptomyces sp. SBT349 (assembly GCF_001083795.1). Lineage (GTDB taxonomy): Bacteria > Actinomycetota > Actinomycetes > Streptomycetales > Streptomycetaceae > Streptomyces. Next base: position 386 of record NZ_LAVK01000463.1, read on the forward strand.
CGGCAGGGCCCACTCCGCGCGCCTCCTCGACAAGGAGCTGGCCAGGGGCCGCCTCACCCCCGAGGAGCGGGACGCGCGGCTGGCCAGGATCACCCCGGCGGCCGACGCCCGCGCCCTGGCCGGCTGCGACACCGTGATCGAGGCGGTCTTCGAGGACACCGCCCTCAAGCAGAAGGTGTTCCAGGAGATCCAGGACGCGGTCGCCCCCGACGCGCTCCTGTGCACCAACACCTCCACCCTGCCCATCACCCGGCTCGCCGAAGGCGTCGAGCGGGAGCGGGACTTCGTCGGACTGCACTTCTTCTGGCCCGCCGAGAAGCGCCCGCTGGTCGAGATCATCAGGGGCGAACGCACCGGCGACGAGGCGCTCGCGCGGGCGTTCGACCTGGTCCGGCTGCTCGGCAAGACCCCCATCGTGGTGGGCGACTCCCGGGGCTTCTTCACCTCGCGCGTCATCGGGTGCTTCCTGGAGGAGGCGCTGGACATGCTCGCCGAGGGCGTCGACCCGGTGTCGCTGGAACAGGCCGCCGCCCAGGCCGGATACCCCACGCCCGCCCTCGCGCTGCTCGACGCGATGTCGCTCGGCCTGCCCCGCCGGATCTGGGAGGAGGGCCGCGCCGCCGCCGAGGCCGCGGGCGAGCCCTGGGAGCCGCGCCCCGCGGAGGGCGTACTCGACCGGATGGTGCGGGAGTTCGGCCGCCAGGGGCGCGCGGAGGGCGCCGGGTTCTACGTCTACGAGGACGGCCGGCCCACCGGGCTCTGGCCCGGGCTGCGCACCCACTTCGGCGGCCGGGACGCGGGTGTCCCGTTCGCCGAGATGCGGGAGCGCCTGCTGTTCTCCGAGGCCCTCGAATCCGTCAGGCTCCTGGAGGAGGGCGTGCTGACCTCGGTCGCCGACGCCAACGTCGGCTCCCTCCTCGGCATCGGCTTCCCCGGCTGGACCGGCGGCGTGCTCCAGTACATCAACGGCCACCCCGGCGGCCCCGCGGGCTTCGCGGCCCGCGCCCGGCAGCTCGCGGACCGTTACGGCGCGCGATTCGCCCCGCCCGCGCTCCTGCTGGCCAAGGCCGAGAGGAACGAGCCCTTCACCGACGCGACCTGACGGCCCCGCCGGGCCGTCGGGCCCCGGGGTCCTCCCACGGCGCCGCCGCCCGGCACCTCAGGCGTCGGGCGGCGCGGTGGCCACCCGCACCCACACCTGCTTGCCCTCGTCCGTGAGCGCGTACCCCAGGCCGTCGGCCATCTCCCGCAGCAGCCACAGGCCCCTGCCCTCCTCCGCCGTCCACTCCGGCAGCGTGATCACCGGCAGCGCGGACGACCGGTCGTGGACGGTCACCTGCACCGCGCCGCCGACCAGCGTCAGTTCCAGCGTGCACCGCGGGTCCTCCACGTGCCGCGCCACGTTGGACAGCAGCTCCGTGATGCCGTGCAGCACCACCTCCACCACCCGCGAGGGCTGCGACCACTCCCGCAGCGCCAACGAGCCGAGGCGCCTGAAGTGCGCCAGATCCTCCCGCCGCGCCGTCAGCAGCCAGCTGGAGGAGAAGCGTTGCATGCCGGCGTCCTGGCTGGTGAGCGTCATGATTCCTCCGGACTCCACAGGGTGTCAGGGACTGAGTGCACTGTGTTACCTGTGGCACCCTGCCCCCAATTTCCGGGAGTCCGCAAGGAATTCAGCTGCACATGTGGAGTTCATATCACTCGGACGAGTGAGAAGGGTGACGCCGGGTCAGATCATTTTTCGCGCCGGGCCCTCACGCCAGTCGCCGGCCAGCGCGGGGCGCAGCATGCCCAGGTGGTCGAGCGTGATCCTCATCAGCGACTCCATCGACCCGTCCTGCTGCCCCTCCCAGGCCGCCGTCGCCTGCATCCCCGCGGCCGTGCACGCCCCCACCAGCAGCGCCGGCCGCGGATCACCCGGCCTCAGGCCCTCCCGCTCCGAGAGCACCACGGCCAGCCTCCGCTGCTGCTCCGTCGATATGCCCTGGCAGGCGGCCATCGCCACCGGCTCGGTGCTGACCAGGCGCATCGCCGACAGATAGCGCTCGGCGCCGCCCCGGCCCAGGCCGCGCAACGACGCGAGCCCGGCCTCCCGCAGCGCGCGCAGCGGCTCCTCCTCGGCGGGCCGGCGCGCCACCTCCTCGACGAGCAGGCGGGCCGCGGCCCGCAGCGGCTGGAGGAACAGCTCCTCCTTGGAGGCGAAGTACCGGAAGAAGGTGCGCTCCGAGACCTCGGCCTCCCGCACGATCTCCCCCACCGTGGTCCTCTCGATCCCCCGGTCCAGGAACAGACCGATGCCGCACCGCAGCAGATCGTCGTTCGTCCGGCGCTTCTTCCGCTCGCGCGGACCAAGGGGCGTCGAATCGTCTCCCATGGGGGCATCGTACGGCGAACCCGCCGTCCGGGTACGGGGCTGCCGCCATCCCGCGCCACGGCGGACGGCACAATCACGCCATGACCGACGCAGGCGCCGACCGACTGCTCCGCGATCTCGACCCCCTCTCCCACCCCGCCCGCATGCCCGAACTCGCCGCGCGCGCCGCCCTCGCGAGGGACCGGGGCGACCTCAGGGACCTCGTCGAGGGCCTGTCCCGCCACGGCGACCACGGTAGGCGCCTCGCGGTCGTCGCCGCCGCCGTCGGGCGCGACGCCGGCTACCTCGCCAGCCGCCTCACCGACCCCGACCCCGTGGTGCGCGGCCACGCGCTGCGCGCCGCCGGGGCGGCGGGCGTCGGCGACTACGCGCTCGAAGTCGCCCTGGAGGACGCCCCCGCGGCCGTCCGCCGCCGCCTGCTGCGCGCCGTCGTCGACCAGGGCCGCACCCGCCTCGCCGAGCAGCTGGTCGACGGCCACCGGGAGCGCTGGGGCGACGCCGAGGCCGCGCTCCTGCTGCCCGGCTGCGGCCCCGGGACGGTGGAACGGCTGCTGCCCGAGCTGTTCCACGCGGTCACGGCCTGGCGCCTCCTCGCGCGGCGCCACCCCGACCCGGTGCTCGACGTGGCCGAACGCCTGCTGGCCGGGCTGCCGGCCGGCTCCCGCGGCGCCTGGTGGCTCCGCCACCACCGCGCCGTCGCCGTGGCCGCGGAGCCGAGGCCGCGACGGGTCCTCGCCCTGATCGAGACCCACGACCCGCGCCCCCTCGACTGGTCGCGCTGGTCCTCCCTGCCCCGGCTGCTCGCCGTCGACCCCGGCCGCACGCTCCGCCTGCTCCTGGACGGCGGCCACCTCACCCGCCCCGGCCCGGTGGCCCTCTCCGGGACCGCGCTGCGCCGCCTGGTCGCCCAGGACCCGCCCGAGCTCGCCGAACTGGCCCGCGCCTGGGCCCTTTCACGCCCCGACCGCCTGGCCGCGCTCCTCCACGCCCTGCCCCCCGGCCGCCGCGCCGCCCGCTACGCCGCCGCCACCGGCGGCGGCCCCAAGGGCGACCCGGGCGGCCACCAGGTCACCGAGCCGGTGCTCGCCCAACTGCCGCGCGCCACGCGGCACGAGGAGGCCAGGCGGCTCGCCGACCGGATCCGGGCGCGGCGGCCCGACGGCTCCGCGCCGCTTGCCGCGCTCGTCCACCTCCCGGTCGCCGAGGCCGCCCCCGCCCTGCTGGCGGCCACCCGCCGCGCCACGGCGGAGGAACGGGCCGAGGGCTGGACGCTGCTGATCCGCAACGCCGCCGCGTCCGGCGACCCCGAGGCCGTCACGGACCTGCTGGAGACCACGGAGGAGCTGCGCAACGAGCAGGACCCGGTCCGCTCCGCCGCGCTCGACGCCCTGGCCGCCGTCCACCCGGCGCTGTTCACCGACGAGGCCGCCGACGAACTCGACCGCCTCGCCGCCGAGGCCATCGCCGCCCGCGACTCCTCGCCCCGCGCCCGCGCCGCGCTCAGCCGCCTCGCCGTCTCGGTGCTGCGCGAACACGCCGTCACCGACCGGCGCGCCCTGCTCGGCTGGTCCCTGCGCACCCTGGTCCGCATCTCGGGGCACACCGGCGACGCCGACCTCGGCCGGCTCGACCGCACGCTCCGCCGCGGCCAGGAGCACCAGGTCCTCGAGGCGCTGCGGCCCTGGCTGGAGGCCGGCGCGGAACGGGACGACCACGGCCTGACGTTCGCACTGGCCCGCGCCGCGGGCCGCCGCGCCACCGGCATGCCCGAGCTTCAGGAACTCCTCTGGCAGGCCGTCCAGTTCGGCGACACCGCCACCGCGGCCACCGCCGTCGGGCTCTGGCTGGCCGACCCCGCCACGCGGGACGCGCGCGTGTCGCGGCTCCTCGCCCTCGACCCCTCGACGGCCGTTCTGCCGCCGGTCTTCCGCGTCCTGGCCCGCCGCCGCACCGACCTGCTCGACCGGGTGCTCGGCGAGACCCCGCCCCAGGGCCGTTTCCGCGCCGAGGGAGCCCCCTGGCTGCCCCCGGCCGGCCC
>NZ_LAVK01000464.1 GCF_001083795.1 Streptomyces sp. SBT349
GCGCCCCCCGTATTACGGGACGCGCCCCACGCCCCCGTACCAGGAGACGTGGGCGGGGTCGGGGCGTTCGTTCCTCGGCACGGTGGGCCGCCACTCCGAGACCGTCTCGACGCCGGGCTCGACCAGGTCCAGCCCGCCGAAGAGCGCGCCGAAGCGCTCGCTGTCCCGCAGCGTCAGCGGCACGCCCTGCTCGCGGTAGGCCGCCTGCACCCCGAGCGCCGGATCGTGCGCCAGGTCGGCGGTGGCGTGCGAGAGCACGACATGGCTCCCGGGCGCCGCGGCCTCCGCGAACGTCCGCACGATGCCCGCCGGGTCGTCCCGGTCCTCGACGAAGTGCAGTACTCCGACCGCGAGTACGCCGATGGGCTGCGTCAGGTCCAGGCACGCGCGCAGGGTGGGGTCGCCGAGCAACCGGCCCGGCTCGCGTATGTCGCAGCGGACGACGGCCGTCCGCTCGTCCTGTGCCAGCATGGCGCCGCCGAAGGCCAGCACGATCGGGTCGTTGTCCACGTAGACCACGCGCGCCCGTGCCTCGATGCCCTGGGCGATCTGGTGCACGTTCTGCGAGGTGGGCATCCCGGAGCCGAGGTCGATGAACTGGCGGATGCCCGCCTCCCGGACGAGGTAGCGGACCGCCCGCCCGAGGAACGCCCGGTTCTCCTGCGCGGCGGTTCTCAGCATGGGGAACGCCGCGAGCGCTCTCTCCACGGCCGCGCCGTCGGCGGCGTAATGGTCCCGCCCGCCCAGCAGGTAGTCGTACATCCGAGCGGCATGCGGCTGATCGGTCCGCAGGTTGACCCGCGTGTCGCCGTCCAAGGCGTTCACCCCCGCGTTAGTTCAACAGCGAAGAATAATGCCCTGGAACGCGTCGTGGCGAAAGGGCCACTGTGGGAAGTCTCATGTCTCATGGCGTGCGGTCCGAGGGGCGCGTGGACACGGGTGAACAGGGCGCCGGGCAGGGGACGATGGACCGGGACGGGGTCAGGCCGGGAGGCCCCAGCGGGGGGCGGGGGCCGTGGCGGTGACCGGGCGGATGGTGAGGTCGGGGTCCTCGCCCGCCGCCGTGATCAGGGCCGACTCCCCCTTCCCCAGACGGATGTCGACCGTGCCCTCGGCGACCGTCTCGTGGGGCAGAGGGCGCCCGCGCCCGTCGCGCACGTCCACCGCGCCCTCGATGCCGTGCCGCACCACGCAGGGCGCCCCCGCCTCGCTGGTCAGCCGCACCCACCGGGTCGTTCCGCCCTCGCGCACCGCGCTCAGCAGGAACGCGCCCTCGGTGCGGAAGTCGTGCACCACCAGGTCGGCCCAGTCGGCGGGCAGCGCCGGGAAGATCCTGATGGTGTCGCCCCAGCTCTGGCAGACCATGTCCTGGACCGACCTGACGGCGGACTCCATCAGCTCCGACAGGTGGTGCCGCGCGTCCTCCCCCTTGCCGAGCAGCGCGGACATCGAGGCGGCACCCGTGAACGTGTAGCCCTGGAGGGCGCCTTCGAAGCTCACCCACCGGTCGAGCGAGGTCTCGATCGGCGGCAGCCGTTCGCCCTCTACGCCTTGAGCGCGACGACCTCGTGCGACCGGTCCAGGAGCCGCTTCACGGGCCTGGCGTTGCGGTGGGGCCGAAGGCGTCGGCGCATGGTGTCGAGGTGGTGGTCACCTCGTGCGGTGGAGACGGTCTGGTAGTCGCTGAGGAACGTCTCCCAGGTGTGGCAGGCGGCTTCCAGGTGGCCCAGTTCGAGCTGCCTTCCGGCGAGAACGGCGTGGGCGTGGACCCGTCCCTGTCGCTCCCGCGCGGGCTGCGCCCGGATCGACACCTTCATCGCCTCGATCGAGCCGGGCAGGTCGCCCGTGCGGTACAGCACGCTCGCCACGTGGAATTCATAGGCGCACCGGTCGTAACCACCGATGGATTCCCGACGCGAATCCGCCTGTGACAGAGCGGTCTCCGCCTCGTTCAGCCGCGAGAAGGCGCGGCGGCGGTCGCCCGCAATCGAGGCGGCATAAGCCTGCTGCCCGGCGAGGAAAGCGCGAAGGCGGGGGCCCGCCTGCGGTGATGCCTCGGCGGCGGAATCCGCCAGCTGCAATGCTTTCGATCCGTGGCCCAGATGAGCGGCCTGAAGGCTCATTCCGCGCAGCGTGCGACAGTAGGTGAGGTGGTCCCCGGAGGCAGCCGCCAATTCGAGCGCCTTGAGGTAGTACCGCTGGCCGAGTCCGTGATCCCGCTCATACATGGCCATCCAGCCGGTCAGGTACACCAGGTCCGAGGCCGCCGACAGCATGTCGTTGCGCACGCTCTCCGACGCGGATGCCTTGAGATAGGGGCCCACGCTGTTGACCAGGAACGCCGCGGCCATCGGCCGCGCGTGACCGCCGCCCAACTCGTCCAGGATGTCGGCGACTCGGTCGGTCATCGTCCGCACGGCGGCGACCTCCCCCTCGCCGATACGAGCAACGCGACCGGCGGCAGCCGCCTCCACGCGGCCGACGAGATCACCGAACAACGGCACGGCCAGTGTCGCCGAGTACAGGCCCGTCCGCACGACATTCCTCCGTGACGGATCCATGTCCCGCCTCCCGATGTCGATGATTTGTTCGGCCAGGCCAACGCGCTCGTCGTCCTCCCCGGAATCGACGTGAAAACCGGCCTCCCGTCGAGTCACCGGCCGATTCAACCGGCGGGACAGCGCCTCGCAGATGATCGGGCGCACGGACGCCCTCGGCATCGTTCCCGCGACCCAGTGGGACACGGCCGATTGGTCGTACCGCAGGACGAGTCCCGCTTCGGAACCCATGCGGTTGACGGCGTTCGCGAGCTGCGTGCGGGACCATTGCGCCTGCTCAAGCAGTGCGTCAAGGCCCGTATTGCGGGTGCGTTGAGACGGCATGGGAGAACTCCCGACGCATTCATGGACTTCATGGTCGCTCTGCCCCTCAACGGTACCGCTCCTGTGGCTGTCCGCAGTTGGCTCTTCACAGACGGATCACCGAACCATTCGGTGATCGACGTAGCCACGAGGAAAGGGGAAGGCGATGGATCGGCCCTTGCCACGTTTCCGGCTGGGGAGGCCCCATGGTTGAGCAGAGGCGGTAGCCGGCGGGGACGCCGGAGTTCTTGACGCGGCCGGTGGTGGGGCCCAAGCCGTGCGGGGAGTGCGACGGGCCGGTCTGGGCCGGGTGGGAACACCACTGCCCCGGGACGGCCGAGGCGGAGCCGACGCGGCCCGAGGACCCCGAACGGGGGACGCCGTGAACCGCCGCGACGACGGCCGGCCGGACGGCCGCGTCCTCGTGTCCGTCGAGGTGGACGCGCGGAGCGTGCGGCGGGGAGACCAAGTGGTGATCGGCGGGCAGCCGTTCACCGTGCGGGATCTGCGGTCCGTCGCCCTCGGTGGCACCCGGCTGGAGTTCGCCACGGGCGAGTCGTTCGTCATGCGTCGCACCACGGTCCTGTGGGCCGCCCGCCGCCACGACCCGCGGCTGCCGCGCCGCCGGTGGGCGAACGGGTGAACGCGGGACCGGCCGGTCAGCCGTCGGCGAAACCGGAGTCGGTGGCCGCGACATCCGGGCAGGCAGCAGGGTGGCAGGAGAGCGGTGACCGACCCGGGAGGTGGAGCCGATGGCGGCGGACGCGGTGTACGACGAGATCGCGGACTGGTACGAGGAGGAGTTCCTGGCCGGCCTCAGGTCGGGAGCGGCGGAGGGCGATCCGCTGGAGCTCCGGAGGCTGCTGCGCGAACTGCTCGGCGAAGGCCGGGGCACCTGCCTGGAGATCGGCTGCGGCACCGGCGTCCACGCCCCGGGGCTACGGGAGTTGGGATGGACGCCCGTGGGCGTCGACCTCTCGGCCGCGATGCTGCGGCACGCCACCGGGCGGCTCCCCGCGGCGCGGGCGGACGCCGAACGGCTGCCCGTGCGCGACGGATCCGTGGACGCCGTGCTGGCGATGATGGTGCACACCGACATGCCCGGCTACCCGGCGGTGGTGCGCGAGGCGACCCGCGTGCTGCGCCCCGGCGGGGTGTTCGTCCACGTCGGCGTCCACCCCTGCTTCTGCGGCGGGTTCGCCGACCGGGCGGACCCCGACGCGCTCGTCATCCGCCCCGGCTATCTCGACGGCCACTGGACCAAGGACTCCTGGAACGACAACGGCGTGCGCGACAAGGTCGGCGCGCACCACTGGCCGTTGCCCGCGCTGCTCGGCATGTTCCTGGACGCGGGCCTCGTGTTCGAACGGTTTGGCGAGGGTGGGAGGCCCGTGCCGATCGCCCTGGCGGCCAGGGCGCGCAAGGGCGCCGCCTGACACCATCCGGGCCTCCCCGGCTCACTCCAGCGGTTCGGCCGGGACGGCCTCGTATGCCGCGCGCAGGGTGGCGAGGACCGGGTGGTCGTCGGCGAGCCGCCTCTCGTCCACGGCCGCGACGGCGCGCACGCCGGTGCCCGCGCTGGTCGCGAACGCCGCCTGGATGCCCGGGAGTTCGCGGGTCACTGGCGCGCTCACCCCGCCCAGCGACCGCCGGAGCAACGTCATGGTGACCCCGGGCAGCACGTCGGCCTCGGGCCAGACGAGGTCGCGGCCGTCGTGGAAGCCGATGTTCCACGTCGGGCCCTCGGAGACGACCCCCGACCCGTCCGTGAAGACCGCGTCGTCGAAGCCCTCGCGGCGGGCGGCGCGGCGCTCGTGGAGCTGCCCGAAGAGGCCGGTGTGCTTGACGGCGGGCACCTCGCGCCGGAAGACCCGCGACCGCAGCCGCAGGGGCGGGCGGCGTGGGGCCCGGCCGCGCCGCCCCTGCGGCTGCGGT
>NZ_LAVK01000465.1 GCF_001083795.1 Streptomyces sp. SBT349
CCCGCCCGCTGTCACCGCTCGAAGGAGCCGTTCCCATGAGCCCCTCTGTCTCCTCCCGCCGCGCGCTCCTCGCCCTGGCCGCGGCATCGGCACTGGCTCTCACCGCCTGCGGCGGCACGGGCGAGGGCCCCGGCGCCTCCCCGCCCGGGTCGGACGGGGGCGGCGGCCCGTCCGCCGACTTCCTCGCGGACGCGCCGGTGGCCGACGACTCCCTCTTCATCGACGGCTCCACCATGGCCGAGATCCGCGAGCGCGGTCATCTGGTCGTCGGCGCCTCGTCGGACGCGCCGCTGATGTCCCAGAAGAACCCCGTCACCGGCGAGTACGAGGGCTTCGACGCCTACATGGGGCAGTTGCTCGCCACCTACATCTTCGGCGAGCCGAAGGTCGAGGTCGTCAGCTCGGCCACCCAGACCCGCGAGGCGCTGCTCCAGAACCACACCGTCGACGTCGTCCTCCAGAGCTACAGCATCACCCCGGAGCGCGCCGAGCAGGTCACCTTCGTCGGCCCCTACCTCTCCAGCGGCTTCCAGATAGCCACCCGGCAGGACACCACGGACATCTCCGAACTGGCCGACCTCAACGGCAGGACGGTGATCGCCGGCGCCAACACCCCCGCGATCGCCCGGATCGAGGAGGCGGCGCCCGACGCGGAGATCGTCACCTTCGAGACCGACCCGGCCTGTGTCCAGGCCCTCCTCCAGGGGCGCGGCGACGCCTACGTCCAGGACAACATCATCCTGGCCGGCAGCCTGGAGACCAACCCGGAACTGCGGGTCGGCGGCGAGCCCTTCGACCCGGGGGACATGGGCATCGGGGTGCCGAAGGACCAGGAGGACATGGCGGAGTTCGTCAACGACTGGCTGACGACCGTCGTGGAGGACGGATCCTGGGAGCGGGTGTGGGACGCCAGCCTGGGCTCCGCCCTCGGCGACGGCACGCCTCCCACCGTCGGCTCCGTCCCGGACGTGTACACCGGCAGGGACTGATCACCGCCGTGTCCGTTCTCACCGATCACCTTCCCGAGCTGGTGGACGGCCTGCTGGCCACCTGCCTGCTGACGCTGCTGTCCTGCGCCGGGGCGCTCGTCATCGGCGTCGTGGTGGCGGCGGCGCGCGTGAGCCCCGTCCGGCCGCTCCGCGCCGCCGCCATGGGGTACGTCGAACTGCTGCAGAACGTCCCGCTCCTCGTGTGGCTCCTGCTGTTCGTCTTCGCGCTGCCCGAAGTGGGAGTCATCTTCCCGCTGTTCACCACCGTGGTGATCGTGCTGGCCCTCTACGAGGCGGCGTACATGGCCGAGGCCATCCGCAGCGGCGTCAACAGCGTCGGCAAGGGCCAGGCGGAGGCGGCGCGTTCCCTGGGGCTCACCACCACGCAGAGCCTGCGGTACGTGGTGCTCCCCCAGGCGCTGCGCGCGGTCGTCCAGCCCATCAGCAACATCTTCATCGCGCTGACCATGAACACCTCGCTGGCCGCCGCCGTGGGGGTCGTCGAGCTCACCCACGCGGCGAACCGGGTCAACCTCGTCGAGGCCCAGCCCATCCCCGTGTTCGTGGGCGCCGGCCTGGCCTATATGGGCCTGACCCTGATCATCGGCCTCTCAGCGGGCTTCGTCGAGCGGAAGGTCGCGATCGTACGATGAGCCGCGAGTCCACGATCCTGTTCGACGCCCCGGGCCCGAGGGCGCTGCGCAGGCAGCGCCGGTTCGGCGTCGCCACCGCCGTGGCCCTCGCCGTCCTGCTCGGGCTGGCCGTCCACCGGTTCGCCGACAGCGGGCAGCTCAGCGCCGACAAATGGCGGGAGTTCGGCGGGTGGCCCGTGTGGCGCTTCCTGCTCACCGGCGCCTGGTACAGCCTGCTCGCCGCCGCCGGAGCCGCCGCCATCGCCGGTCCGCTCGGCCTGCTGCTCGCGGTCGGCCGCCTCTCGGCGAACCGGGTGGTGCGCTGGGCCGCGGGCGCCTACATCGAGGTCATGCGCACGGTCCCCGTCCTGCTGCTGATCTATCTGACGCTGTTCGCGCTGCCCACCTACGGCCTCGACCTGTCGCTGTACTGGAAGCTCGTCGCGCCCCTGTCGCTGTCCACCGCGGCCTCCGCCGCCGAGGTGTTCCGCGCGGGGCTGCTGTCCCTGGAACGCGGGCAGGGCGACGCCGGTCTGGCGGTCGGCCTCACCCGCGGCCAGACCATGCGGCTGATCCTGCTCCCCCAGGCGCTGCGCCGCGTCGTGCCGTCCCTGATCAGCAAGGCGATCGACCTGATCAAGGACACCTCCCTGGGCTACATCGTCAGCTACTACGAACTGCTCTTCAGCGGTCAGGTCTACGCCACCTACAGTCATCTGCTGATCCAGACCTATCTCGTCGTGGCCGCGATCTACCTGGTCGTGAACGCCGGCCTGTCCAAGGCGGGGCGCGTGCTGGAGAGGACGGGGCCACGCCGGCGGCTCGGCGGCGTCGGCCCATGGCGCGCCGGTCCCGGCGCCGACCCGGCCGGCGCGGCCTTCACCCTGGCGAAGCGCCGGTGAGCCCGCGTTTCGAGGTCTGCGTCGACTCCGTCGACGGTGCCCTGACCGCCCAGGACGCCGGCGCGCACCGGGTGGAGCTGTGCAGCGCGCTGTTCGAGGGCGGCGTCACGCCCAGCGTGGGGCTGATGGAGACGGTCCTGGGGGCGGCGCCGGACATCGAGGTCAACGTCCTGATCCGCCCGCGCGGCGGGGACTTCCTCTACGACCGCCACGAGACGAGCGCCATGGTGCGCGACATCGAGACCGCGGTCGGCCTCGGCGCCCACGGGATCGTCCTCGGCGCTCTCACCGCCGAGGGGGACGTCGACCTGGCCCTGTGCCGGCGCCTGCTCGCCGCCACCGGCGGCCGTTCCGTCACCTTCCACCGGGCCTTCGACATGGCGAGGGACCCCTTCGAGGCACTGGAGCGGCTGGTCGGCCTCGGCGTGGACCGCGTCCTGACCTCCGGCCAGGACGTCTCGGCTCTGGAAGGGGCGCCGCTGATCGCGCGGCTGGTCGAGGCGGCCGGGGACCGCCTCGTCGTGATGCCCGGCGGCGGCGTGACGGAGCGCAACGTCGCGCGCGTCCTACGCCTGACCGGCGCGAGGGAGATCCACTTCAGTGCCGGCATGACCGTCGACGGCCCCGCCACCCATCGCAACTCCCGTGCGCTCATGGGCGGGACGCTGAGCAGGAACGAGTACGCCCGCCGCCTCACCAGCCCCGCCGGGGTCCGCGGCATCATCACCGCGGCGCGCGCGGAGGCGGACCCGGCCTGAGCGACTCCCGGCACGCCCGTGGCGGATGGGGCGGTGTGGACAAGGCGGGCGGGTGGGAGGACGGTTGAGGAGTTGTGCGGTACACGACATTCAACTCCCTCGTGAGGTGAGGACACACCCCATGACCCGGTTACGCATCATCCCCGTCTCCTCCGCGGCGGCATCGGCCCTGGTGGCCACCGCCCTGGCCGCCACACCCGCCACCGCCGGGAGCGCCACCGCCCCGGCCGCCATCAGCGTGGACTGGGAGACCCGGTCCCTCAGGTACACGGCCGGCGAGGGCCAGGCCAACGACCTCTACGCCACATGGATGGGAGAGGGCACCGGCATCCGGCGGATCGGCTTCAAGGACGTGGTCCCGATCCGCATCGGCGACCACTGCGCGTACCTCGACCCGGCGGACGACACCTTCGTCGTATGCGAACTGCCCACCGGCGGCAGCCTGCCGGACGACATCCGCGTCTCCCTCGGCGACGGCGACGACGGGTTCTTCACCAACGACCCCGGCGTCTCCGCGGTGCACGGCGGCCCCGGCCACGACGACCTGCACGCCCACACGGCGCACCTGGTGACGGGGGGCGACGGCGACGACATGCTGATGGGCGGCGTCGTCATGGAGGGCGGTGCCGGCATGGACCACCTGGTGGGCGAGGGCACGGACGAGACGTTCTTCGGCGGCCCGGGCGACGACATGATCGAGGGGTACGGCGGCGCGGACACCGTCCTCGGCAGCTCGGGCGACGACGAGATCACCGGGGGCGACGGCGACGACGCCCTCTTCGGCGGCCTCGGCGACGACACCCTCTCCGGCGACGGCGGCCGGGACCTCATCCTCGGTGGCCCTGGCCGCGACCGGATCACCCCGTAGCCGCTACTCCAGGTCGCAGCCCGGGTTGGGGGCGTCGTTGGCCAGGGGTGCCCCGTGGGGCAGCACGTACAGCGCGTACAGCACGATCGGCTCCGTTCCCTCGTTGCGGCCCAGGTGCACCTCGTCGGGCCCGTGCGGCTCGGCGATCGTGGTACCGGCCGGGTAGACCCCGTCCGAGCCGCATGTCGCGTCGTAGTGGCTCAGGACCCCCCGCTCGATGTATCCGTGGACAGGCCCGTCGTGGTAGTGCCATCCGGTGGCCTGGCCGGGCGGGATGGTGAGCTCCCGGAGGATGTAGTCCGTGTCCCCCACGGTGGTCCGGGCGATGACGGTGCCGGTGACGCCCTGGCCGGGCGGCGTCGCGTGGGCGGTGCCGCCCGCCAGGGTCATGGCGACGACGGCCGCCCCGGTCAGCACGGTGCGACGTGTGGTGCGCAGGGATCCGCGCATAGGAAGAGGCCTCCCGCGGTGGACGGATGGACCGGCGCCTCCCCAGCGGACGCGCCGACGAGTACGTCCTACCGGCCGGCGGCCGGTCCCAATCCCCGAACGCGCGGGCCATCTCCCGTCCGGACGGGCGCGCGCCGGTCCGTTCGGCGCTGCCGGGCCGGGAGGGTGTGGCGGACGGGGGGTAGGGT
>NZ_LAVK01000466.1 GCF_001083795.1 Streptomyces sp. SBT349
ACGACCTACACCGCGTAACACACGACGGTCATCACCCGGGCGCTAATCTCATCGTGTGCACCGCCAACCCGAGCCACTGCGCACGTCTTCTCCATCTTGTTTTTTTTTTTTTCAAGCAGAGGACGGAATACGATATCCGCCTTATTCTCGTGGGCTCGGAGATGTGTAAAAGACACGCGGCCACCGCCGATCCCTCCCCCACCGCCTCGATGGCCGTGGCGCCCTACCTCTACAACGGCTGGGGCAGCCCGCCGGACCCGACCACCGTCATGGACGCCACCGGCGTCTCGTGGTTCACCCTCGCCTTCGTCCTCAGCAACGGCTACTGCGACCCGCAGTGGGACGGCTCCCGCCCGTTGAGCGGCGGGGTGGACGAGCAGACGATCGAGACGGTCAGGGCCGCGGGCGGCGACGTCATCCCGTCCTTCGGCGGCTGGAGCGGCAACAAGCTGGAGAGCTCCTGCTCCAGCGCGGGCGAACTCGCCGACGCCTACCAGCAGGTCATCGACGCCTACGGCCTCACCGCCATCGACATCGACATCGAGGCCGCGGCCTACGACGACCCGGCCACGCAGCAGCGCACCGTGGACGCCCTGCTCGCCGTGCAGGCCGCCAACCCGGGCCTGCGCGTCTACGTCACCTTCGGCACCGGGCAGAACGGCCCGGACACCAGCCTCATCGACCGCGCCGCCGCCTCCGGGCTGACCGTCGACGGCTGGACCATCATGCCGTTCAACTTCGGCGGCAACGGCCAGAACATGGGCGAGCTCTCCGTCCAGGCCGCCGAGGGCCTGAAGAACGCGCTGACCGGCGCCTACGGCTACAGCGACACCGAGGCGTACCAGCACATGGGCATCTCCTCCATGAACGGCACCACCGACGTGGGCGAGACCATCACCGTCGCCGACTTCGAGACGATGCTCGGCTACGCCCAGCAGAACGGCCTGGCCCGCCTGACGTTCTGGTCGGTCAACCGCGACCGCCCGTGCGACGGCGGCGGCGCCGACACCTGCTCGGGCGTCGACCAGCAGCCCTGGGACTTCACCCGGGTCTTCGCCCGGTACGCGGGCTGAGTGGGAGGGTGCCCCCCATGAACGCACCACATCGCGTCGACGCACCCCGGCAGCGCCCCCGGCGCCCCCGGCGCCGCGGGCTCGCCCTCGGCCTCGCCCTGACGGCCGTGGTCACGGCCCTCGCCTCGGGACCGGTCTCCGGGGCGATGGCCGGGCCGTCCCCCGCCGCCGCCCCCGACCTGGGGCCCAACGTCCATGTCTTCGACCAGTCGATGTCGGCCGAGGAGATCCAGAGCGTGGTGGACGCCACGTTCGCGCGGCAGGAGACCGCGCAGTTCGGCCAGGGTCGCGCGGCGTTCCTCTTCGAGCCGGGCACCTACGACGTGGACGTCAACGTGGGCTACTACACCCAGGTCTCGGGCCTGGGCCTGATCCCCGACGACGTGCACATCAGGGGCGCCGTCCACGCGGAGGCCGACTGGTTCGACGGCAACGCCACCCACAACTTCTGGCGCGCCGCCGAGAATCTGTCGGTCACCCCCACCACCGGCACCGACCGCTGGGCGGTGTCCCAGGCGGCGCCCTACCGGCGCATGCACATCCGCGGCGACCTCCAGCTGGACGACGGCGGCTGGTCGAGCGGCGGCTTCATGGCCGACACCGCGGTGGAGGGCCAGGTCCGCTCCGGCTCGCAGCAGCAGTGGCTGTCGCGGAACACCGAGTGGGGCAGCTGGTCGGGCGCCAACTGGAACATGGTGTTCGTCGGCGCCGAGAACGCCCCGTCAGGCGACTTCCCCGACCCGCCCTACACCCGGATCGACCGGACGCCGCTCTCCCGCGAGAAGCCGTTCCTCCACATCGACGAGACCGGTGAGTACGCGGTGTTCGTGCCGGCCCTGCGGCGCGACTCCTCGGGAACGAGCTGGTCCTCCGGCTCGCCCGAGGGCACGTCGATCCCGATCGGCGACTTCCACATCGCCAGGCCGGGCGACAGCGCCGCCAGCATGAACGCGGCCCTGGACGAGGGCAAGCACCTGCTGGTCACGCCGGGCGTCTACCCGATCGACGAGACGCTGCGGGTGACCGACCCCGACACCGTGGTGCTCGGCCTCGGCCTGGCGACGCTGGTCCCCCAGGACGGCGTGATGGCGATGTCGGTCGCCGACGTGGACGGCGTGAAGATCGCGGGCCTCCTCATCGACGCGGGCACCACCAACTCCCCGCTGCTGATGGAGGTCGGCCCCGAGGGCGCCGCCGAGGACCACGCGGACAACCCGATCTCGCTGCACGACGTGTTCTTCAGGATCGGCGGCGCGCACGCCGGGCGCGCCACCACCAGCCTGGAGATCAACAGCGACGACGTGATCGGCGACCACCTGTGGCTGTGGCGCGGCGACCACGGCGACGGCATCGGCTGGAACACCAACACGGCCGACACCGGCCTGGTGGTCAACGGCGACGACGTGACCACCTACGGCCTGTTCGTCGAGCACTACCAGAAGACGCAGACGATCTGGAACGGCGAACGCGGCCGGACCTACTTCTTCCAGAACGAGATGCCCTACGACCCGCCGGACCAGGCGGCCTGGATGGACGGCTCGACCCAGGGGTACGCCGCCTACCGGGTGGCCGACTCGGTGACCGACCACCAGGCGTTCGGCCTCGGCAGCTACTGCTTCTTCAACGCCAACCCGGGCGTCGCGGCGGAGCGCGCCTTCCAGGTGCCCGACACGCCGGGCGTGCGGTTCACCAACATGGTGGCGGTCTCGCTGGGCGGCGGCACGGGCACCATCCGGCACATCATCAACGACACCGGCGGCCCGGCCGATCCGGGCAACCAGGTGGCCTACCTGACCGCCTACCCATGACCGCCCGCCCGTGACCGCCTACCCGTGACCGGCTAGTCCCGGCCCGCCGGGGGTGATCCGCCGTCCACCGACGCGTTGGCCAGCGTCTCGTGGTGGCGGATCACCTCGGCGATGATGAAGTTGAGGAGCTTCTCCGCGAAGGCCGGGTGGGTCTCCTGCCAGGGGCGGAGCGGGAGATTGCGCAGGTCAGGCCGTCGCACTACCGAGTGGCGGACGAACAGCCCTCGGTATGGGAGCGGGACAGTTCTGGATCGGGTCTGGATGGGGTCGAGATCCCGTCTCCCGTTCATCTCCCAAATGATCATGGCCCCCGCGCAGGTCAGCGCGGGGGCCATCTCGCACGGCCCCCCGAGGGGGGCCGCTCTGCGCCAGGACCAGATGAGAGGGGCACTCACGCTCTGGCCCCAGCGCGCCTGTGCGGGCGCCGGAGTGGTCTACACCGGTCGCCCGAGCTTACGAGACCATCTGTCAGCAGTCGAGGCATATGCCAAGATCGGCAAATGTTGCTGGCTGGCTACTGACTCCTGATCTTGGTCGCGCTGTCGTGATCACGTGCCACCTGCCGATCCGCCTCGCCCCGGCCTCGTCGCCCGGCGCCGCGCGATCGGCGACCGCATCCGAGACGCCCGCCTCAACGCGAACCTCACCCAGGAGGGACTGCGCGACCGCACCGCCCTGAGCAGAGACACGATCATCCGCATCGAGGCCGGCACTACCGACGCCCGCCTGTCCTGGCTGCTGCTGATCGCCGACGCGGTCGGGACCGACCTCGCCGACCTTGTGCGGGAAGACGGGCCCCGGCCGCCGCAGACGTGACGGCGGCCGAGGCTAGTTGTCACTGTGCGGGCTGGCCGACGCCGGGGCACACGTTGCGCTCCCCTGTCTCCTGGTGGAACGGGGTTGGCTCTCCGGCGTCGACACTGACGCCGGAGCCGCAGTAGGGGCAGGACGCGCAGCAGCGCCCGGGATCGAATCGCACTTAGACCTCCTGTGGTAGGTCGAACTCCCGGCCAGGGGTGCGGCCGGGCGGCATGGCGTGCACGAAGGGCGCGAACGCCTTCGCGCCGGAGTGGAACTCCACGCCCAGCCCGGATGTGCTGCCGGGCTGGTCGCGGTCGGAGTACGCGTAGACCCGCGCCACCTCGGTGTTACCCGCGTTGGTCAGCAGGGCCACGAGATACCGCTCGACGGTCGGGATCGGCAGGCGCCCGGCGCCGAGCTCGGGCACCGCCACCGGCTCCGGGGCGTCCTTCTCCAATGGCTCCTCCGGCTGCTCCGGGACGTCGCCCTCGCGCGGCTGGGTGGTCACCGCGTGCCAGACCTCCGCCCCCGATCCGAACCGCACCTTCACGCCGAACGGGCGCTTGGCGCCCTCCGTCCACGGCTGGGCTTCCAGGCCAGCGGCGCGGTAGGCGGTGATGGCGTACTGCTGGAAACGGGCTGGGCGCACGGTGGTCTCCTCGTCGGCTGGGGGCGGTCAGCAGTCTAGGGACGGCGCCCGGCCGCCGTCGGCGAAGCGGGCGCCGGCGGGCGGTCGGAGTCAGGCGCGGTCGCGGAGTTCGTTTCTCGTGGTGGTGGGCCGCCCGCCCCCGGCTTCCTGGATGACCTCGCGGGGGCGGGCGGTGTCCCGGCGGCCACGAGGTGGCGGCCGGGGGTGTCGCTCCGGGCGGCGCCAACCAGGAACCCGGAGCGGCAGGCGGCGCCGGTCTGCACAGCGCCGCCGGTGCTCCGGGCGGGCGGCAACCAGACGCCCGGAGCGGGCGGCGCGAGCACACGGCGCGCCGCCGGTTCCCCGGCCGGGATGTCCCCGCCGGCCGGGGGGTCTGTTCCCCGCCCGCCTCCTGGTGTGAATCAGCGAGGAGCGGGCGGCGCCCTCGCCGCCCTCGGGG
>NZ_LAVK01000467.1 GCF_001083795.1 Streptomyces sp. SBT349
GAGCAGCACGGTGGGGGCGGGCAGGCCGAGGAGCCAGGCGGCGCGGCGGACGCTGTGGTGGGCGTTGGCGCCGCAGACGGTCACCAGGCGGGGGCCGAACCGCTCGCGGGCCAGCAGCAGGCCCAGCAGGTTCGCCTCGGTGCCGCCGGTGGTGACCAGGGCGTCGGGGGCGCGCCCGCCGGGGTGGACGAGGCAGGCGAGCGCGGCGGTGAGGTGGAGCTCCAGGGCGGAGGCGGCCGGGGCCTGGTCCCAGGAGTCCATCGAGGGGTTGAGCGCGGCGGCGGCCAGGTCCGCCGCGGCGGCGACGGCCAGGGGCGGGGCGTGCAGATGGGCGGCGCAGTGGGGGTCGGCGGGGTCGGCCGCGCCCTCGGCCAGCGCGCTCACGACGGAGCGCAACGCGTCGTGCGCCCCCGTGCCCTGCGCGGGCAGCGCCGGGCCGCAGCGGGCCAGGAGCCGGCGGGTGACGGCGCCCGGGCCGCCGCCGGGCAGCGGCCCGCAGCGGGCCGCGGCGCCCTCCTCCAGGGCGGCCAGGACGGTCTCGACGAGTGGGCGCAGGGCGCGCGGTCCCGAGGGGCCACCCGCGAGCAGGGTGGGATCGGGGGTGGGGAGCGCGGGCATGGTTCGGTCTCTCTCAGCGCTGTGGGGGCCTCTGTCGGCGCGAACGGGCACAAGCTACGCGGGTGCCCCCGGCCCGGTCCCGCGGTTGGGAGCCGTTCCCCCGAACGAGCTAACCGCGGCTTGACGGACGACCGATGAGTCCTCGCCCCGGGCCGGGTCGGTAGGGGAGAAGGCACGACGACAACGGAGGAGACCGTCATGGGTACCGTTATGGCCGAGGCGACGAGCGTCACCGGTGCGGGGGTTCGGGGTTCGAGGGCCCGGGGACGCGCGTGGGCGCTGCGGGGCACGCAGATCCTGATGGCGCTGTTCTTCGCCTTCAGCGCGGCCCCCAAGCTGGTCGGCCACGCGTCGGCGGCGGAGAGCTTCGACGAGATCGGGTGGGGGGACTGGCTGATGTACGCGGTCGGCGTGCTGGAGCGCGCCGGGGCGGTGGGTCTGGTGGTGACGCTGCTGGCGGGCGCGGCGAGCCTGGGCCTGACCGGGCTGATGATCGGGGCGTTCATCACCCAGATGACCGTGTTCGACGGAGAGCACGCGGCGACCCCGCTGATCTGCGCCGCCCCGCTGGCGGCGATCGCCTGGGCCCGCCGCCGGTCGACGCCCGAGCTGTTCGGGCGCCTGCGGACACGCGATTGAGGCGGTCCGCCGCCACCTCCCGGGAGCCACCTCGACACCGGCCGGCGGCATCCCTCGGGGAACCTGCCGGCGGGCTACGGTCCGGGCAGGAGGTTCCAGGACATGAGCGAGATCGTGGTATTCGGAGCGGGCGGCAGGGCCGGGCGGCGCGCGGTGGCGGAGGCCAGGCGGCGCGGGCACGCGGTCACCGCGGTGGTGCGGGCCCCGGCCCGGTACACGGGGCAGCGGGACGAGGCGGTGCGGGTGGTCGCGGGGAGCGTCACCGACGCGGCCCTGGCCGCGGAGGTGCTGACGGGGGCGGACGCCGTGATCAACGCCGCCGCGGAGTACGGGCCGGGCACGGACCCGTCCTCGTTCTTCCCCGCGGCGGCCGGGGCGCTGGTGGCGGGGGTCAGGCACGCGGGCACCGGGCGGCTGATCGCGATCGGCCTCTCCTCGTTCCTCACCGACGTGGACGGCACCTCGCCGCTCGCGGGGACGGAACTGCCCGAGGATTTCCGCGCGTTCCGCGACGCGCACCTGGCCGGTCTCGACGTGCTGCGGGCCGAGGGGGGCGACCTGGACTGGCTCTACATCAGCCCGGCCGGGGACTTCGACCACCGGGGCCCCCGGACGGGCCGGTACACGGTCGCCGAGCACGGCGACATGGCCGACCGGATCTCCTATCCGGACTTCGCCATCGCCCTGCTCGACGAGATCGAGACCCCGCGCCACCGCGGGGTCCACCTGGCGGTCACCGGCTGAACGCGGCGCGCACCCGCAGCGCGCGCCGCAGGTCGTCCAGCTGGTTGGTGAGGTTCCTCGCCAGGGCGGTGACGAGGGTGTCGTCACCGAGAGCCTCCTCGGTGAGGCGGGCCGTCCCCTCCTCGACGACCGCGGCGGGGAAGCCGTAGCGGACCGCCGCCACGGCCAGGGTGTGGCCACGGCGGGCGGCCACCGCGGCGGCGGCCGGGAAGTACCGCGGGACGTAGGGCGCGAGCAGGTCGCGCTGCTCCGGGTGCCAGAACCCCTGGGCGGTGGCGATGAACAGGTAGTTCGACAGCCGGTCCGCGGGGCCGAACAGGTCGTCCCAGGCGGCGGCCTTGGCCGCCTCGTCGGGCAGCGCGGCACGGCAGCGGGCCGCCCCCTCCTCGCCCACGGCGGTGGCGTCGCGTTCCGCCTCGGCCGCGATCTCCTCGCGGGTGGTGGCGCCCAGGACCGCGAGGCGGTGGAGGAGCTGCCAGCGCAGCTCGGGGTCGAGCGCCGGGCCGCCGGGGAGGGTGCCCGACTCCCACCAGGAGCGCAGCTCGGCGGGGTCGGTGGCGGAGCCGATCGCCGCGCGGGCGGCGATCAGGCGGCGCGTGGGGTCGGTGACCTCGGCGCCGAGCATGGCGCGGGAGAGGTCGGCGAGCAGGGCGAGCGCGGCCGGGCGCCGGTCCCCGGTCAGGTAGACGTCGGCGACCTGGCGGCGGGCGAAGGCGAGGACGGACTCGACGATGGCGGTGGCGGGCTCGGTGGGCAGGTGGCGGCGGGCGGCCTCGGCGTAGGCGAGCGGGTCGAGCTCGCCGTCGCGCACCATGTCGCGGGCCGCGGACCACACCACCGTGCGGGTCAGGGCGTCGGGGAGGGTGGAGAGCGTGCGCAGCGCGGTCTCCCAGGAGGGCCCGTCCAGCCGCACCTTGGCGTAGGTGAGGTCCCCGTCGTTGACGACCAGCAGGCCGGGGCGGGACCCGGGGAAGGTGCGCGCGGTGGTGCCGTCCTCGGCGGGCAGGTCCAGCTCGTGGCGCTCGCGGAGCGCGGCGCGGCCCCCGCTCTCGTCGTAGGCGCCGATGAGCAGCCGGTGCGGGCGCCCGCCGGTGTGGTGCAGCGCGAGGCGCCAGCCCTCCCCGTCCGCCGTGACCTCGGGCTTGAGGGTGTCGGGTCCGCTGGTGCGCAGCCACCGGTCGGCCCACTCGGGGACGGGCCGCCCCGAGGCGCGGGCCATGGAGTCGATGAAGTCGGCCAGCGTGGCGTTGCCGAAGCGGTGGCGGGCGAAGTGGTCGTTGATCCCGGCGAGGAACGTCTCCTCGCCGAGCCAGGTGACCAGTTGCCGCAGCGCGGAGGCGCCCTTGGCGTAGGAGATGCCGTCGAAGTTGAGCCAGGCGGAGGCGGTGTCGGGCACGGCCTCGGGGTCGGGGGCGACGGGGTGGGTGGTGGGGCGCTGGTCCGCGTCGTAGCCCCAGGTCTTGCGGCTGGTGGCGAACTCGGTCCACGGCTCGTGGGCGGTGGCCTCGCCGAGGATCTGGTAGCCCACGTACTCGGCGAACGACTCGTTCAGCCAGACGTCGTCCCACCAGCGCAGGGTCACCAGGTTCCCGAACCACATGTGCGCCATCTCGTGGGCGATGACGACGCCGCGCGTCTCCCGCTCGGTCTCGGTGACCGCCGACCGGTGGATGTACTCGTCCCGCAGGGTCACCAGGCCCGGGTTCTCCATGGCGCCCGCGTTGAACTCCGGGACGAACGCCTGGTCGTAGGAGTCGAAGGGGTAGGGCTCGTCGTAGATCTCGTGGTAGCGGTCGAAGCAGCGGCGGGTGATGTCCAGGATCTCGTCGGCGTCCTTGTCGAGGTGCTCGGCGAGGGAGGCCCGCACATGGATGCCGAACGGCAGGCCCGCGTGCTCGGTGCGCACCGAGTGGTAGGGGCCCGCGACCACGGCCATCAGATAGGTGCTCAGCGGCGGCGTGGTGGCGCAGCGCCAGCGCCCCGGCCGCCCCTCGACGCGGGTGGCGACGCCGTTGCCGAGGACGGTCCACTCCTCGGGGGCGGTGACGGTGACGTCGAAGACCGCCTTCAGGTCGGGCTGGTCGAACGCGGCGTAGACCAGTGAACTCTCCGTCATGCAGCACATGCTGTAGAGGTAGGTGAGCCCGTCGGCGGGGTCGGTGAAGCGGTGCATGCCCTCGCCGGTGCGGGAGTAGGGCATGTCCGCGGTGACGCGCAGCTCGTGCTCGCCCTCGGCGAGCCCCGCCAGCGCGATGCGCCCAGCGGCAGAGCCGCCGGGGCCCAGGCCGGCGACGGCGTCGGGGCCCAGGTCCGCGCCGTCGAGGGTGGCGGAGCGCAGCCGGAGGGGCCGCAGCTCCGCGAAGGTGTCGCCCGCCTGACGCGCGGTGAAGCGGATGGTGGTGGTGGAGGCGAACGTCTCCTCGCCACCCGTGAAGTCGAGGTCGACGGCGTAGTGGTGGACCTCGACAAGACGGGCTCGGGCTTCCGCTTCACGGCGTGTCAGTGTGGCCATGGGCATCATCGTGCCCCAGCCGGAGTGGTACCGGAACTCCTTTCCCCGACGATTGGTCCAGTCCAAAGTCTTGACGGCCGTCGAGCCGCGTCCCTTAAATCAAGCCCTGAGCAATCGGGCCGCCCTTCCCCACAAGCGGGCGGTACCCGTGTCCCCCCACCGGCTCAGACGGATGTGATGCCTCGTGCGCGGCCTTCCCGACTCCTCCCTGCCCACGGACCTGCCCATGGCCACACTGACACGCCGTGAAGCGGAA
>NZ_LAVK01000468.1 GCF_001083795.1 Streptomyces sp. SBT349
GTCCTCGGCCGGGTCCTCGGTGCCTCCGCACTCGCCCCCCTCGCCGCCCTGGCCCTCGCGGCCACGCTGACCGCGTGCGGCACCACCGAGGACCCGGCCGAGGACGACGCCCCCGAGGCGTCCGCAGAACCCATCACCCTCACGGACGCCCGCGGTGAGGAGATCACGCTCGACGGCCCGGCCGTCCGTGTCGCCGGCACGGAGTGGAACGTCGTCGAGTACCTGATATCGCTCGGGATCCAGCCCGTCGGCGTCTCCGACATCGAGGGCTTCGAGAAGTGGGACAACGCCGTCGAGCTCGACGGCGACGCCACCGACATCGGCACCCGCGGCGAGCCCAGCCTCGACACGCTCGCCACCCTCGACCTGGACGCCGTCTTCGTCACCGACCAGCTCGTCGAGGGCGCCGTCGAGCAGATCGAACAGACGACCCCCGTCATCGTCATCCCCGGCGGCGACGCGGAGGACCCGATCGGCCGGATGTTCGAGAATGTGGACCTCGTCGCTCGGGCCACGGGCACCGAGGACCGGGCCGTCGCGCTGCGCGAGGACTTCGACGCCGCCGTGGCGGACGGCCGTTCCGCCCTCGCCGAGGCCGGGGCCGAGGGCGCGACCGTGGCGTTCAGCGACGCCTACCAGAGTGGAGAGGCCGTGTCGATACGGCCGTTCGGCGAGGGCTCGCTCATCGGCGGCGTCCTCGGCGAGCTGGGCTTCGCCAACGCGTGGAGCGAGGTCGAGGGCCTGGAGTTCGACGCGGTCTACGGCCTCGGCCAGACGGATGTCGAGGGCCTCGCGGCGCTGCCGGGGGACACCGCGTTCTGGTACATCGGAGGCGCGGACGAGACCGACCCGTTCGCCGAGACGCTGACCGGCAACTCCCTGTGGACCTCGCTGCCGTTCGCCGCGGACGCCCTCCGTCTCCCGGACTCCATCTGGATGTTCGGCGGGCCCGAGTCGATGATCCAGTTCATCGACGCCGCCGTCGAGGCCGCGAGCTGACACCGCGATGACGATCGGCACGCTCACCCAGCGGCCCGCCCCGCCCGGCACGCCGGCGCCGGCCGGGGTCCGCCCCCCGGCCGGACGGCTGGTCGCGCTGACCGGGGGCCTGCTCCTCGTTCTTGTCCTGCTCTCGGCCGTGCACCTGGTGCAGGGCACCGCGGCGGTGGGCGTCGCCGATCTCCTGGACTGGGCCCTGCACCCCGGCTCCGACCTGGAGGCCGCCGTCGTCGTCGAGTCCCGCATCCCGCGCCTGGCCGCGGGGCTCGCGGTCGGCGTCGCGCTCGGCACCGCCGGCTGCGTCATGCAGTCGATCTCCCGGAACCCGGTGGCCTCCCCGGACATCCTCGCCGTCAACAACGGCGCCCACCTCGCGCTCGTCACCGGCGCCGTCACGGGCCTGTCCCTCCCCTTCCTCGGCGATGTGGCGCTCGCGTTCGCCGGCGCCCTCGCGGCCTCGGCCGCCGTGCTCCTGCTGACCGGTAGCGAGTACGGCACGGTGCGGCTCGTCCTGGGCGGCACGGCGGTCTCCCTCGCCCTGGCCTCCCTCACCACGTCCCTGCTCATCCTCCGACCCATGGAGGGCACCGGCCTGTACGCGTGGTCGGCGGGCTCGCTGAGCCAGAACGGCCTGGGCACCCTGCGGCTCATGGCCCCGGTCATCCTCGCCGGCGTCGCCGTCCTGCTGCTCCAGGGCAGGCGGCTGGACGTCATGATGCTCGGCGACGACGAGGCCCGCGCGCTCGGCATCCCGGTGCGGCGCACGCAGCTCGGCGTCCTCCTGGCGGCCGTGCTGATGTCCGCCGCCGCGGTCGCCGCCACCGGCCCCATCGGCTTCGTCGGCCTGGCCGCGCCGGCGCTCACCCGGCTCCTCGTGCCGTATGTGCCGGGCCTGCACCGGCACCGGGCGCTCATCCCGCTCTCCGCGCTGATGGGTGTCGTCGTGATCCTCGGCGCGGACGTCCTGCTGCGCGCCGTCATGGGCGCGCAGGGCGCCGTGCGCGTCCCCACCGGCGTCGTCACGTCGCTGCTGGGCGGGCTCCTCATGGTCGCGCTCGCGCTGCGGCTGCGCGCCACGTCCATCGGCGGTTCCTCCTCGACCCTGGAGATCCGGGGAACGGGCACCCGCCGCCGGGCGCTGCTCACGTCGGCCGTGGCCGCGGTGCTGGTCGGCGTCCTGGCCGCCGCGGCGCTCGTCGGCGACCGGACGTTCCTGGTGGGCGACCTGGTGCTGTGGGCGCGCGGCGAGGCGGGCCCGCTGGTCACCACCGTGATGAGCACCCGCGTCCCCCGGCTCGCCGCGGCCCTCCTCGCCGGCATGGCGCTGGCCGTGGCGGGCACCACGATCCAGGCGGTCACGCGCAATCCGCTCGCCGACCCCAGCGTCATCGGCGTCGCCGGCGGCGCGTCCCTCGGCGCCGTCCTGATGGTGACGCTCACGCCCCTCGCCGGCTTCTGGGCGCTCACCGGAGCCGCGGGCGCGGGCGCCGCCGTGGCCGCCGCGGTCGTCTTCGTGCTGTCCGCGCGCGGCGGCTTCGCCTCCGACCGGCTGGTCCTCGTGGGCGTCGGCGTCTCCTATGTGACCACCGCCCTGGTGACCACGCTCATCGTGGCCACCGACCCGTTCAACGCGACCAAGGCGCTGACGTGGCTGTCGGGGTCGACCTACGGGCGCGCCTACGAGCACCTGGTGCCGCTGGCCCTCGTCTGCCTGGTCGTCATTCCCCTCGCCTGGGCCGGCCACCGGTACCTGGACCTGATCTCGATCGACGAGGACACCCCGCGTGTCCTGGGCCTGAACGTGCCCAGGACCCGGCTCGCCCTGCTGGGTTGCGGCGTCCTGCTGACCGGGACGGCGGTCGCCGCGATCGGCATGATCGGCTTCGTCGGGCTCGTCGCCCCGCACGCGGCGCGCACCCTTCTCGGGCGGCGCCACCGGTGGGTCATCCCCGTCGCGGCACTGCTCGGCGGGGCGCTCGTCGTCCTGGCCGACCTGCTCGGCCGGACCGTCATCGCCCCCGACCAGCTCCCCGCCGGGCTGCTCACCGCCGTGATCGGCACGCCCTACTTCCTCTGGCTCCTCCACCGCACCCGCGCCGCGTGACCGGACGCGGAGCCGGCCGACCGTCGGTGTTACCGTCATACCGCGCAGGGACAACCCGGTCGGCTGTGCGGGACCAGAAGGGGGAGGTGAGTGTATGACCGCCGTAGAGGCCGCTGCCGTGTGCAGTGCCCGGACCACTCCCACCTCCCGGGCCCCGGTCTGACCTGACGTTCACGCCCCCCGTTCGACGCCTCGGCTCGCGGGAGGCGCGCCCATCGCGCACATCGGGGCCCCTGTCCAAGGGTCTCTACGTTGTCTCAGCCTTCTTTCCTTCCGCCCTCGACTCCCCCTCCGCCGTCTCACCCTCCGCGTTCCCCCGCGGAGGACGGCCGGGACGAGGCGTCCGAGCGCGCCATGGTGCGCGCGCTTCTCGCCCTCCACGACCGGCTGCCCCGGCAGGGCCCCGGCTCGGACGCCACCACCCGGCGCCTGCTGGAGCTCGCCGGACGGCTGCCCGAGCGCCCCCGGATCCTGGACGCGGGGTGCGGCCCCGGCCGCTCCGCGCTGCTGCTGGCCGAAGAGGCCGGGGCGCGGGTGACCGCGGTCGATCTGCACCAGCCGTTCCTGGACGAACTCACCGACGAGGCCGCGCGCCGTGGCCTGGACCGGCGGATCACGGCGGTCGCCTGCTCGATGGACCGGCTCCCGTTCCCCGATCACGGCTTCGACGCGATCTGGGCCGAAGGGTCGGTCTACACCATCGGCTTCGACACCGCCCTGCGCGCCTGGCGCCGGCTGCTGGCCCCCGGTGGCGTGCTCGTCGTCACCGAGATCGAATGGACCGGCCCCCACCCCTCGGCCCGGGCCCGCGCCCACTGGGACGGGGTCTACCCGCTGCGCACCGCCGCCGCGAACGCCGCCGCCGCCCACGCCGCCGGCTACCGGGTCGACGCCCACTGGCCGCTGCCGGAAAGCGACTGGTGGACCGAGTACTACACCCCGCTCGGCGAGCGGATCGACCGGGCCGACCCGGCACGGCCGGGCATGGCCGCGGCGCTCACCGCACTGCGGGCGGAGATCGCCATGCGGCGCGAGCACGGCGGCGACTACGCCTACGCCGGCTACGTCCTGCGCCCCCTCGACACCCCTCACGCACACGCGAACGGAAACCCCATGACCGCCTGGACCACCCGCCCGGAGACCACCGGCGACATCGCCGCCATCCGCGCCGTCAACCTCGCCGCCTTCCCCACCGCCGAGGAGGCCGCCCTCGTCGACGCCCTGCGCGCCGACCCGGAGGCGTGGATCGACGGCCTGTCCATGGTCAGCGCGTCCCCCGACGGCACCCTCGCCGGACACGCCCTCCTCACCCGCTGCCACGTGGACGGACATCCGGCCCTCGCGCTCGCTCCGTGCGCCGTCCTGCCCGAGTACCAGAGGACCGGAGCCGGCTCCGCCGCCATCCGCGCCGCACTCGACGCCGCACGGCGGCTGGGCGAGAACCTCGTGCTGGTCCTCGGACACGCCGACTACTACCCCAGGTTCGGCTTCACCCCGGCCTCCCGCTTCGGCATCCGCGCACCCTTCGAGGCACCGGACGAGGCCATGATGGCCCTCACCCTGGACAGCGCCCGCCCGGCGCCGACCGGCACCATCCGGTACCCGGCCGCCTTCGGCGTCTGAGCGCACGGGCGGCGGGCGGGACGCTCCGGCGC
>NZ_LAVK01000469.1 GCF_001083795.1 Streptomyces sp. SBT349
GGGTTCGCGCACCCCGCGGCCGTCCTCCCGGCCCAGCGGGACGTCCCGGCCCCCGAGAAGATCTGAACGGGCGAACGGGGGTCAGGCGCTCTCGGCGCGGATCCTCTCCAGGGCGGAACGCAGGTCCCCCGGGTAGTCACTGGCGAACTCGGCCCAGCTCCCGTCCGCGGGGTGCGCGAACCCGAGCCGCACCGCGTGCAGCCACTGCCGCGTCAGCCCGAGGCGCGCCGCGAGCGTCGGGTCGGCGCCATAGGTGAGGTCGCCGACGCAGGGGTGACGGTGGGCCGCCATGTGCACGCGGATCTGGTGGGTGCGGCCGGTCTCCAGCTTGATGTCGAGCAGGGAGCCGCCGCGGAACGCCTCGATCAGGTCGTAGTGCGTGACCGACGGCTTGCCCTCCGCCGTGACCGCCCACTTGTAGTCGTGCTGCGGGTGACGGCCGATGGGCGCGTCGATGGTGCCGCTCATCGGGTCGGGGTGCCCCTGCACCAGCGCGTGGTACCGCTTGTCCACGGTCCGCTCGCGGAACTGCTGCTTCAAGTGCGCGTAGGCGCCCTCGGACTTGGCCACGACCATGAGCCCCGAGGTGCCGACGTCGAGGCGGTGCACGATGCCCTGCCGCTCGGCGGCGCCCGAGGTGGCGATCCGGTACCCGGCCGCGGCCAGGCCCCCGATCACGGTGGTGCCCCGCCATCCGGGGCTGGGGTGCGCCGCCACGCCGACCGGCTTGTCGACCACGACGAGGTCGTCGTCCTCGTGGACGATCTCCATGCCCTCGACCGGCTCGGCCTCGACCACGGGCGGCGCGGCGGGCACGGGCATCTCGACCTCGATCCACGAACCGCCCATCACCCGCTCGGACTTGCCCACCTCGGCACCGTCCAGCCTGACCTTCCCGGCCGCGGCGAGCTCGGCGGCCTTGGTGCGGGAGAAGCCGAGCATACGGGCCAGGGCCGCGTCGACGCGCTCTCCCTCCAGCCCTTCCGGTACGGGCAGGGCGCGGGTCTCAGGAAGGGTGCTCACCCGTCCGAGTATGCCGGAAGGCGGCGGGTGTTCCGGACGGTGCGCTCAGTCGCGGTGCACGGTCCCGTCGGGGTCAAGACCCCGGAAGGACAGCAGGACGATCAGGATGCCGCCGCAGACGATGGCCGAGTCGGCGAGGTTGAAGACCGCGAAGTACTTGGGGGCGATGAAGTCCACCACGTGCCCCTCCAGCGCGCCCGGCGCGCGGAAGAGGCGGTCGGTGAGGTTGCCGAGCGCGCCGCCGAGGAGCAGCCCCAGCGCGATGGCCCACGGGGTGCTGTACAGCTTTCGGGCGAGCCGGATGATCACCACGATGACGGTCGCGGCGATGCAGGTGAAGACGACGGTCAGCGCCTCGCCGATGCCGAACGCGGCCCCGCCGTTGCGCAGCGCCTCGAACCGGAGCCACTCGCCGAAGATCTCGATCGGCTCCTCGTGCTCCAGCCACTCGACCACCATGATCTTGGTGATCAGGTCGAGCAGGTAGGCGAAGGCCGCCACCCCGGCCAGCACGGTCACCCGGCGCCCGCCGCGCGCCGCGGGGGTGGGGTCGCCGTCCTCGCCCGCGGCCCGTTCGCCGGTCATGTCGTCACTCACGTCGTCGGGCAGCTCGCCGGGCCTCTCACCGGCCGGCGCCTCGGTGCCGGTCGTCTCGCCCCTGTCGTTGGACTCGTCCGGGGTCTCGTCCGGGGTCTCGATGGTCCGCTCCGCCTCGCTCACGGGATGAGGGTACGCCACGCCAGTGCGATCACCGGAAATGCGATCGCCGGTGGCCTTCAGAACCGCCGCTCCTGCTTCTGCTTGCAGTCCACGCACAGGGTGGCGCGGGGGAACACCTGCATTCTGGCCTTGCCGATCGGGTTCCCGCAGGTCTCGCAGAGGCCGTACGTCCCGGCCTCCAGGCGCGCCAGCGCCCGTTCCGTCTGGTAGAGCATCTCCCGCGCGTTGCTCGCGAGGGCCATCTCGTGCTCGCGCGTCACGTTCTTGGTGCCCGTGTCGGCCTGGTCGTCGCCCGCCCCGTCGCCCGAGTCGCGCATCAGCCCGGTGAGCGCCTCCTCGGAGGCGAGGATCTCGCCGCGCAGGCGGTCCGCCTCGGACGTGAGCTCGTCCCTGGCCCGGACGGCCTCCTCCTCCGTCCACGGGTCCTCGCCGGACCGGACGGCGAGGTCGCCGGGGACGGCCGGAGCCGCGGTGCCGGCGGACGGCCCCCGGGGAGCCGGATCACCCGCCGTGCCCTTCTTCGCTGCCACCATGGCGACGGCTCCTTCACATAGTGTGATGTTGCTCGCGAATCGTGACCGGAACGATAAATCGACCGGGTCCGCGCGGCAACGGGGGCGCGCCGGTCTCCCTGCGTTGTGCCCCGCCCGGCCGCCGGATAACCGGTCATCGTCCCCTGGCCGGGGCCCGTACACTGGGGGGCGCGAGAGGCGTTGATGGGGACGAGTAACGTCGTCAGGCAGCCGTGAGCGACCCGGGGATGGTGTGAGCCCGGGGGCGAGCGCGACGCGAAAATCACCCCGGAGCCGCCGGCGGAAAGCTCCCCCGAGCGAGTAGACCCGGCATCGCGGCCCAATGAGGGGGCCACGGGCGCGGCCGGAATCCGGGCGCCGCCCCGGCCAAGGAGGGTGGTACCGCGGGAGCGCTCGCTCTCGTCCCTCCGACGGAGATCGCCATGTGTGTCCGCCGGAGGACGATCCGATGACGCAGTACCGCCACGTCCCAGCCCAGGTCGACCTGCCCGCGCTCGAACACGAGGTGCTCGACCTCTGGCAGGCGAACAAGACCTTCAGCCGCAGCCTGGAACAGTCCCAGGGCCGCCCCGACTGGGTCTTCTACGAGGGGCCGCCGACCGCCAACGGCATGCCGGGCGCGCACCACATCGAGGCGCGCGTCTTCAAGGACGTCTTCCCCCGCTTCAAGACGATGCGGGGCTACCACGTCAGCCGCAAGGCGGGCTGGGACTGCCACGGCCTGCCCGTGGAGCTGGCCGTGGAGAAGGAGCTCGGCTTCAGCGGGAAGCGGGACATCGAGGCGTACGGCATCGCCGAGTTCAACGCCCGGTGCCGCGCCTCGGTGACCCGCCACACGGACGCCTTCGCCGAGCTGACCACCCGCATGGGGTACTGGGTGGACCTCGACCACGCCTACCGCACGATGGACCCCGAGTACGTCGAGTCCGTGTGGTGGTCGCTGAAGGAGATCTTCGGCAAGGGCCTGCTCGGCCAGGACCACCGCGTCGCGCCCTGGTGCCCCCGCTGCGAGACGGGCCTGTCCGACCACGAGCTCGCGCAGGGCTACGAGACGGTCGTGGACCCCTCGGTCTACGTCCGCATGCCGCTGGTGTCGGGACCGCTCGCAGGCGAGGCGTCGCTGCTGGTGTGGACGACCACCCCGTGGACGCTGGTCTCCAACACCGCGGTCGCCGCCCATCCGGGCGTCACCTACGCCGTCGCCACCGACGGCACCGAGCGCCTGCTGGTCGCCGAGCCGCTGTTGGAGGCGGCGCTCGGCGAGGGCTGGCGGGCGACCGGACAGACGTTCACCGGCGCCGAGATGGAGCGCTGGGCCTACCGCCGCCCGTTCGACCTGGTCGACTTCGGCGGCGCCGAGGCGCACTACGTGGTGAACGCCGAGTACGTCACCACCGAGGACGGCACGGGTCTGGTCCACCAGTCCCCCGCGTTCGGCGAGGACGACCTGCTCACCTGCCGGGCCTACGGCCTGCCCGTGGTCAACCCGGTGCGCGCCGACGGCACGTTCGAGGAGGGACTGCCGCTGGTTGGCGGCCAGTTCTTCAAGAAGGCCGACGAGGCGCTGGTCGCCGACCTGGCGGACAGGGGCCTGCTCTTCCGGCACGTCGCGTACGAGCACAGCTATCCGCACTGCTGGCGCTGCCACACCCCGCTCCTCTACTACGCACAGCCCGCCTGGTACATCCGCACCACCCTGGTGAAGGACGCCCTGCTCCGGGAGAACGAGCGCACCACCTGGTACCCGGAGTCGGTCAAGCGTGGCCGCTACGGGGACTGGCTGGACAACAACGTCGACTGGGCCCTCTCGCGCAACCGTTACTGGGGCACCCCGCTGCCCATCTGGCGCTGCGAGGACGGCCACCTCACCTGCGTCGGCTCGCTGGCCGAGCTCAGCCGGCTGACCGGAGCCGACCAGTCGGGGCTCGACCCGCACCGCCCGTTCATCGACGAGGTGGTGTTCGCCTGCCCCGAGGCGGGCTGCGACCACACGGCCCGGCGCGTTCCCGAGGTCATCGACGCCTGGTACGACTCGGGCGCGATGCCGTTCGCCCAGTGGGGATACCCGTACCGCAACCGGGAGGTCTTCGAGCGCACGTACCCGGCGCAGTACATCTGCGAGGCCATCGACCAGACCCGCGGCTGGTTCTACACGCTGATGGCCATCGGCACCCTGGTCTTCGACCGGTCCTCCTACGAGACCGTCGTCTGCCTCGGGCACATCCTGGCCGAGGACGGCCGCAAGATGTCCAAGCACCTGGGGAACATCCTGGAGCCCATCCCGCTCATGGAACGGCACGGCGCCGACGCGGTGCGCTGGTTCATGGCCGCGGGCGGCTCGCCCTGGGCGGCCCGCCGGGTCGGGCACGGCACCATCCAGGAGGTGGTGCGCAAGACGCTGCTCACCTACTGGAACACGGTCGCCTTCCAGGCCCTCTACGCCCGCACCTGCGGCTGGGCCCCCACCCCGGCCG
>NZ_LAVK01000046.1 GCF_001083795.1 Streptomyces sp. SBT349
ACCCCCCCCCCCCCCGCCCCCGCCCCCCCCCCGCCCCCCCCCCCCCCCCCCGCCCCCCCCCCCCCCCCCCCCCCCCGCCCCCCCCCCCCCGCCCCCCCCCCCCCCGCCCCCCCCCCCCCCTCGGCGGGCGCCCCCCGCCGAGGCGCCGCGCGGCCGCTCGCCCGGCTCGACGAGATCAACGGCCTCCCGCCCCAACAGCTCGACGGACGCCCCGACTTCGCCGACCTCACCCCCGTGCACCCCACCTCGCGCCTGCGTCTGGAAACCGGCCGCGGCGAGCTGGTCACCCGCCTGATGGACCTGCTCACGCCCATCGGCAAGGGACAGCGCGGCCTGATCGTGGCGCCGCCCAAGACCGGCAAGACCACGATCCTCCAGAACATCGCCGCCGCCATCGCCACGAACCACCCCGAGTGCCACCTGATGCTGGTGCTCCTGGACGAACGGCCGGAGGAGGTCACCGACATGCGGCGCTCGGTGCCCGCCGAGGTCATCGCCTCGCACTTCGACCGCCCGGCCCGCGACCACACCGCCGTCGCCACCCTCGCCGTCGAACGCGCCAAGCGCCTCGTGGAGATGGGCCGGGACGTGGTGATCCTCCTCGACTCCCTCACCCGGCTGTGCCGCGCCTACAACAACGGCGCCCGCTCCACCGGCCGGGTCCTCACCGGCGGCATCGACGCCGGGGCGCTGCACCCGCCCAAGCGCCTGTTCGGCGCGGCCCGCAGCATCGAGAACGGCGGCTCGCTGACCATCCTGGCCACCGCCCTCGTCGACACCGGGTCCCGCGCCGACGACTTCTACTTCGAGGAGCTCAAGGGCACGGGCAACATGGAGCTGCGCCTCGACCGCGTCCTGGCGGGCCGCCGGATCTTCCCCGCGATCGACCTCGACCCCTCGGGCACCCGTCGCGAGGAGATCCTGACCCCGCCGGCCGAGCTGGCCGCCATCCACGGCCTGCGCCGCGCGCTGGGCGACCGGGACCCGCGCCAGGCCGTCGAGATCCTGCTCGACCGGCTCAAGGAGACCCGGAACAACGCCGAGTTCCTCGCCCGGGTCAGCCTGACGACCGTCCCCGTCTGAGCTACCGGCCCGCTCCGCCCGGCGAGCCCGGCGTGCCGGGCTTCCTGGCCCGGCTCGGCTGGACGCGGGTCGGCTCGCCCTCCGCCTTCGGGTGGTCCGGCGGATAGGGCAGGTCTCCCAGACCGTGCTCCCGTTCGTCCCTGGCGGCGAGTTCCAGCGCGGCGTCGAGGCGGCAGGGGCGCTCGGCCATGTCCGCGTGCACGTCGCCGACCTCGGCGAACCGCACCGGCATCGTCGCCAGGTCGAAGTCCTCCGGCCTGGCCTCCTCCACCTCCTCCCACCGCAGCGGCGCCGACACCGGCGCCCCCGGTCGCGGGCGGACGGAGTAGGCGCTGGCGATGGTCCGGTCGCGGGCCGTCTGGTTGTAGTCCACGAAGATCTTCTCGCCGCGCTCCTCCTTCCACCACGAGGTGGTGATCCGCTCCGGCGCCCGCCGCTCCAGCTCCCGCGCGATCGCGATGGCCGCCCTGCGCACCTGCGGGAACGTCCACTCCGGCTCGATCGGGACGAACACGTGGATGCCTCGCCCGCCCGAGGTCTTCGGCCAGCCGGTCAGGCCGAGCTCCTCCAGCAGCGGGCGCAACTCGCCCGCCGCGCGCACCGCGTCGCCGTACCCGGTGCCGGGCTGCGGGTCGAGGTCGATCCGCAGCTCGTCGGGGTGCTCGGTGTCGCCGCGCCGCACCGGCCAGGGGTGGAACGTCAGGCAGCCCAGGTTCGCCGCCCACACCACGGCGGCCGTCTCGTTCGGGCAGATCTCGTCCGCGTGCCGCCCGCTGGGGAAGGAGATGCGGCCGGTCGGGATCCACTCCGGCAGGTGCCGGGGCGCGCGCTTCTGGAAGAACGACTCTCCCGTCACGCCCTCGGGGTAGCGCTCCAGCGTGGTGGGCCGGTCGAACAGGGCGCGCGTGATGCCCTCCCCGACGGCGATGTAGTACCGGGCCAGGTCCAGCTTGGTGAAGCCGCGCTCGGGGAAGTACACCCGGTCGGGGTTCGACAGCCGGACCGTCCGCTCCCCGACGGTCAGCTCCAGGGCCTGTGCCATGTGCCTCACGGTAGGTCCTGGCACCCGAACGCGCCCGTCGGCGGGCGGCGGCCCACCGCCGCACGGAGAATCCCGGCATGGACCTACCGGTGATGCCGCCCGTCAAGCCGATGCTGGCCAAGCCCGTCTCCCGGATTCCCGACGGGATGCACTACGAGGCCAAGTGGGACGGGTTCCGCGCCATCGTCTTCCGCGACGGCGACGAGATCGAGATCGGCAGCCGCACCACCAAGTCCCTCACCCGCTACTTCCCCGAGCTGGCCGAGGGCCTGCGGGCCCACCTGCCACGCCGCTGCGTCGTGGACGGCGAGATCATCATCGTCCGGGGCGACCGGCTCGACTTCGACGCCCTGCTGGAACGCATCCACCCCGCCGCCTCCCGGGTCAGGACCCTCGCCGAGCGCACCCCCGCCACCTTCGTGGCGTTCGACCTGCTGGCGCTCGGCGACGACGCGCTGCTCGACGCGCCGCTGCACGAGCGCAGGGCCGCGCTGACCACCGCCCTGCGCGACACCCGCGAGCCGGTCTTCGTCACCCCCGCCACCCGGGACCCCGAGGTCGCCCGGCAGTGGTACGAGCGGTACGAGGGCGCCGGGCTCGACGGCGTCGTGGCCAAGCCCCTCGACCTCGCCTACCGGCCCGACGAGCGGGCCATGGTCAAGGTCAAGCACGAGCGCACCGCCGACTGCGTGGTCGCCGGGCTGCGCCACCACAGGTCGGGGCCCGTGGTCGGCTCCCTGCTGCTCGGCCTGTACGACGACGAGCGGCGCCTCCAGCACGTCGGGGTCTCCGCCTCGTTCACCATGCGCCGCCGGGAGGAGCTGATGGAGGAGCTGGCGCCGCTGCGCATGGACTCCGTCGAGGGCCACCCCTGGGCGGACTGGGCGCGCGAGGAGGCCCACGAGGAGAGCCGCATGCCGGGGGCGCCCAGCCGCTGGTCGGGCGGGAAGGACCTCTCCTGGGTGCCCCTGCGGCCTGAACGCGTCGTGGAGGTCGCCTACGACCACATGCAGGGCTCCCGCTTCCGGCACACCGCCCGCTTCCGCCGCTGGCGTCCCGACCGCGAGCCGGAGAGCTGCACATACGCGCAGCTGGAGGAGCCGGTCCGCTTCGACCTCTCCGACGTGCTCAGCCCCCGGCGCCACGGGGAGTGACCGCTTCCCGCACCCGGGCCGCCACCCGGGCCGCCTCCGCCTCGTCCGCGTACCGCGTCCTGGGCCAGAAGAAGCCGCGCAGGCCGTCCTTCCTGCGCCGGGGCACGATGTGCATGTGGAAGTGCGGCACCGACTGGCTGATCCGGTTGTTCGCCGCGACGAACGAGCCGTCCGCGCCCATCCCGCGCTCCACCGCGGCCGTCAGCAGCCGCACCCGCACGAAGAACGGCCCGACCTCGGGCTCCGGCAGGTCGGTCAGCGTCTCGACGTGGTCCCGGGGCACCGCCAGCACATGCCCGGGGAACAGCGGCCTGGTGTCGAGGAACGCCACCACCGCCTCGTCCTCGAAGACCCGGTGCGCGGCCGACTCGCCGCTGATGATCGAACAGAAGACGCACGCCACGCGCTCCAGTGAACACCCGGGAGCCCGGGAAGCGCCCGGGAAGCGCGGACGCCACCCGATGGTTGACACCTGTATGAACGCACGCGGATCCGCGGCCGAGGTCGAGGTGGTGGTCGTCGGGGCCGGGCAGGCGGGCCTGTCCGCCGCCTACCACCTGCGCCGCCGGGGACTGGTCCCCGGCGAGGACTTCGTGGTTCTCGACCACGCGCCCCGGCCCGGCGGCGCCTGGCAGTTCCGCTGGCCCACGCTCACCTACGGCCGCGTCCACGGCATGCACGCGCTGCCGGGCAAGGAGCTCACCGGCGCCGACCCCGACCGGCCCTCGGCCGAGGTCGTCGGCGCCTACTTCGCCGACTACGAGACCACCTTCGGCCTGCGCGTCCACCGGCCCGTGGACGTCACCGCGGTGCGGGAGGCCGGGGACGGGCGGCTGCGCGTGGCCACCTCGGCGGGGGAGTGGACCACCCGGGCGCTGATCAACGCCACCGGCACCTGGGGCCGGCCCTTCTGGCCGCATGTGCCGGGCCAGGGCGCGTTCACCGGCAGGCAGCTGCACACCGCGGGCTACCCGGGCCCCGAGGCGTTCGCGGGGGAGCGCGTCCTGGTCGTCGGCGGCGGGACCTCCGCCGTCTCGCACCTGCTGGAGATCGCGGGGACCGCCGCCGCGACGACCTGGGTGACCCGCCGCCCGCCCCTCTTCAGGGACCTCACCTTCGGCGAGGACCAGGGCCGCGCCGCCGTCGCCCTGGTCGAGGACCGGGTCAGCAGGGGCCTGCCGCCGCAGAGCGTCGTCTCGGTGACCGGGCTCCCCATGACCGACGCGATCCGCCGGGCCCGCGCCGACGGCGTGCTCGACCGGCTTCCCATGATCGACCGGCTGACCGCGGAGGGCGCGGCCTGGGCCGACGGCCGCGCCGTCGCCCTGGACACGGTGCTGTGGGCGACGGGGTTCCGCGCGGCCATCGACCACCTGGCGCCGCTGCGGCTGCGCGAGCCCGGCGGCGGGATACGGCTCGACGGCACGCGCGCCGTGCGCGACCCCCGCGTCCACCTGGTCGGCTACGGGCCCTCGGCCAGCACCGTCGGCGCCAACCGGGCGGGCCGCGCGGCCGTGAACGAGGTCCTCGCCGGGACCCGGAACGGGACCCGCCCGCCCGCCGCCGTGACCCCGGCGGTCGCGGCATCGACATGACGACAACGCACTTAGGATGCACGGATGGTCTACACGTACGGCCGGACGATCACGCACTGCCCCTTCTGCGGCACCGGCTACGCCGTGGGTGACGTGTGGCCCAGGGACTGCCCCTCCTGCGGGGAAACCCACTGGGCCAACCCGTTCCCCGTGGCCGTCGCGCTGCTCCCGGTGGAGCGCGAGGGACGCCGGGGCCTGGTGGTGGTGCGCCGGGATATCGAGCCCTGCCGCGGCGAACTCGCCCTCCCGGGCGGCTACATGGAGCTGGGCGAGACCTGGCAGCAGGCCGCCGTCCGCGAGCTGCGCGAGGAGACGGGGCTCACCGCGGACGCGGCCGAGGCGACGCTCTTCGACGTGCGGAACGGGGACAGGACGCTGAACGTCTTCGCTCTGCTCCCCCCGGTGCCCGCCGCCGGCCTCCCCGTGCCGGCCGCCACCGACGAGGCCACCGAGTGGCTGATCCTCGACGGACCGGTGCGACTCGCCTTCCCCACGCACACCGACGTCGTGGCGGCGTACTTCGCCGGGGCCTGAGGGCGGTCCTCTCAGCCCACGCCCGCCCGCTGCTCGGCCAGGCGGCCCTGGCCGCCCACCGTGCCCAGGGCGGGCGCCGTCCACCGGCCGAGCGCGATCTCGGCGGTGATCCCGGGGCCGAAGCCCGCGATCACCCCCCGGGCCGACTCCTCGACCCCGCCGTCCGCGAAGATCCGGTCCAGCGCGTCGAAGACCACACAGCTCGCGATGTTCCCCCGCTCGGTCAGGGTCGCCCTGCTGAAGCGGAACATCTCCGGCTCGATGTCGAGGAAGTGGCAGAGGTCGTCCAGGATCCTGGGCCCGCCCGCGTGGACGATGTGGAAGTCGAGGTCCGCGATCTCCCAGTCGTGCTCCGTCGCCAGCGTCCGCAGCGCGGGCGCCAGCATCTTCATCGTGGTGGGCACCCGCTTGTCCAGCAGGAAGTGGAAGCCCGTCGCCTTGACCGCGTAGCTGATCCAGTCCTCGGTGTCGGGCACCAGGTGCGACCCGTTCCGCTCCAGGCGCACCCCGGTGCCGCCCGTGCCGCGCACCACCGCGGCGGCCACGGCGTCCCCGAACAGGCCGTTGGACAGCAGCGAGCCCACGCCGAGGTCCAGCGGCTGGTAGCACAGCGAGCAGAACTCGCAGGCCACGATCAGCACGTTCGCCTGCGGGTAGGCCAGGCAGAAATCGTGTGCCCGGTTGATCGCGGCACCGCCGGCCGCGCAGCCGAGCTGGGCGATCGGGAGCTGCCTGGTGTCGTTCCTGAAGCCGAGCGTGTTGATGAGCCAGGCCGTCATCGACGGCATCATGAAGCCCGTGCACGAGACGTAGACGATGAGGTCGATGTCGTCGACGCCCAGCCCGGCGTTGTCCAGGGCGCCGTAGACCACGGGGGGAACGCGCCGCTTCGCCTCGGCCTCGTAGACCAGGTTCCGTGGCTCGAAGCCCGGGTGGCGCAGCGTCTCCTCGATGGGCTGGACGATGTGCCGGGTCAGCACGCCCGTATTCTCGATGAGCCGGAGCGCGAGGCCCAGCTGCGGATGGTCGGCGTGCATCGTGCGCGCCAGCTCCAACGTGTGCTCCATGGTGAGCACATACTCAGGAACCGCGATGGACGGTCTGCACAGAGTTGCCATGATCCCCTCCCCTTGCCGCGCGCGGTCACAGGCGTGACGCCGCGGTAACAATGGCTGTATCAGTGAAAAGACCCGGTCACCAGGTGACCGGGAGCTCATAGGGATAGCGCCAGATCGACTCGTCGTTCCAGCGCACATCCGTGGCCGGGACCGCCAGTTCGAGCCCCGGGAACCGCGTCAGCAGCGTCCCGATGGCGAGTTCGAGCTCCATCAGCGCCAGCGGGGAGCCGACGCAGTGGTGCGAGCCCCACCCGAAGGTCATGTGCGGCGAGGCCGGCCGGTCGAGGTCGAGCTCGTCCGGGCGCTCGAAGCGCCGGGGGTCGCGGTTGGCGGCGAGGTAGGACACGTGCACCGTGTCGTTCGCCCGGATGGTCACGCCGCCCAGCTCGACGTCCTCGGTGGCGATCCGCGGGATGCCGACGCCCTTGCGGAACGGGATGAAGCGCAGCAGCTCCTCCAGGGCCTGGGGCAGCAGCTCGGGCCTGGCCCGCAGCTTCTCCCGCTGCTCGGGGTGGGTCAGCAGGGTGTAGGTGATGTTGCTGAGCTCGTAGGTGCTGGTGTCGTGCCCGGTCATCATGAGCACCATGGCCATCACGGTCAGCTCGTCGGTGCCCAGCACCTCGTCGCCGTCGCGTGCCGTGGCCAGCACGCTGATCAGGTCCTCGCCCGGCTCGGCCCTGCGCCGCCGGGTCAGGTCCGCGAAGTAGGAACGCAGCTCCGCCTTGGCCTGGACCGCCGCCTCCCGCGTGGTCGCCCCGACGTTCATCATCGACATGGCGCGGCGGCGCAGCTCGGGGCGCTCCTCCTCGGGGATGTCCAGGACCTCGCAGATGGTGGTCAGCGGCAGCCGCGCGGACAGGTGCTTCACCAGGTCGGCGGGCGGGCCCTGCTCGGCCATCCCGTCCAGCAGCTCGTCGACGATCCGCTGGGTCGCGGGCCTCATGGCCTCCACGCGAGGCGCGGTGAACGCCTGGGCGACCAGCCGGCGCAGCCGTGAACTCTGCGGCGGATCCAGCAGGTTGATCGATTCGTCCTGCACGATGGGGGCGGGGGTCATCCGCGGGAAGTCACGCCCCGTGACGGCGGCACGGCTGAATCTCCGGTCGGTCGTCACGGTTCTGACGTCCTCGTACCGGGTCACCAGCCATGCCTCGCCCTGCCCGTAGGCCATCGTGATCCTCGCGATGGGCGCCTCGGTCATCAGTTGCCTGAGCAACGGATCGAACTCAAGGCCGTCCGCGAAGTCGAACGGGCAGGTGAACACGGTGTCGGAGGGATCCACTCCGGCGCTCCAATTCTCTTCGGCCGCCGTTGCGCAACGGCACAACGGACCATTCGCCTGGACGACCGGTGTGTCCCCCCCGGCCGAGGCGATCATGTGCCCGGCCGGGAAAATTAACCCGTTCGAGGAGCCGCGAGGCGTTCTTGATCGCTCTGTGTCGCGCCCCTGACCAGGGCTCGACGCGGACGGTCAGTGAGCGGCGGCCTGACCTGTCGGCTCCGCGTCCGCCAGGTTCCCCGGGAGGCGCAGGCCCTCCCGCAGCGGGACCAGTTCGGACTGGAGGACCAGCGCGGCGGCGCCGATGGCGGGCGCGGTCGCGGCGGAGCGGGAGAGCCGGACGGTGACCGAGTGGGTGGCGCGGGAGAAGAACGCGCGATCCAGCTCCTCCTGGACCACGGGGAGGTAGATCGAGCCGGCGATGGCCAGGCTGGGCCCGGTGAGCACGAGCTGCTCCAGGTCCATCACATTGGCCAGCGTCCGCGCGGCCACCGCCAGATGGCGCGCGGAACGTTCGAGCAGGGCCCTGGCCCGGGTGTCGCCGCGCAGCGCGGCGCGGGTGACCGCCGCGAAGTCGGCGACGCGGCGCGGGCGTTCGCCGGTGCTGGCGAGACCGGCCGCGCGGGCGAGGCCGGGGGCGGCGAGGGCGGCGGCCACGACCGCGCCAGGACCGGCCAGCTGCTCGGTGCAACCACGGGCCCCGCACCAGCAGTCGGGCCCCGCCACGTCGAGGCAGATGTGGCCGATCTCCCCGGCGTTCCCGCCGGCGCCGCGGTAGGTGACCCCGTTGATCATCAGGCCCGCGCCGATGCCGGTGCCCATGTATACGGCGGCGAATGTCGCGGTGCCGCCGACGTCGCCCGACCAGTGCTCGCCGAGGGCGGCGGCGGTGGCGTCGTTGTCCAGCACGACGGGCAGCCCGGTGGCCGAGGCCAGCTCCCTGTCGAGGGGAAAATGTTTCCAATGCCGCATCGCGGGCGGGTAGAGGGGCATCCCGCCGGTCTGGTTCAAGGGCCCCGGAGCGACCAGACCGAGGCCCAGTATCCTGGCGCGGTCGATACCGGCTCCGTCGATCAACGCGTCGACCTCCGTGGCGATTCTGGCCACGACGGCAGGGGGATCGTCGGTGCCGACACCCGCGCGGGACATCCGGGCGACCACCGATCCGCCCAGATTGGTGAGGACGTAGGTGATTCCCGCGTGGTCCAGATGCACGCCGACCGCGAACCGGGAGGACTGGTTGAGCTGGAGCAGCACCCGGCGCTTTCCGCCGGTGGACTCCGCCCGCCCCGTCTCCAGCACGAGGCCGTCGTCGATGAGCCGCCGGACAACGGTGGAGATCGTCGCGCCGGTGAACCCCGTGGCCTTGACGAGGCCGACGCGGCTGATGGTTCCGGCCGCGCGGATCACGTCGAGGACGGCCGCCCTGCTGCTGGCGTGGGG
The DNA here is from genome assembly GCF_001083795.1 of Streptomyces sp. SBT349. GTDB lineage: Bacteria > Actinomycetota > Actinomycetes > Streptomycetales > Streptomycetaceae > Streptomyces. Next base: position 9,249 of record NZ_LAVK01000046.1, read on the forward strand.
GGTGGCGCCCGCTGGTCCGCTCACTGAGTCCTCCGCATCGTTCACGGGAGTCCGCGACTTCACCGCGCAGGGTGATGGTAACGCTGCGCAATGCTTAGTTTATTCGTTTGACGAAGGATACCGCCAGGGTCGTCCCCGATGGCGACGGCGAACCGGCCCGAGCGACGGAAGGTGGTGACGCGATGACGGATCGTGTCGGCCATGAATCATGCACGTCGTTGTCTGTTCGTGTCATTAGAGGGTTGACTTTGTTAATTCGGCGGCTTAACAATCACATACCCCTGGGTGACTCCGCCCATGCCCCAATGGTGGGGCAGGCCATGAGAGGAACGGACATGTCCTTGCACGCAAGGTGGCGGCGCGTAAGAAAAGCGGCGATAGGAGCGGTGGTCATCGGGCTGCTGGCCGCCGGCTGCGGCGGTTCGAGCGGGGGCGGGTCGAGCACCGACAGCGACACCCTCGTCGTCTACACCGGCCAGGCCACGGACTACCAGCGGAACTTCAACCCGTACCTCCCGGCGGTGAACGAGGGGGGCGGCTCGATCTTCGAGCCCCTGTTCTTCTTCAACATCGCGCGCCAGGACGACCCCAAGCCGCGCCTGGGCACCGAGTACACGTGGAACGAGGACGGCACCGAGCTGACCATCGCGCTCCGCGAGGGCGTCCAGTGGTCGGACGGCGAGGACTTCACCGCCGACGACGTGGTCTTCACGCTGAACATGCTCCGCGAACACGAGGCCCTCAACACCCAGGGCTTCGAGGGCCAGCCGGAGGTCGTGGACCCCAGCCACGTGCGCGTCACCTTCGACGAGCCGGCCTACATGAAGTCGGCCGACCTGCTGGGCAAGACCTGGATCGTCCCGGAGCACATCTGGGGCCAGCTGGACGACCCGGCGACCGACACCATCGCCGAGCCGATCGGCACGGGCCCGTTCACCCTCTCGGACTGGAAGCCCCAGGCGTTCACCCTCACCGCCAACACCACCTACTGGGACGGCGAGCCGACGCTGAAGAACGTCAGGTACGTGGCGCTCTCCGGCAACCAGGCCGGTGCGGACGCCCTGGCCGCCGGTGAGATCGACTGGCAGACCGGCCCGGTGCCGGACATGGCCAACATCGAGGAGAACTACCCCGGTTACAAGGCCATCACCGTTCACGCCTTCCAGATGGTGCTGAACACCTGCTCCAACGCCGACCTCGGCTGCGAGGGCCCGCAGACGGACCCCGCGGTGCGCCAGGCCATCTACCACGCCATGGACCGCGAGCAGCTCAACCAGCTCGCCTTCCAGAACACCGCCAGCGAGATGTCCCCCGGCTTCGCCCTGCCCGAGCGTGACGCGGGCATGCTCTCCGCGGAGCTGGAGAACCAGTCGGTCCTGATGAACGCGGACGTGGACAGCGCCCAGGAGGTGCTGGAGAACGCCGGCTACACCCAGGGCGGCGACGGCATCTACGAGAAGGACGGCCAGAAGCTCGCCCTCAGCGTCACCGTGGTCTCCGGCTGGACCGACTACATCACCGCGGTCAACACCCTGGCCGAGCAGCTGACGGCCGCCGGCATCGAACTGACCGTCAACCAGGTCTCGTTCAACGAGATGTCGGACTCCCGCGGTCGCGGCGACTACCAGCTGATGATCGACTCGCTGTACCCGGGCCCGCTGCCCGACCCGTACTTCGTGTACAACAACTTCTTCAACAGCGCCAACACCGCCCCGGTCGGCGAGATCGCCAACCCGAACTTCGCGCGGTACGAGAACCCCGAGGTGGACGAGGCCATCGCCGAGCTGGCCCAGATCGACCCGGCCGACACCGAGGCCCGGCAGCCGTTCTACAACACCATCCAGACGGCGCTGGAGCGGGACATGCCCTACATCCCGATCATGCTCGGCGGCACCACCAGCGAGTTCAACGCGGAGAAGTTCACCGGCTGGCCCACGGACGTGAACCTGTACGCCTACCCGGCCGTCTGGCAGCGTCCCGACCACTCGCAGATCTACATGAACCTCGAACCGGCCGGTGAGTGACCTAATCCCATGAGGTACTACGCCCGGAAGCTCGGGTTCTACGTCGTCGCCCTCTGGGCGGCCCTGACCCTGAACTTCTTCATACCGCGAATGATGCCGGGGAACCCGGTCGACACGCTCCTGACCAAGCTTCAGGCGCGTGGCGGCTCGGTCGGCCCGGAAGTCCGCAGGTCCTACGAGTTGTTGCTCGGCACGGACACCGGTGACCCGCTCTGGGAGCAGTACGTCGAGTACCTGGGCAACATGCTCCGCGGCGAGCTGGGCATATCCGTCAGTGCCTTCCCGGCGAACGTCACCGACGTCATCTCGCAGTCCCTGTACTGGACGGTCGTGCTGGTGGGAATCGCCACCCTGCTGTCGTTCGTGGTGGGCGTCGTCCTCGGCATGGTGGTGGGCTGGAAGCGGGGCACCTGGCTCGACTCCCTGATTCCGGCCACCACCGTGCTCTCGGCCGTGCCGTACTTCTGGCTCGCGCTGATCTTCGTGCTCGTCTTCTCCTCGACGCTCGACTGGTTCCCGCTCAACGGCGGGTACGACGTGGCGCTGTCGACGGGATGGAACTACGAGTTCATCAACTCCGCCATCTACCACGGCTTCCTGCCGGCGCTGACCATCGTGGTCTCCTCCGTCGGCGGCTGGCTGCTCGGCATGCGGAACATGATGGTCTCGACGATGTCCGAGGACTACATCCTCACCGCCCAGGCCAAGGGGCTGCGCAACCGGCGCATCATGACCCGGTACGCCGCCAGGAACGCCGTCCTGCCCTCCGTGGCCGGCTTCGCGATCTCCCTGGGCTTCGTGGTCTCCGGATCGATCGTCACCGAACAGGTCTTCTCCTACCCGGGCATCGGCTCCAAGCTGCTCCAGGCCGTGGAGAACAGCGACTACGCCCTGATGCAGGGGATCTTCCTGGTGATCACGATGGCCGTGCTCGGCGCCAACCTGGTCGTCGACCTGCTCTACGGCCTCATCGACCCTCGCACCCGAGTCGAGAACTGACCAGGAAGGAGCAGGCACCGTGACCAATATCAGCCCGCTCACCGGCAGCGCCGACGAGAGCGCTCCGCTCACCAAGGACGGCGAAGGACCGGGAGCCGCGCCGCCCGAGCGCACCAGCGCGATGCGCGCGCTGCTCCCGAGCTGGTCGCCGAAGCTCGGCGTCGGACTCCTCCTGGTCCTCGGACTTGGACTCTTCGGGATCCTCGGCCCCATGCTGGTCGGCGACCCGAACGCCATCGACAACATCGGCATGACCGAGCCCAGCGGCGAGTACTGGCTCGGCACCACCCAGACCGGGCAGGACGTCCTCGCCCAACTCGCCCACTCCACCCGCGGGTCGCTCCAGATCGGCCTGCTGGTCGGCATCCTCGCCACCGTGCTGTCCGCGCTCTTCGGCATCCTCGGCGGCTACGCGGGCGGCGCCGTGGACGAGGGCTTCTCGCTCTTCTCCAACGTCATGCTGGTCATCCCCGGCCTGCCGCTGGTCATCGTGATCGCCGGTTTCGTCCCGGCCGAGGACCGCGGCTGGTGGACCATCGCGCTGGTGCTCTCCATCACCGGCTGGGCGGCCTCGGCCCGGGTGCTGCGCGCCCAGACGCTCTCCCTGCGCAACCGTGACTACGTGGCCGCGGCCCGCGTCGCGGGCGAGAAGCGCTGGCGCATCGTCTCGGTGGAGATCCTGCCGAACCTGCTGCCGCTGCTGGCCTCGCAGTTCGTCTTCGCGGTCATCGCGGCGATCCTCGCCGAGGCCGGCCTGTCGTTCCTCGGGCTCGGCGCCTCCGGCTCCCAGACGTTGGGGACCATGCTGTTCTTCGCCCAGAACGGCTTCGCGCTCCAGTACGAGGCCTGGTGGTGGTTCGTTCCCCCGGGCCTGGTGATCGCCCTCTTCGGCTGCGGTCTCGCACTGATCAACTTCAGCATCGACGAGATCATCAACCCGAAGCTCCGCGTGCAGAAGCAGCCGTCGGGCGACACGAGCGACACCCCGCCCGCCGCGCCGCCGGTGCCCGTGGAGGGCGCCGCCGCCGAGGCGCCCGAGGCCCCGAACGTGGTGCGCGTCGAGAAGCGCGAGGACGCGGTCCTCACGGTCAGGAACCTCAACGTCATCTACCGCACCGCGCACCCGGTGCACGCCGTCAAGGACGTCTCCATCACCCTGGGCCGCGGCGAGATCCTCGGCCTGGCCGGGGAGTCGGGCTGCGGCAAGACCACCCTCGCCTACGCCATCAACCGGCTGCACCGCCCGCCGGCCGAAGTCGCCTCCGGCAGCGTCACCTTCCACGACCGCGACGGCGAGGACATCGACCTCCTCGCCCTCGGCGACGAGGACCTGCGCCGCTTCCGCTGGGCCAAGCTGTCGATGGTCTTCCAGGGCGCGATGAACTCGCTCAACCCCGTCATCTCCATCCACGAGCAGCTCGACGACGTCCTCACCACGCACAAGCCCGACATGTCGCGCGCCGAGCGCCTGGCCCGCTGCGAGGAGGTGCTCAACCTGGTCGGGGTCGACCCCAAGCGGCTGAACTCCTTCCCGCACGAGCTGTCCGGCGGCATGCGCCAGCGGGTCATGATCGCCATGGCGATGCTGCTCGACCCGCAGGTGATGATCATGGACGAGCCCACCACGGCGCTCGACGTCGTGGTGCAGCGCGGCATCCTGCGCGAGATCATCCGGCTCCGCGACGAGCTGGGCTTCGCGGTCGTCTTCATCACCCACGACCTGCCGATGCTGCTCGAACTCAGCGACCGCATCGCCGTGATGCGGGCCGGGGAGGTCGTCGAGTACGCCTCGGCCGACCAGATCTACGAAAGCCCGCGCCACCCCTACACCCGGCAGCTGCTCGAATCGTTCCCGAGCCTGACCGGCGAGCGGGGCGCGTTCATCCGCACCGGCGAGAGGACCTCGCGATGACCGCTCTTGAGGTCCGCGACCTCGTCAAGGACTACCCCATCCGCTCCGGGCTGCGCCGCTCGACGCTGCGCGCGGTCGACCACGTCTCGTTCACCCTCACCCCGGGCCGCACCGTGGCCCTGGTGGGGGAGTCGGGGTCGGGCAAGTCCACCGTGGCCAAGATGATCGCCCGCCTGGAGCGGCCGACCGGCGGCGAGATCATCGCGCTCAAGGACGACGGGAAGCCGGTGACCCACCGGGAGTACCGCGACCACGTGCAGATGGTCTTCCAGGACCCGTTCGCCTCGCTCAACCCGTTCCACACCATCGAGCACCACCTGGCCAGGCCGCTGCGCCTGCACGGCCGCACCCGGGGCGCGGCGGAGACCAGGCAGCAGGTCGAGCAGCTGCTCGAACGCGTCAACCTCACGCCGGCGCACACCATCGCGCCGCGCCGCCCGCACGAGCTCTCCGGCGGCCAGCGCCAGCGCGTGGCCATCGCCAGGGCGCTGGCGCCCGGCGCGCAGGTGGTCGTCGCGGACGAGCCCGTCTCCATGCTCGACGTCTCCATCCGCCTGGGCGTCCTCAACCTGCTGGCCCGCCTCCAGCGCGAGGACAACCTCGCCGTCCTCTACATCACCCACGACCTCGCCACCGCGCGCCACTTCTCCGACGACATCCTCGTGATGTACCGGGGGCACGTCGTGGAGCGCGGCCCGGCGGACGAGGTGATCCTCAACCCGCGGCACTCGTACACCAAGCTGCTGGCCGCCGCCGCGCCCAACCCGGACGAGCGCGGGCGTTCGCTCGCCGAATCGCCGGGCGCCATCGCGCCCGAGGACCTCACCAGGACGTTCGACCACGCCACCGGGTCCTGGGAGCCGTTCACGAAGGCCAGGCCCATCGCCAAGGCGCTCGCGAACCCGGCCGGGGTGAAGCGCTGATGGCCCCCCGGTCCCTGCTGACCTGGACGGGCGGCGGCGTGCGGCTCGTCCTCGGCGTGGGCGGCGACCTCCCCGCCTCGCTGCTGTCGCTGCGCCCGGCGGCCCAGGGGCCGCCCCCGCCCGAGCCCGTCGACGGGAAGGCCGCCGCGCCGCTGGTCGAGATCCAGGTCCTCGGGCACGGCCGGTTCCCCGGCAGCCACCGCTACGCCGACACCACGACCGGCGCCAGGCTCCGGTACGTCCGCCACACCGAGTCGGCGGACGCTGGCGCGGCCGAGCTCCGCGTGGAGCAGGCCGACCCCCTCGCGGGACTCGCGGTCACCACCGTCTTCCGCGCCACCGAGGGCGTGCCCGCCGTGCGCGTGTGGACGACGGTGACGGCCCTCGGCGACCGGCGCGTCCGCCTCCAGGCCGTCACCTCCGTGGTGACCGGCGCGTTCCTCGCCGACTCGGGCCGCACCCTCGACGAGACCGACGTGGTCCACGCCGAGTCCGACTGGGTCGCCGAGTCGCGGTGGCGGCGCACGCCGCTGCGTGACACCGCCGTCGTGGACATCGACACCGAGGCCCACCACCACCCCTCGCGCAGCCGCCTCGCCGTCGCCTCGCGCAGCTCGTGGTCCACCGGCGAACGGCTGCCGACCGGCGCCCTCGTCGCCGGTGACGACTCCTGGGCGCTGGCCTGGCAGATCGAGCACAACGGCGCGTGGCTGTGGGAGGTGGGGGAGCGGCGGACCGGCGCCTACCTGGCGCTGCTCGGCCCCACCGACGCGGAGCACCAGTGGTCCACGGAGGTGACCGCGGACCGCGGGTTCACCACGGTGCCGGTCTCGCTGGCGGTGGCCGCGGGCGGCGTGGACGAGGCGTTCGCCGCGCTCACGCTCCAGCGCCGCGCGCTGCGCGCGGGCCTGCCGCGCGAACTGCCGGTGATCTTCAACGACTACATGAACACGCTGATGGGCGACCCGACGACGGCGAAGCTGCTGCCGTTGATCGACGCCGCGGCCGAGGCCGGCGCGGAGTACTTCTGCATCGACGCCGGCTGGTACGACGAGGACGGCCACTGGTGGGACAGCGTGGGGGAGTGGCGGCCCTCCGCCACCCGCTTCCCCGGCGGCCTGTCCGAGGTGGTCGCGCACATCCGCGACCGCGGCATGGTGCCCGGCCTGTGGCTGGAGCCCGAGGTGGTCGGGGTGCGCTCGCCGATGGCCGAACGGCTGCCGGACGAGGCGTTCTTCCAGCGGTACGGGGCGCGCGTGGTGGAGCACGGCCGGTACCACCTGGACCTGCGCCACCCGGCGGCGCGGGCGCACGTGGACGCGGTGGTCGACGGCCTGGTCGCCGAATTCGGCGTCGGCTTCTTCAAGTTCGACTACAACATCATGCCGGGGCCCGGCACCGACCTGGGCGGAACGGCCCCGGGCGAGGGGCTGCTCGCGCACAACCGGGCCCATCTGGAGTGGCTGGACGAGCTGCTGGCCCGCCACCCCGGGCTGCTCATCGAGAACTGCGCCTCGGGCGCGATGCGGATGGACTACGCGATGCTCTCGCGGCTGCACATCCAGTCGACGTCCGACCAGCAGCACCCGCTGCTCTACCCGCCCATCGCCGCCGCGGCGCCCGCCTCCGTGCTGCCGGAGCAGGCGGGGAACTGGGCCTACACGCAGCCCGAGATGACGGTCGAGGAGTCGGCCTTCACCCTGGCCACCGGCATCCTGGGGCGCCTCTACCTCTCGGGCCACCTCAACCGCATGGACCCGGCCCAGCTCGCCCTGGTCGCCGAGGCGGTGGCCGTGCACAAGGGGCTGCGCGAGGAGATCGCGGCGGCCGTGCCGTTCTGGCCGCTCGGCCTCGCGGGCCCCGGCGGACCCTGGGTGGCGACGGGGCTGCGGGGCGCGGGGGAGACGGGCGACACCCTGCTCACCCTGTGGCGCCGCCCCGGCGCCACCGCCGGGCTGGCGGTGCCGGTGGCCCATCTGCGCGGCGCCGAGGTCACCCCCGAGGTCGTCTTCCCCGGCCCCGGCTCGGGCGCGGCCGACTGGACACTGGCATGGGACGCGGACGAGGGCGTACTGCGGCTGGCGAGCCCGGAGTCCGGGCCCGCCGCCACCGCCCGGGTCATCCGGCTCCGGCGCTAGGGTCTGTCCGGCGGATCTTCGTGGATGGCGAGCGGCTCCCCCAGCCTGACGGCTGGGAGGTGTCCCCAATGCGGTGCATCGCTGGGCCCCTCCTGCCCGTTGGCGGGCAAGGAGGGAACCGGGTCGCCCCTCGTACGTGGGGGCACCTCCCGGACGGAGTCTGGGGGAGTACGTGGGCGATTCGGTAACGCGGCGAGGCTCCCCCAGGCCCTTCGGGGCCTGGGAGGTACCCCCATCCGCCGGCGTCGGGAGCCCGCGAGGATGCGCCGGACAGGCCCTAGCCCCCGGCCCGTTCGCCGTCCCGCCCGGCGGCCTCCTCGTCCGCGCGGGTCACGCGGACGAGGACCAGCCGTTCGGGGAAGAGCACCGGCGCCTGGAGTCCGGCCTCGGCCAGCGCGCGGCCCGGCAGGCGCACCCCCTCCGGCCGCCACCAGGGCAGCTCGACGCCCCACCGGAAGGCGTTGCCGTCGGTCACGTCGCCGGGGGGCAGCGGACGGACGTGGTAGAGGGCGTCGGGCAGCAGTCCCGGCAGGCGCACGGGGCCCGGCGGGTAGAGCGCGGAGGTGGCGTGGGCCACCACGGCGAAGACCGCGTCGGATCCGTCGGCCGCCACCACGCCGGAGACCTCGTAGGCGGGGTCGGCGTGGTCGGCGTGCACGGCCGTCCCCGTGTGCAGCAGCCCGCGCAGCTCCTTGTACAGCGCGACCCAGCCGGCCAGCCGCGCCAGGTCCTCCGGGTCGGCCCGGGTGAGGTCCCACTCGATGCCGAAGTGGCCGAAGAGCGCGGTGCCCGCCCTGAAGTCGAGGGGGTGCCGGCGGTCGGTGGTGTGCGCCACCCCGGCGCCGACGTGGGTGCCCATGAGCTCCAGCGGGATCAGGACGTTGGTCCAGCGCTGGATCCGCTGCCGTTCCAGGGCGTCGATGCAGTCCGAGACCCACACCCGGTCGGTGCGCTCCAGGATCTCCAGGTCGACCCGCCCGCCGCCGGACGAGCAGGACTCGATCTCCAGCCCGGGGTGGCGGGCGCGCAGCTCGTCCATGAGCCGGTACACCGCGCGCGTCTGGTCGTGCACGCCCGCCCCGCCCCCGGCCTGGTGCCCGGCCTCCACCAGGTCGCGGTTGTGGTCCCACTTGAGATAGGAGACCGGGTAGGTGGCCAGCAGCTCGTCGAGGCGCGCGAGGATGTGGTCGAACGCGCCGGGCGCCGCCAGGTCGAGGACCTGCTGCGCGCGGGCGGCGCCGGGCAGCCTGCCGCCGGCGGCCATGATCCACTCGGGGTGGGCGCGGGCCAGGTCGGAGTCCTCGTTGATCATCTCGGGCTCCACCCAGAGCCCGAACTCCAGGCCCAGACCCGTGACATGGTCGGTCAGCGGGCCGAGCCCGTCCGGCCAGACCTCGTCCGAGACGTACCAGTCGCCCAGGCCCCTGCGGTCGTCGCGGCGCGAGCCGAACCAGCCGTCGTCCAGCACGAACCGCTCGGCGCCCACCGCCGCCGCGGCGTCCGCGAGCCGGGTGAGGCGGGCGAGGTCGTGGTCGAAGTAGACGGCCTCCCAGGTGTTGACGACGACCGGGCGGGGCCGCGCGGGGTGGTGCGGCCTGGCGCGCAGGTGCCGGTGGAAGCGGGCCGACACCTCGTCAAGTCCCGTGCCCCAGGCGCCGTACTGCCAGGGGGAGGTGTAGGAGGCGCCGGGGTCGAGGACCACCTCGCCGGAGAGCAGCAGCTCGCCCGAGCCGAGCAACGAGACGGAGTGGTAGGTGCGTTCGGCGAAGGTGCGGTGGTTCCCGGACCAGGCGGTGTGCACGGCCCAGACGCGCCCGGAGCGGTTGCCGAAGCCCTCCGTGCCCGCGGCCAGCAGGTAGGCCGTGTCGTAGCCGGTGCGCCCGGTGCGGTTCTCCCGCACGCGCAGACCCTGGGTGAACGCCGTGCGCTGCGGCGCCCGTTCGCGGAGGTGATGGCCCGTGAAGTCCAGCAGCTCGGTGGCGTCCGGCGGGACGGGCAGCGCCAGCTGGAGGGCGTCCACGGTGAACGGCGTGGCGCCGCGGTTGGTCACGGCGGCGCGCTGGCGCACGAGCCCCGCGGGGGTCAGCTCGATCGCGAGGTCGAGGCCGAGGGCCGCGGTGGGGTCCTGCGCCGTCACCCGCAGGCGCGTGCCGTCCCGGTCGGCGGACTCCACGCGGAAGGCGGTGGAGAAGTCCGCGCCGCCGCGGTTCCCGACGAGGCCCGGGGTGCCCAGCCAGCCGGCCGACTGCTCGGGCAGCACGGCGACGTCCACCGGGCCGTCCACGGAGAAGCCGATCGGCTGGGGCCGCTGGACCAGCCGGAGCGCGGCCAGCTCCTCGGGCCCGAGCGCGCCGAGGTCGGCGCCCCAGTGGACCACCCGGGGGAGCGTCCCGCCGGAGAGGTCGAGCACCAGGCCGACACCGTCCGCACGCAGGTGGACCAGGTCGTGAGGGGTGGGAGGAAGGGGTGCATATGACACGTGAGGGTGCGTCCTTCGCTGATCGAGGGGGACCTTGACTTACTTTATTTGGTTGCATAACAATCTCACCCGGCCTGAGCAGACAACTTCCAGGGAGTGTTCAACGATGATCCGCCACGCGTTGCATGACGGTTGGCACCTGACGGCGGTCGCCGGGCCGGTACCCGAGAACATCGCCGGTCGCACCGTGCCGGCCCAGGTCCCGGGCAGCGCCCACCTCGACCTGCTGGCGGCCGGCCTGATCCCCGAGCCGTACCTGGACCGGGCGGAGGAGGAGCTGGCCTGGGCGCACCGCGCCCACTGGCGCTACGCCACCACCGTGGAGGCCGGGGCACCCGCCGCCGACGAGCGCGTGGACCTCGTCTTCGACGGGCTCGACACCGTCGCCACCGTGGCACTGGGCGGCCGGACGCTGGGCACCACCGCGAACATGCACCGCTCCTACCGCTTCGACGTCCGCGAGCACCTGGACGGCGCCCCCGCGGACCTGGTCGTCACGTTCCGCTCCGCCCTGGAGTACGCGGAGGAGATGCAGGAGCGCCTCGGCTCCCGCCCCCGCGCCTACGACCACCCCATGAACATGGTCAGGAAGATGGCGTGCAGCTTCGGCTGGGACTGGGGCCCCGACCTCCAGACGGCCGGCATCTGGAAGCCCGTCCGCCTGGAGCGCTGGCGCACCGCCCGCCTCGCCTCGGTCCGCCCCCTGGTCACCGTCGCCGGTGACGGCACGGGGCGCGCCGAGATCCACGCCGACATCGAGCGCTCCGGGCTCGGCGAGGACACCGACCTGACCCTGACCGCCGAGGTGGCCGGGCACCGGGCGAGCGTCACCGTCCCGGCCGGGGCCACCACCGCCCTCGTCACCGTCGAGGTGCCGGACGTCCGCCTGTGGTGGCCCGTCGGCCACGGCGAGCAGCCGCTCCACGACCTCGCCGTCACCCTGGACGCACCCGGCGCCGGCGGGACGGCCGCCACCCTGGACACGTTCGCCCGCCGCGTCGGCTTCCGCACCATCACCGTCGACACCACGCCCGACGAGACGGGCACCCCGTTCACCTTCACCGTCAACGGCAAGCGGATCTTCGCCAAGGGCGCCAACTGGATCCCCGACGACCACTTCGTCACCCGCGTCACGCGCGAGCGCGTCGAGCGCCGCGTCGAGCAGGCCCTCGGCGCCCACATGAACATGCTGCGGATCTGGGGCGGCGGCATCTACGAGTCGGACGACTTCTACGACGTCTGCGACGAGCGCGGCGTCCTGGTCTGGCAGGACTTCCTCCTCGCCTGCGCCGCCTACCCCGAAGAGGCGCCGCTGTGGGAGGAGTTCGAGGCCGAGGCCAGGGAGAACGTCACCCGCCTGAGCAGCCACGCCTCCCTCGCCCTGTGGAACGGCGGCAACGAGAACCTGTGGGGCTTCATGGACTGGGGCTGGCAGGAGGAGCTGGCCGGCCGCACCTGGGGCCTGCGGTACTACACCGAGCTGTTCCCCCGCGTGGTCGCCGAGCTCGACCCCACCCGCGCCTACGCCGACGGCAGCCCCTACAGCCCGCGCTTCTCGCCGCAGGACAAGCACCCCAACGACCAGGACCACGGCACCCGCCACGAGTGGGAGGTGTGGAACCGCCTCGACTACACCACCTACCGCGACCACATCCCGCGGTTCTGCTCCGAGTTCGGCTTCCAGGGCCCGCCCACCTGGGCCACCCTGACCGCCTGGATCCACGACGACCCGCTGACCCCCACCGCGCCCGGCTTCCTCCTCCACCAGAAGGCCGAGGACGGCAACGGCAAGCTCGACCGCGGCATGGCCCCGCACCTGCCCGAGACGCACACCTTCGCCGACTGGCACTGGGCGACCCAGCTCAACCAGGCCCGCGCGGTCGCGTTCGGCATCGAGCACTTCCGCTCCTGGTGGCCGAGGACCGCCGGCACGCTGGTCTGGCAGCTCAACGACTGCTGGCCGGTGACCTCCTGGGCGGCGGTGGACGGCGACGAGCGGCCCAAGCCCCTGTGGTACGGCCTGCGGAACGCCTACGCACCCCGCCTGCTGACCGTCCAGCCGCGCGACGGCCGGCCCGCCCTGCTCGCGGTCAACGACACGGACGAGGACTGGACGGGCCAACTCCTGCTGCAACGCCGGACCTTCGGCGGCGAGGTCCTCGACAGCGCTACGATCTCCCTGGATGTTTCGGCGCGATCCGTCGCCGAACTGGAGCTGGCCGAGTCGCTGGTCAAGCCGGCGGACGCGGCGCGGGAGGTGCTGGTGGCAACCGCGGACGGGACCCGTGCGGTCCACCTGTTCGGCGAGGACAGGGACCTGGCCTACGACCCGGCCGCCGTGAGGGCCGAGGCGGTCGCCGTGCCGGGCGGGTACCGGGTCGACGTCCGCGCCTCGTCCTTCGCCAGGGACGTCGCCATCCTGGCCGACCGCGTCGCTCCCGACGCGCGGGTGGACGACATGCTGGTCACCCTGCTCCCCGGCGAGGTCAGGTCGTTCACGGTGCGGACGGACGCCCAGGTGGACCCGGCGGCGTTCACCGCGGCCCCGGTCCTGCGCAGCGCCAACTCCCTCCACGGCCCGAGGGTGCGCGGTTAAGTGAGCGGAACGGATGCCATCGGCCTCGTGCTCGCGCGGCCCGCGAGGCTGCTGGGCGTCGAGCCGTTCTTCATGGAGTTCATCGCCGGGATCGAGGAGAAGCTCGCCGAGCGCGGCTTCTCCGTGCTCCTCCACGTCGTCGCCACCCACGACGAGGAGATCACCACCCACCGGCGGTGGGCCGGGCGCGGCCTGGTCGACGCGGTCGTCGTGGTCAACCTGACCACGGACGACCGCCGGCCCGGCGTCCTGGCCGAGCTGGGTCTGCCGGCCGTGGTGGTCGGCGCCTGGGAGGGCGGCCCCGACACCCCGGCGGTCATCACCGACAACGCGAGCCCGGTCCGCGAGGCGCTCCGCGAGCTCCTCGCCCTCGGCCACCGCCGCATCGCCCGGGTCACCGGGCCCGCCGAGCTGGCGCACACCCGCGCCCGGACGGAGGCGCTGGCCGAGGGCTGCCGCGAGGCGGGCGTCGAGCCGGTGCTGATCGAGGGCGACTACTCGGCCGAGGCGGGCACCAAGCTCACCGCCCAGCTGCTGCGCCGCCCCGGACGGCCGACCGCCATCCTCTACGACAACGACGTGATGGCGGTCGCCGGTCTTGGCGTGGCCAAGGAGCTCGGCATCGCGGTGCCCGCCGAGCTGTCCCTGCTGGCCTGGGACGACTCCACCATGTGCCGCCTGGCCTCGCCCGCGCTGTCGACGATGAGCGTGGACGTCCACCAGTTCGGCGTCTCGGTCGCCGAGTCGGTGATGGAGCTGATCGACGGCGGGCCCGTCGTCCAGCGCTGGTCGCCCGCCGCCCGCTTCACCCCGCGCGGCTCCACCGCGCCCGCCCCGGAAACCGGCTGACACCCGGCCGCCGGGCCGAAGGGACCCGGCGGCCGGGGCGCCGCCCGGTCAGCCCCGCGGCGCGGCGCCGGCGGAGTCCTCCTCGGCGATCCGCGCGGTGGTCCGGTCCGCCGTGGCACGGGCCCGGCGCCCGGTCGTCGCCGCGCCGATGACCAGCACCAGCACGCCGCAGCCGACCAGCACCCACCAGCCGGCGGTGCGCGACCCGGCGGACAGCACGGTGCCGACCACCGCGACCCCCAGGGCCGTGCCGACCTGGCGCCCGGTGGAGGCGATGCCCGCGGCGACCCCGGACTGGCTGCGCGGCATCCCCGTGACGGCCGTGTTGGTGATGGGCGCGTTCACCAGGCCGAAGCCGATGCCGAAGGTCACATACGCGGTGAACAGGAACGCCAGCGAGCTGTCCAGCCCCAGGTGCGTGAGCAGCAGGCCCCCCGCGATGATCGCCACTCCCGCCAGCAGCACCGGCAGCCTCGGCCCGACATGGCTGACCAGGAAGCCGGAGAGCGGCGCGAAGAACAGCGTGATCCCCGCCATCGGAAGCAGGTGGAGGCCCGCCTCCAGGGCCGTGAGGCCGCGCTCGTCCTGGAGGTAGAGCGTGTTCAGGAAGAGGAAGCCGCCCAGCCCGGCGAAGGCCGCGACGGCGATGGCGAAGGCCCCGGAGAACGGCGCGCTGCGGAAGAACCGCAGTTCGAGCAGCGGCTCCCGGCGCCTGGGCTCGTAGCGCAGCAGGGCGATCAGCGCCGCCGCCGCGACCGCGAGGCAGATCAGCAGCAGCGGCGAGGACCAGCCGTCGTGGCCCCCCTCGATGATGCCGAAGGTCAGCGAGCCCAGGAGCACGATCACCAGGATCTGCCCCACCGGGTCGAGGCGGCGGGGCCTGGGCGCCCGGGACTCGGGGACGAACAGCGTGGTGAGGACCAGCGCGGCCAGGCCGATCGGGAGGTTGAGCCAGAAGATCGCCCGCCAGCTGAAGGTGTGCACCAGCGCCCCGCCGAGGACGGGGCCGATCGCCATCGAGATGCCGATCACCCCGCTCCAGGCGCCGATCGCCCGCGCCAGCTCCTTGGGGTCCTTGAAGGTGTTGGTGATGATCGACATCGCCACCGGGTTCAGCATCGAGCCGCCCACGGCCTGGAAGGCGCGGAATGCGATCAGCCAGCCGAGGCCGGGGGCGAGCGCGCACAGGAGCGAGCCGGTGACGAAGACGACGAGCCCGATCCTGAACACCCGGCGGCGGCCGACGCGGTCGGCGATGGAGCCGGAGAACATCAGGAACGAGGCGATCACCACCGTGTAGATGTCCACGGTCCACTGGAGACCCGAGACATCCGCGCCGAGCTCCCGCTGGAGCGACGGCAACGCGACATTGAGCGCGGTGACATCCAGGCTGACGATCAGCAGGCTCATGCAGCAGATCGCCAGGACCAGGTGGCGGCGCGGGCGGCTGAGGCTCTCGGTCTCCGGCATCTCCGGTCAGCCTATCCGCGGGGGCCGCGCCCCGCGCCGGGGATAGGCCGGGCGGGGGAGGGCATGGCACAGGGAGACGGGAAAGGGAATAGGTACCCGCGCCGACGGCGTTGGGTGCACCCTGGAGACCGTGCCGACCGCCGACTCGCTCGCAAGGAGGGCCCGTGCACGACGCCACACCCGAGACCCATGTCATCGCCTACCGCGCCGCCGAGCAGCTGCTCGACGCCCGCGACCCGCGGGGCGCGCTCAAGCTGCTCGACCCGCTCATCACCGCCCATCCGGAGAACACCGCGGCCCGGCTGCTGCGCGCCAGAGCCTTCTTCCTGGCCGCCCAGCTCCGCTCGGCCGAGCTCGAATTCCAGCTGGTGCTGGAGCGGGAGCCGGACAACTCGTTCGCCCACTTCGCGCTGGCCCGCACACTGGAGCGCGCGGGCCGTGACGCCGAGGCGCTGCGCCACTTCCGGCTGGCCGCCGCCCTCGACCCGCGGCCCGAGTACCTGGAGGCCGCCCGTTTCGAGCAGACTCCCTGAGAGACCATGGTGTCCATGGACATGGGCACCGCTCGCGCCGCGGCGAGCGACTGGGTGAGGTCGCGCGGAAGCCGGGAGCCCGGCTTCCGCGGCGCGTACTTCGCGGGCTCCACGGTCGGCCTGCCGGACGCCGCGCCCGTCCCGCTCGGCTCCGACATCGACGTCATGGTCGTCACCGAAGGACCGGCGAACGAGGCGCCCGGCGGCAAGCTCGGGAAGTTCCGCCACCAGGCGGCCCTGATCGAGGTGACCCACCTGCCCCGGGAGCTGCTCGCCGACCCCGAGCGGGTCCTCGCCTCCTACCACCTGGCGGGCCCGTTCGCCACCGACACGGTCATCGCCGACCCCACCGGAAAGCTGGCACGGCTCCGGGAGGCCGTGGCCCCCCGCTTCGCGGAGCCGGTGTGGGTGCGCCGCCGCTTCGGCGAGGCCGCGGGCAAGGCCGAACGGGGGCTGCGCTCCCTCGACCCCGCCGCGCCGTGGCCCCGGCTGGTGATGTCCTGGCTGTTCCCCACCGGCGTCGCCACCCATGTGCTGCTCGCCGCCGGGCTGCGCAACCCCACCGTCAGGCTGCGCTATGTCGCCGTCCGCGAGCTGCTGGCCGCGCACGGGCTGCTGGACCTCCACGAGGAGCTGCTGGCGCTGCTCGGCTCCGCCGCCCTCACCGCCGAGCGCGCCGAGGAGCACCTCCACGCGCTGGCCGGGACGTTCGACGCCGCCGCCCATGTCGCCAGGACCCCCTTCCCCTACAGCTCCGACCTGACCCCGGCGGCCCGGCCCATCGCGATCGACGCCTCGCTCGCGCTCATCCGCTCCGGGGCGCACCGGGAGGTCGCGTTCTGGCTGGCCGCGACGTTCGCCCGTTGCCACACCGTCCTGGACGCCGACGCGCCGGAGGCCCGCCGCCGCGCGTCGGCCCCGGCCTTCGACGCGCTCCTCGCCGACCTCGGCGTCGGCACGCGGGGCGATCTGCTGGCCCGCGCCGACGCCGTCCTCGCCCACCTGCCGCGGGTCCGGGAGGCCGCCGAGGGCATCCTTCAGGCCGCGGCGGCGGAGATGTCCGACACCTGACGGCGCACGGCCGCCACGATCGAGGGAGCGTCGATGCCCGCCTCGCTCAGCTGCTCCTCGGGCGTCGCCGACCCGGGCATGGTGTCCACCGCGAGGCGGACCAGCCGGGGCACCGGGCGCCCGTCGGTGAAGGCGTCGAGCACCGCGTCGCCGATGCCGCCCTCGGGACGGTGGTCCTCCACGGTCAGCAGGCAGCCGGTCTCCTCGGCCGCCATGAGCAGCGTGTGCGCGTCCACCGGCTTGACCGAGTACAGGTCGATGACCCGCACCGGTATCCCGGCGTCCGCCAGCTCGTCCGCGGCGGTCAGCGCCTCGTGCACGGTCACCCCGGCCGCCACGACCGTCATCCGGTCGCCGGCCGTGCTGCGCAGCACCTTGCTGCCGCCCACGGGGAACTCCTCGTCCGGGCCGTAGATCACCGGGCCCTTCCCGCGCGAGGTCCGCATGTACCGCACGCCGCCGCCGTCCGCCATGGCGGCCACCAGGTGGGCCGCCTGGTTGGCGTCGCACGGGTAGAGCACCGTGCTGCCGTGGATGGCGCGGAACATGGCGAGGTCCTCGAGACCCATCTGGGAGGGGCCGTCCTCGCCGATCGCCACGCCCGCGTGCGACCCGGCCAGGCTCAGGCTCGCCCGGCTGACCGCCGCCATGCGCAGGAAGTCGTGCGCCCTGGTGAGGAACGCGGCGAACGTCGAGACGAACGGCGTCCAGCCGCGCACCTGCATCCCCACGGCCGAGGCCACCATCTCCTGCTCGGCGATGTAGCACTCGAAGAACCGGTCGGGGTGCTCCTTCGCGAAGAACTCCGAGCGCGTCGAATCGCTCACCTCGCCGTCCAGGGCGACGACGTCCTCCCGGTCGCGGCCGACCGCCGCGAGCGCCTCGCCGTAGGCGTTGCGGGTGGCGACCGAGTCGCCGAGGTCCCAGCGCGGCAGATCGGCGTGGACGCCGTGCGCCTGCCGGGGCGCGGTCGTCGCGGCGGGCCGCTCCACCTCGACGCGCAGCGCGCGCACGCCGCCCAGCTCCTCGATGGCATCCTCGGGGGCGGCCACGGGCTTGCCGTGGTGGCCCTCCTTGTTCTCCACCGAGGCGACGCCCTTGCCCTTGAGGGTGCGGGCCAGGATGACCGTGGGGCGGTCGGTGACGCTCTCCGCCTCCTTGTAGGCCGCGTCGATGGCGCCGATGTCGTGGCCGTCGACCTCGACGGTGTGCCAGCCGAACGCGGCGGCGCGCCGCGCGTAGGCGTCGAGGTCCCACTCGTGCCGCGTGGGGCCGCGCTGGCCGAGGCGGTTGACGTCGACGATGGCCGTCAGGTTGCCCAGCCCCTCGTAGCCGGCGTGCTCGAACGCCTCCCAGATCGAGCCCTCGGCCAGCTCGCTGTCGCCGCACATCACCCACACCCGGTAGGGCATCTCGTCCAAGCGCTGCCCGGCGAGCGCGATGCCGACGCCGATCGGCAGGCCCTGCCCCAGCGAGCCCGTGGCCACGTCCACCCACGGCAGCCGCGGCGTCGGGTGGCCCTCCAGGCGGCTGCCCGAGGTCCGGAACGTCAGCATCTCCTCGTCGCTGACCACGCCCGCGGCCTTGAACGCCCCGTAGAGCAGGGGCGAGGCATGGCCCTTGGAGAGGATGAGGTGGTCGTTGCCGGGATGGTTGGGCCAGTCGAAGTCGTACCGCAGGTGACGGGCCATCAGCACGGCCATGAGATCCGCCGCCGACATGGACGATGTGGCGTGCCCCGACCCGGCGTGCGAGCTGGAGCGGATCGCGTCCACCCGCAGCTGCTGCCCGAGTTCGGCCAGGTATTGGTCTGTGGTCATGCGAGCCTCCTGCGATGGCCTCCGGGTCGGATGTCGGTGCGCGGGTACCCAGGGCGCCGCGGCCCTAACGACGCGCCCCGCCCTGGCGACGCACCCCGGCCCCGGGGGACGCGCGCCACAGCGCGCGCCACCGGGGCCGGGGCTCCCGGGGCCATCACGCCCCCGGGGGGATGCCGCCGCCCGGCACGCCGTCCGCGAACGGCCAGCGCAGCAGGGCGCCCAGCCCGCCGACGGGCTCCGGGCCGCCGCCCCTGCCGTCTCCGGTGGCGGCAGGGGCGAGGGCGACCACATCGGCGCCCGTCGCCGCGGCCGAACGCAGCAGCGCGTCGTCCGCGCGGGCGGCGGCCGGCTCGGGGTCTCCGAGGTAACGCGAGTCCGAGCGGCGCACGGCCAGTTGGTCCGGCTCCCTGCCCACCCAGACGTCGCGGTCCAGATCGGGGCCGGTGGGGCGTACCAGCAGCGTGGCGATGCGGTGCTCCCGCGCCGCGTCCACGAGCGTGGGCACGCCCTCGGCGGCGTCGATGCCGTCGCCCGCGGTGGTGCGCCCGGCGCGGAAGCGGTCCAGCGCCTCCTCGGTGTGGGCGCGCGCCCGCTCGGCGCGGGCGCGTTCCACGTCCGCGTCGAGGAGGTCGGCCTTGGCGCCGGCCGACCTGCCGCCGTGCTCCGATTCGACGGTGATCGCGCGCAGCGCCTCGGGGAGCCGTTCGCGCACCGACCGCCGCTCGCGCGGATCCCCGGCGAGCACCAGCAACTCGGCGTGCGCGTGGGCCGCGTCGGCGGTCAGCGCCTCGGCGATGCGGGCCGCGTTCTGGTCCCAGGTGTTCTCCACGGCGAGCTGGAAGTGGCGCTCGGACCAGTCGGCGGTGGCGGTCCGGTGCATCGGCCACTGCTCGCCGCCGACCTCGTCGACGTGCCGGGGCCTGCCGTGCGTGCCGCGCAGCTGGAGGTCGGCGCCTCTGCGGTCCACGAACGCGACCAGGCAGACGGGCTCCCGTTCCCCGTAGTCGAGCAGCGGGCCCAGCCTCGGCAGGGCGGCCCAGCTGACCAGCGGCGGCGAGGGCGGGGGCACCGAGAGCGGCACCTCCATCACCACCTCGCCCTCCGTGGCGAACACCGCGCGCCCGGCGTCCTCCCGGGTCGCGCCGCTCAGCGCGTCGTAGGCCGCGCGGCAGGTCGTCTCCGCCGCGCCGGCCGCGGCCAGCTGGTCGCGCGCCTCCCGCGCCTGGAGTTCCCGCACCGCCTCGGCGTCCTCCGCGACGGCCGACGTGTCGAGGTAGACCGACGCCCATGGGCCGGGGCGGTTCAGCAAGGGGTTGAGGAATCCCATGTCCATGATCAGGCGATGACCTTCCCGAACTCGGTGATCAGGGCCTGGTTGAACGCCTTGATGTCGGCCGGCTTCCGGCTGGTGATCAGCGTGTTGGGCCCTTCCCTGTCCACATGGACCTGCTCGTCGACCCACATGGCGCCGGCGTTGACCAGGTCCGTCGCCAGGCTCGGCCACGAGGTGAGGGTCCTGCCGCCCACCACGTCGGCCTCGATCAGCGTCCACGGCGCGTGGCAGATGGCCGCGACCGGCTTGCCGGCGTCGAAGAAGCCCTTCGTGAACGTGACGGCGTCCGGGTCCAGGCGCAGGGCGTCGGGGTTGGCCACGCCGCCCGGCATGACCAGGGCGTCGAAGTCGTCGGCGGTCACCTTGGCGACGGTGGTGTCCACCGGGAACGTGTCGCCCTTGTCCAGGTGGTTGAACGCCTGGACGGACCCGCTCCGCGTGGAGACCACCTGGGGGGTCTCACCGGTCTCGGAGATCGCCTCCCAGGGTCCCGTGAACTCGACCTGCTCCACGCCCTGCGGCGCCATCAGGAACGCAATACGCATGGTGTTCACCGTCCTCACTTCAGGAAACACATCGGGAAGCGCTGTGCGATTCGCCCCCGGGTAACCGGCGCGGGGGAGGGGGAAACCCGCGGGTCCGGCGTTTTCGTCCTCCCCGGGCGGGGAACCCGGCGGCGGTCACAGGACCAGGACAGGCGGTCACAGGACAGGGCCGCCGGAGGCAGGCGGTCATGAGCGGAAGCGGCGGAGGCGGACGTACCGAGGTCACGGTCGGCGGCCGGAAGGTCACGGTCACCCGGCCCGGCAAGGAGCTGTTCCCCGAGGACGGGATCACCAAGGCGGAGCTGGTCGACTACTACCGGGCCGTCTCCCGCCCCATGCTGACGCACCTGCGCGGGCGCCCGCTGGCGATGGAGCGCTACCCGGACGGGTACCGGGGCGGGTCGTTCTTCCACAAGGACGTGCCCTCCTACTTCCCCGACTGGATCCACCGCGAGGAGATCCCGAAGGAGGGCGGCACGCTGGACATGGCCGTGTGCGACGACGAGGCCACCCTGGCGTACCTGGCCAACCAGGCGTGCCTGACCCCGCACCTGTGGCTCAGTCCCGCGGACCACCTCGACCGCCCCGACCGGATGGTCTTCGACCTCGACCCGCCGGGCGACGACTTCGCGCGGGTGCGCTGGACGGCGGGGAAGCTCAGGGAGCTGCTGACCGAGGTCGGGCTGAAGCCCCTGGTGATGACCACGGGCTCGCGCGGCGCGCATGTCCTCGTCCCGCTCGACGGCTCCGCCGACTTCGACGCCGTGCGCGGCTTCGCCCGCGCCGCCGCCGAACTGCTGGCCGGGCGCCACCCCGACCGGCTGACCACCGAGGTCCGCAAGAACCGCCGCGGCGACCGGCTCTATCTGGACGTCCAGCGCAACGCCTACGCCCAGACCTCCGTCGCCCCCTACGCGGTGCGCGCCCGCCCGCACGCCCCGGTGGCCACCCCGCTGGACTGGGACGAGCTCGACGACCGGAAGGTCGGCCCGCGCGCCTTCACGCTGCGTGACGTCCCGGACCGCGTCGCGGGAGAGGGCGACCCCTGGGGCGGCCTCAAGGGCGCGCGCCGCTCGCTGCGCGCCGCCCGGCGCCGCCTGGACGCTCTGGCCAACGGTTAGGGGACAGCCTCCCTCGCGCGGGTGGTTTGGCAAGGGAAACCGGCCCGTCACCCTGAGTCGCCGGATAGGTTCCCCGGGCGCCGGAATTCCCTCCGGCGCGCCTGCCGCACCGTTCGGAGAGCCGATGGCCGACTCAGCCGCCACCCACACGTCCCCCCACGCC
>NZ_LAVK01000470.1 GCF_001083795.1 Streptomyces sp. SBT349
GGTTGAGGGCGCGGGGGGGATATAAGCGGTTTTATTACTCCTGAGCCCGGCTCTCCAAGCCCGAGGAGTCTCGATGAGGAAGTCAAGCCGCCTACGCGTCCGCCTGTGCAGCGTCGTCGCCGGCGTGACGGCCCTCGCCCTCGCAGCCGCGGCGTGCGGCGGAGGCGGCGACGGGGGGAGCGGGAGCGGCGGGATGATCCGCGCCTCGTGGGGGGACCCGCAGCACCCCCTGGAGCCGGCGAACACCAACGAGGTGCAGGGCGGCAAGGTCCTCGACATGATCTTCCGGGGGCTCAAGCGGTACGACCCGGAGACCGGCGAGGCCGAGGACGCGATGGCCGAGTCCATCGAGACGGACGACCAGCGGAACTTCACGGTCACCATCAAGGACGGCTGGACGTTCAGCGATGGCAGCGAGGTCACCGCCCAGTCCTTCGTGGACGCCTGGAACTACGGCGCCCATGTGGAGAACGCGCAGGTCGCCAGCTATTTCTTCCAGTTCATCGACGGCTACGAGGAGGTCCACCCCACCGAGGAGGGCTCCCGCCCGACGGCCGACACGCTCAGCGGCCTGAAGGTCGAGGACGACCGCACGTTCACCGTCCGCCTCAGCGAGCCGTTCTCCCTCTGGCCCGAGACGCTCGGCTACGCGGCCTACGCGCCGCTGCCCAGGGCGTTCTTCGACGACCACGACGCCTGGCTGGAGAAGCCGGTCGGCAACGGGCCCTACCGGATCGACTCCTACCGGCCCAGCCAGTCCATGACCCTGGTGCGCAACGAGAAGTACGCCGGCGCGGACAAGCCCCGCAACGACGGGGTCGAGCTCCGCGTCTACACGGACAACAACACCGCCTACACCGACCTCCAGGCCGGCAACCTGGACCTGATCGACGACGTCCCCGCCTCCCAGCTGGGCAACGCCGAGCGCGACCTCGGGGACCGCTACATCAACCAGCCCGCCGGCATCATCCAGACCGTCTCCTTCCCGCTCTACGACGAGGACTGGCAGGGCGCGGACGGCCGCAGGCTGCGGCAGGGCCTGTCGATGGCGATCGACCGCGAGCAGATCACCTCGCGCATCTTCCACGACACCCGCACCCCCGCGAGCGACTTCACCTCGCCCGTCCTCGGCGACTCGGGCGGCTTCGACAAGGGCCTGTGCGGCGACGTCTGCACCTTCGACCCCGACCGGGCCAGGGAGCTGATCGACGAGGCCGGCGGCCTGCCGGGCGGCAAGGTGACCATCACGTCGAACGTGGACACCGGCTCGCACCGCCAGTGGATGGACGCCGTCTGCAACAGCATCAACAACGCGCTGGACACGTCGAACGCCTGCACCGTCAATCCGGTGCCGACCTTCGCCGACTTCCGCAACCAGATCACCGGGCACGAGATGACCGGCATGTTCCGCACGGGCTGGCAGATGGACTACCCGCTCATCCAGAACTTCCTCCAGCCGCTCTACTACACCGACGCCTCCTCCAACGACTCCGGCTACAGCAGCGACGAGTTCGACGGGCTGATCGACGAGGCCAACGCCCAGGCCGACGAGGGGCGGGCGGTCTCCACCTTCCAGGACGCCGAACGGGTCCTCGTCGACGACCTCCCCGCCATCCCGCTCTGGTACCAGAACGGCACCGCGGGCTTCGCCGAGCGCCTGAGCGACGTGAAGCTCAACCCGTTCTCCGTGCCCGTCTTCACCGACATCAAGGTGAGCTGACGCGCATGGGGCGCTACGTCATCCGACGCCTGCTCCAGATGATCCCCGTCTTCGTCGGCGCCACCTTCCTCATCTTCGTGATGGTGTACGCGATCGGCGACCCGGTCTCCGGGCTCTTCGGCGACCGCGGCCCCGACCCGGCCACGGCCCAGGCGCTGCGCGAGGAGTTCAACCTCGACAAGCCCCTGTGGCTCCAGTACGTGCTCTACATGGGGAAGATCTTCACCGGCGACTTCGGCACCGCGTTCAACGGCCAGCCGGTGACCCACCTCATGGAGCACGCCTTCCCGATCAGCTTCCGGCTGATGCTGGTCGCGCTCGTCTTCGAGGTGATCCTCGGCATCACCCTCGGCGTCATCACCGGCCTGCGCCGCGGCCGTTCGGTCGACACCTCGGTGCTGGTGCTCACGCTGGTCGTCATCGCCGTCCCCACCTTCGTCCTGGGCACCACCGCGCAGTACTTCCTCGGCGTCGAACTCGGCTGGATCGAGCCGGCCGTCAGCCCCGACCCCCGCGTCGACGAGCTGATCGTCCCCGGGCTGATCCTCGCGCTGGTCTCGCTCGCCTATGTCACCCGGCTCACCAGGACCTCCGTCGCCGAGAACACCAGGGCCGACTACATCCGCACCGCCGTGGCCAAGGGACTGCCGCGCCGTCGGGTGACGCTGCGCCACCTGCTGCGCAACTCCCTGATCCCCGTGGTCACCTACCTCGGCGCCGACATCGGCACCCTGATGGCCGGCGCGATCGTGACCGAGCGGATCTTCAACATCCAGGGCGTCGGCTTCCAGCTCTTCCAGGGCATCCTGCGCCAGAACTCGCCGACCGTCGTCGGCTTCGTGGTCGTCCTGGTGCTGATCTTCCTCCTCGCGAATCTGGCCGTCGACATCCTCTACGCCGTGCTCGACCCGAGGATCCGCTATGTCTGACGCGATGTCCGCGCCGCCGCCCATGGAGGCCCAGGAGGACAACGCCGCCAAGGGGCTCACCGCGGGCGCCTCCCAGCCCGAGCCGGGCGCCGCCCGCGGCCTGTGGAGCGACGCATGGCACGACCTGCGCCGCAACCCGATCTTCCTCGTCTCCTCGCTGCTCATCGTCTTTCTCATCGTGATCGCCCTGTGGCCGAGTCTGATCGCCGCCGGTGACCCGCAGCGCTGCGACCTGTCCCGCTCGCTCGAAGGGCCCACGGCGGGACACTGGTTCGGCTTCGACACCCAGGGCTGCGACGTCTACACCCGCACCGTGTACGGGGCCCGCGCCTCCATCGCGGTCGGCCTGTGCGCCACCCTGGGCGTGACCCTGGTCGGCGCGGTCGTGGGCGGCCTCGCCGGGTTCTTCGGGGGCTTCTGGGACGCGCTGCTCTCCCGGCTGACCGACGTCTTCTTCGGCGTCCCCGTGGTGCTCGGCGCCATCGTCTTCCTGTCGATGATCTCGCTCACCGGCATCTGGCCCGTGGTCCTGGTCATCGCGGCGCTCAGCTGGCCGCAGATCGCCCGCATCACCAGGGGAGCGGTCATCACCGCGAAACAGAACGACTACGTCCAGGCCGCCCGCGCGCTCGGCGCGGGCAACGGGCGCATGCTGCTGCGCCACATCCTGCCCAACGCCGTCGCCCCCGTGATCGTGATGGCGACCATCATGCTCGGCACGTTCATCGCGCTGGAGGCCACGCTCAGCTACCTCGGCGTCGGCCTGCGCCCGCCCACGGTCTCCTGGGGCGTCGACATCTCCGCCGCCTCCGACGGCATGCAGTTCCGCAACGCGCCCCACATCCTGCTCTATCCGGCCGCCGCGCTGAGCCTCACCGTGCTGGCCTTCATCATGCTCGGCGACGCCGTCCGCGACGCGCTCGACCCCAAGCTCCGCTGAACCCACACCCCACAGGACCGAGGCAGGGAGGACGGGCCGCCATGCTGCTCGAAGTCAGGGATCTGCGCGTCGAGTTCGTCACCAGGGACGGCGTCGTCCGGGCCGTCAACGGCGTGGACTACGCGGTGGACGCGGGCGAGACGCTCGCGGTGCTCGGCGAGTCGGGGTCCGGCAAGTCGGTCACCGCGCAGGCGGTGATGGGCATCCTGGACAGCCCGCCGGGCCGCATCGCCGGGGGCCGCATCCTCTTCCAGGGCCGCGACCTGCTCACCCTCGGTCGCGAGGAGCGGCGCCGGGTGCGCGGCGAGCGGATGGCGATGATCTTCCAGGACGCGCTGTCCTCCCTCAACCCGGTCCTCACGGTGGGGTTCCAGCTCGGCGAGATGTTCCGCGTGCACCGGGGGGCCTCGCGGGCGGAGGCGAGGGCCCGGGCGGTCGGGCTGATGGAGCGGGTCGGGATCCCGGCCGCCAGGGAACGGGTGAACGACTACCCGCACCAGTTCTCGGGCGGCATGCGGCAGCGCATCATGATCGCGATGGCGCTGGCGCTGGAGCCGGCGCTGATCATCGCCGACGAGCCGACCACCGCGCTGGACGTCACCGTGCAGGCCCAGGTGATGGACCTGCTCGCCGAGTTGCGGCGGGAGTACGACATGGGACTGATCCTGATCACCCATGACCTCGGCGTGGTCGCCGACGTGGCCGACCGGATCGCGGTGATGTACGCGGGGCGCATCGTGGAGAACGCGCCCGTGAAGGAGCTCTACGCGCGCCCGGCGCACCCCTACACCAGGGGGCTGCTGGACTCCATCCCGCGCCTGGACAGCAAGGGCAAGGAGCTGCGGGCCATCAGGGGCCTGCCGCCCAACCTGCTGCGGATCCCGCCCGGCTGCCCGTTCCACCCGCGCTGTCCGCAGGTCAGGGAGGTCTGCCGCGAGGACCCCCGCCCCCCGCTGTACGAGGTCGGCGAGGGGCGTTCGAGCGCGTGCCACTTCTGGAAGGAGACGGTCGGTGAGTGAGCCGATTCTCCAGGTCCGCGGCCTGGTCAAGCACTTCCCGCTCACGCGCGGCATCGTCTTCCGCCGCCAGGTGGGCGCGGTGCGGGCGGTCGAGGGCGTCTCGTTCGACCTGGGCGCGGGGGAGACGCTGGGGA
>NZ_LAVK01000471.1 GCF_001083795.1 Streptomyces sp. SBT349
CGGCGGCACCGTGGCGATGTGGGCGATGATCCGCGATGTGAGCGAGCTCGCCGCGGCGCAGCTCGCTCACATCGCGGATCATCGCCCACATCGCCACGGTGCCGCCGTGGTCGTCGAGGACCGGCTCGCCCGCCATCTGCACCGTCCGCTCGGACCCGTCCGGGCGCGTGATGCGGAACTCGCAGTCCACGGGCCGCCCGTCCACCAGGCACCCGGTGACGGCGGCGGTCAGCGCGGGCTGGTCCTCGGCGGGCAGCCAGGAGGGCAGCTGGTCCAGGCTCAGCGGCCCGTCCTGCGCGGCCCTGCCGAAGATCGAGAACAGCTCCTCCGACCAGACCACGTCGTCGGTCAGCAGGTCCCACTCGGCGCTGCCCACGCGCATGCCGAGGCGCGCGCGCCCGTCGGGCGCCGTCGCGGCCCGCAGCTGGTCGAGCTGGTCCGCGGCCTCGTCGAGACGGTGCGCGGCCATCGCCCACCCCGCGTGCCGTATGCCGGCCGCGGAGCCCGGCGCGGCCCCGCCCTCCGCCCCGCCGGGGGTGTCGGCGAGGCGTGCGGTGTCCACGTCCTGCCGCAGGCGGCGGGCGCGCTCGACCAGGTCGTCGAGCGTGGGTCCGGCTGGCACCTCGTTCGCGGGGTGATCCGGGTTCTGGGAGGAGAGCATGGCTGGTCCCCGATACGGCGCGGTCTGGCCCTGGCAAGCCGGAGCGGTCGGCGCGGTCGGCGCGGGCGACTCCAGACTGTTGCACAGCCTTCCCCGCCCGGTGAGAGATTCAGCCGCCCCGAGGGCGCGGGTTCCCGCGAGAAGGGTGTAGAACGGCTGTGACCGGCAAGGAGCCCGCCCAACGGAAATCCCGTTGCCAGCGGATCAGACGCACCGGATGCTGACTCATATGTTCGCCAGTCCGACCGAAACAGACATAGCGCCCAGCGGGACCCTCCTCGGGCTCCTCCAGCGGGGGCGCGGCGACGGGTGGCTGCACGCCCTCGCGGCCCCCAGGGCGGAGGCCGTCGCCGCGCTGGACCGCTGCGTCCTGCACGATCCCCGCCAGGACTGGCAGCTCGAACACCGCTCCCTCTACTACGCCAGGCTCTACGTCGAGCTGGGCGCCGGCCTCGACGCCATCGCCGCCCACCTGGCCGACCCCGAGGACGCGCTGCGCGACGACGAGGAACGCACCGGGCTCGCGCTGTCCGTGCTGGGCCACCTGACCTCCTACGGCAACCGCGAGGCGCTGCGGCTGCTGCGCCGTTACGCCATCGCGGGCACCAACTGGCGCTGGGCGCTCGACGAGCTGGCCGTCCGCGACGACGACACGGGCCTGCGCGCCCTCGGCCCCCACGTCCTGGCCCGTTTCCCCTGCGACGAGCAGGGCGGCGCGGCCCTGACGGCGGCCGTCAGGGACTCCTTCGAGCCACGCCCCTGGCACCTGTGGGCGGACGATCCGGCCCGCCCGGGGCAACGCGCCCGGCTGGAGCGGGCCCTGGAGGACGGCGACTTCGACCGATGGCAGCGGCAGCTGCGCCCGCCGGGCCCCCAGCCGGGCTGGAGCGTCGCCTCCGTGCTGGACTGGGCGCGCGACGGCTACGAGCGGACCCCGCGCCAGTGGCGCGAGGCGTCGGCCGCCCGGTGCCTCGGCGCCGTGGCGGGCCCGTCCGACCGCACCAGGCTGCTGGCCACCGCCGCGGACGGCCACCCCGCGCCCGGGGCGGCGGCCCTGCGCCACCTGGCCGAGCGCGGCGACCCCGACGTCTTCCCGCTCATCAGGGACGGCGCCGCGTCGGCCGACCC
Organism: Streptomyces sp. SBT349; assembly: GCF_001083795.1. Lineage (GTDB taxonomy): Bacteria > Actinomycetota > Actinomycetes > Streptomycetales > Streptomycetaceae > Streptomyces. The sequence goes on from NZ_LAVK01000471.1 coordinate 1,790, forward strand.
CGATGTCGCCCGCGCCGCGGTGACCGCGTTCTCCCGCATGCGGGGACCGGACGCGCTCAGCCACGCGCGGCGCTGGGCCGAGCGCCACGACGACCTCGGCGCGTGCGCCGCCGTCATGCTCGCGGACCACGGCGAGCTGCGGGACGCGCCCCTGGTGCTGGCTGCCCTCTACCGGGCGGTGCGCACCCGAGGCACCGACGCGAGGGAGCTGCGCCCGCTGGTCGAGGGCGTGGGCCGGCTGGCCGTCACCACGGCGGTGCCCGTGCTGCGGCACATCTACCGCGAGACGTCCTCCTCCCACCTGCGCGGCCACACCGCCGGCGCGCTCGCCGCCACCGATCCCTCGTTCGCCGCGGGCTTCGCCGTCGAGTGCCTGTGGGACTGCGAGGAGGACACCCGCGAGGTCGCGGCCCGCTGCGCGACCACCGTGGACCAGCGCGTCGTGGAACGGCTGCGGCGCCTGGCCACCGACCCGGCGGAGCAGGCCGGGGTGCAGACGGCCGTCAGGGGGCGCCTCGCGGCGCGGGCCGTCGGCTGATGATGCTCATGGGACGTTTTCCGAACGGACATACGGATGTGGGCAGGGGCACGCCGGCACCGGTGACAACTGCCGTATGCGCACCTCCCCGATGCGAGTCGCCATCATCACCGAGTCCTATCCCCCCGACATCAACGGCGTGGCCCGCTGTGCCCTGGAGACCGCCCGTCACCTGACGCGCCGCGGCGACCACCCGCTGGTCGTCACCCCCGCTCCCGCGCCCGGTGTCCGCGCCCGCCACGACGGCCCCGCTCCCGTCGTGCACGTCCCCTCCCTCCCGCTGCCCGGCTATCCCCAGGTCAGGGTCGCGCTTCCCAGCCGCAGGCTGGCCGCCGCGGTGGCCGCTCACCGCCCCGACGTCATCCACCTCGCCAGCCCGTTCATCCTGGGGGCGCGCGGCGCCTCCCTGGCGGTCAGGCTCGGCGTCCCCGCCGTCGCCGTCTACCAGACCGACCTCGCCGGCTACGCCCGCACGTATCTGGGGGCGGGCGAGCTCGCCGCCTGGCGCCGGATACGCGCCGTGCACTCCGCGGCCGATCTCACCCTCGCGCCCTCCTCCGCCTCGCTGCGCGCCCTGGAGGCCCGCGGCATCCCCCGGGTCGAGCTGTGGGGGCGCGGCGTGGACACCGCGAACTTCCGGCCCTCGGCGCGGGACGCGGCGCTGCGCCGCGAGCTGGCGCCCGGCGGCGAGCTGCTGGTCGGGTACGTGGGCCGCCTCGCCCCCGAGAAGCACGTGGAGCTGCTGGCCGAGACCGCCGTCCTGCCGGGCGTGCGGGTCGTCGTGGTCGGCGACGGGCCGAGCGAGGGCGCGCTGCGCGCGGCGCTGCCCGGGGCGCGGTTCCTCGGCCGGCGCACCGGCGAGGACCTGGCCCGCGTCTACGCGTCGCTGGACGTGTTCGTGCACACGGGCCCGTTCGAGACGTTCTGCCAGACGGTGCAGGAGGCCCAGGCCAGCGGCGTCGCCGTGGCGGCCCCCGCCGTCGGCGGCCCGCTCGACCTCGTCGAGCACGGGGTGACCGGGCTGCTCGTCCCGCCCCGCGACGCCGCCGCCGTGCGCGACGCGGTCTCGGCCCTGCGCGACGACCCCCAGCGGCGCGCGCGGCTGGCCGCCGCCGGTCACGCCGCCGTGCGGGGCCGCTCCTGGGAGGCGATCGGCGACCAGCTGATCGGCCACTACACCCGGGTGCTCGACGCGCGGACGGTGGCCCTCCGGTGAGCGGGCGGAACGGGGCGGGGCTGCGGATCGTCCGCCTCGCCAACTTCGTGGCCCCCGCCTCGGGGGGCCTGCGCACGGCCCTGCGCGAGCTGGGCACCGGCTATCTGGAGGCCGGGCACGAGCCGGTGCTCGTCGTCCCGGGCCGGAGCGCGGGCGACGTCATGACCGGGCAGGGCCGCGTGATCACCCTGCCCGGCCGGGTGCTGCCCGGCACCGGCGGCTACCGGGTCATGACCGACAGGGCGCGGCTGACGCGGCTGCTCGCGGAGCTCGCGCCCGACCGGCTCGAGGTCTCCGACCGCACCACCCTGCGCTGGACGGGGCAGTGGGCCAGGCGCCACCGCGTCCCCTCCGTGATGGTCTCGCACGAGAGCGTGGACGGGGTGATGGCGACCTGGGGCCTGCCCGGGGGCCTGTGCCGGCTGGCGGCCGACCGGCTCAACCTCCGCACGGCGCACGCCTACACCCGCGTGGTGTGCACCACCGAGTGGGCGGCCAGGGAGTTCCAGCGCGTCGGGGCGCGCAACGTCGTGCGCGCGCCGCTCGGCGTGGACCTGCGCCGCTGCCGCCCCGACCTCCACGACCCCGCGCTCCGCGCCGACCTGGCCGGCGGCTCGCCCGTCCTGCTGGCCATGTGCTCGCGGCTCTCCCCCGAGAAGCGCCCCGGGCTCGCCCTGGACGCCCTCGCCGAGCTGCGCCGGGCCGGCACCGACGCCGTCCTGGTGGTGGCGGGCGAGGGCCCGCTCGGCGCCCGGCTGCGCGAGCGGGCCGCGGAGCGGCGGCTGCCGGTCGTCTTCGCCGGCCACATCGGCGACCCGGCGGACGTGGCGGTCCTCCAGGCCAGCGCCGACGTGGTGCTCGCGCCGGGACCGGCCGAGACGTTCGGGCTCGCCGCCATGGAGGCGCTGGCCTGCGGCACCCCCGTGGTGGCCAGCGCCAGGTCCGCCGTCCCCGCGCTGCTCGGCACCGCGGGCACCCGCGCCGACGGCACGGGGCGGTCGTTCGCCGACGGGGTGCGGCGGCTGCTGGCCCGCCCCGAGGCCGAGCGCCGCGCGGCGGCCAGGGCGCGCGCCGAGGAGTTCCCGTGGAGCGCGGCCGTGGACGCCTTCCTGGCCGCCCTCGACGCGCCGCGCGTCGGGGCGGCCGCCGGCGGCGAGCGGTGAACGGGCCGCCCGCCGCGCCGCCGGGGCCGGGC
>NZ_LAVK01000472.1 GCF_001083795.1 Streptomyces sp. SBT349
CGGGCACACAGCCCGGCTATCCCCTCGAACCACGACTCGACCCGCTCAACCACCAGTCCATCAGCACACAGTCACACCAACGAGACCCAACGCCATCCGTCACGCCAGCTGCGGTTGCAGTACTAGCATGCACATGGTCAACGGGGGACCGGTCTCGGCACAGGGGAATGACGATGCTGCTGGAACAGGAGCGCGAGGGACTCGCGGCCGCGGGCAGGCGGCTCGCCGCCGGGGGCCTGGTCATCGGGACGAGCGGCAATCTGTCGGCCCGGGCGGGCGACCTGGTCGCCGTGACGCCCACCGGCGGGGTGATCGGCGAGTTGACCCCCGCGATGATGACCGTCCTGGACCTGGAGGGCCAGGTCGTCGAGGGCGACCTCGCCCCCACCTCCGAGGTGCCCATGCACCTGGCCGTCTACCGGGCCACCGGCGCCGGGGCCATCACCCACACCCACGCGGTCGCCTCCACCGCGATCGCCTGCACCCTGGAGGAGATCCCGGTGGTGCACTACGCGATGCTCGCGCTCGGCGGCTCGGTGCGCGTCGCCCCCTACGCGACCTACGGCACCGCGGAACTGGCCGCGCACGTGGTCACCGCGCTCGAAGGACGGCAGGCCGCGCTGCTGCGCAACCACGGCTCGATCGCGCTCGGCCCCACCGTGGAGAAGGCCGTCGGCAACCTCGAACTGACCGAGTGGGCAGCCGAGTTGTACGCCCGTTGCCTCGCCCTCGGCACGCCCCACCTGCTGGGGAGGCAGGCACAGGAGGACGTCGTCGCGCGGGCGCTCGCCGACGGCTACGGCACCACCAGGAAGCTGTGAGGGGGCGACCGTGACCGCACCCGCGATCTCCCACTGGCCGGACGTCGACGCGATCGAGCGGCGCCTGGACCGGCTCGTCCACACCCCGGTCCGGCGGCCGGACGACACGGCGCTCGCCGGGTACCACGCCTGGTTCGAGCAGCACACGGCGGGCTCAAGGGCGACGGCCGCCGAGGCCGCGCGGTACATACCGGACGGCGTCCAGCACAACCTCGCGCTGAATGACCCCTGGCCGCTCGACATCGTCCGCGCCGAGGGCGCCCACCTGTGGGACGTCGACGGCAACCGGTACCTCGACTTCCTCCAGGCCGGCGGCCCGACCGTGCTGGGCAGCAACTACCCGCCGGTCCGCGAGAAGGTCCAGTCCCTGCTGGCCGAGTGCGGCCCCGTCACCGGGATGCTGCACTCCTCCGAGGTCCGCCTCGCCAAGCTCATCCACGACTTCATGCCCGCCGTCCAGCGGTTCCGGATGCTCGGGAGCGGCACCGAGGGGGTCATGGCCGCCGTCCGCGTCGCCAGGGCACACACCGGCAAGGCCCATGTGATCAAGGTCGGGGGCGCCTACCACGGCTGGTCCGACCAGGTCGTCTACGGGCTGCGCATCCCCGGCACCGGCAGCCTGGAGGCCGCGGGCATCCCGCCAGGCGCGTTGCGGCTCACCCAGGAGGTGGCCCCGGGCGACCTGGACGCCCTGCGGGAGCGGCTCGCGGCCAACGAGGAGAGCGGCGGCACGGCCGCCGTGTTCGTCGAGCCGATCGGCCCGGAGAGCGGCACCCACCTGGTCCGCCCCGAGTTCAACGGCCTCGTGCGCGAACTGTGCGACGAGTTCGGCGCGTTGCTCGTCTTCGACGAGGTGGTGACCGCCTTCCGGCTCGGCATGGGCGGCGCCCAGGGCTACTTCGGCGTCCGCCCCGACCTGACCGTCTTCGGCAAGTGCGTGGCCGGCGGCTACCCGGCCGCCGGCGGCCTCGGCGGCGGCGAGGAGGTCATGTCCGTCCTCCAGGGAGGTCTCACCGCCGTCGGCAAGCGCGCCCTCGTCGGCGGCACCCTGGCCGCCAACCCGCTGTCCTGCACGGCCGGTTACCACGCGCTGACCGAGATGGACCGCACCGGCGCCCCGGCGCTCGCGGGCCGGGCCGGGGACCGGCTCAGCGCCGGGCTGGCCGCGTTGATCGCCGCGCACGACCTGCCCTACGTCACCTACAACGTCGGCTCGATCGTGCACCTGCACACCTCGGGCGTGCTCCATCTCTCCCTGGACGACCCGGACTTCGGCACCGAGCTGGGCCCGCGCGGCGACATGCTCGGCCAGATGTCGATGGCGTTCTCCGCCGAGGGCCTGATCACCCTCGCGGGCAGCCGCCTCTACACCAGCATGGCCCACACCGACGCGGTCGTCGACGACGCCCTCGCCCGCTTCGGCCGCGTCCTCGCCAGGATCTGACCGCCGTGGCCCCCCGCTACGTCATCGGGGTCGACCTCGGCACCGGCGGCCCCAGGGCCGTGCTCGCCACCACCGACGGGCGGGCCCTCGGCCACGAGTCCGCGCACACCCCCCTGCACCTGCTCCCCGGGGGCGGCGCCGAGCAGGACCCCGACGACTGGTGGCGGGCCATCCGCGCCGCGCTGCGCCGGCTGCTGGCCCGCGGCCTCGCCCCCGTCCCGGACATCGCCGCGATCTGCCTGTCCGCCCAGTGGGGCGGCACCGTTCCCGTCGACGCCACAGGGCGCCATCTGCACCGTGCCCTGCTGTGGATGGACAGCCGCGGCGCCGCGCACTCCCGGCGGCTGGCGGGCGGCGGGCTGCGGATACCCCGCACCGGGTACAACGCGCTGCGGCTGCGCGAGTGGGTCGCCAAGACCGGCGGGGCCCCCACCCTCACCGGCAAGGACCCCGTCGGGCAGGCCCAGTTCCTCCAGCACGCCCTTCCGTCCGTCTACGCGCGCACGGCGTATCTCCTCGACGTCCCCGAGTACCTCACCATGCGGCTGACCGGGCAGCCGGTGGCCGGCCACGACACGATCGCCCTGCGCTGGTGCACCGACAACCGGACGCCGGGCACGGTCCGGTACGACAAGCGGCTGATGCGGCTGGCGGGGTTCGCCCCGGACCTGCTGCCCCGCCTGGTGAAGCCCGCCACCGTGGTCGGGAGGATCCTCCCCTCGGCCGCGGCCGACCTCGGGCTCGGCGAGCACGTCCAGGTCGTCGCCGGCACCGGCGACACCACGGCCGCCGCGGTCGGCGCCGGCGCGGTGCTGCCCCACCAGGGACACCTGTGCATCGGCACCTCCGCCTGGCTGTCCTGCCACGTCCCCCGCAAGAAGACCGACCCGTGGCACAACGTCGCCGCCCTGCCGTCCGTGGTGCCCGGCTCGTACTGGGTGGCGACCGTCCAGGACGTCGCCGGCAAGGGCATCGACTGGCTGATCGGCAACGTCCTCGGCCCGGACGACGCGTTCGCGGCGGGCGAGCGCCCCCACGGCACCCACGAGGAGATCCTCGACCGGCTCAACCGCCTCGCCGAGACCGCGCCGCCCGGCAGCAACGGCGTGGTGTTCGCGCCCTGGCTCAACGGCGAACGCACCCCGGTCGACGACCCCACGGTGCGCGGCGGCTGGTTCAACGTCTCGCTCACCACCACCCGCGCCGACCTCGTGCGCGCCACCTTCGAGGGCATCGCGTTCAACGCCCGCTGGCTGAACGAGTCGGTGGAACGGTTCACCGGCCGGCCCTTCCCCCACCTCACCTTCATCGGCGGCGGCGCCACCTCCCCGTTCTGGTGCCAGGCCGTGGCCGACATCCTCGGCCGCACGATCCGCCAGGTCGCCGACCCCGCCCTGGCCAACGCCCGAGGCGCCGCGCTCATCGCCTCCGTGGCGCTGGGCGCGCTCGACTGGCACGAGATCCCGGAAAAGGTCACCATCGCCAGGGAGTTCGTGCCCAACGCGGCCAACCGCCCGGTGTACGACCGAGCCTACGCCACCTTCCGCGCCGTCTACCGCCGCAACCGGGGGCTGTATGCCGCGATCAACGGCTGAACGGGCCTCCCGGGCCACGCCGGTAGGATCGGGCGCACCCCGCGCCGCGAACCACACGACGAGCGAGGCGAGGACCGAGGCGATGACCGAGCCGACCCGGGAGCCCGGACTGCGGAAGGCGCCCCAGCAGGCCCGGAGCCGCGCCCGCGTCGAGGCCATCCTGGCCGCCGCCGACCGCCTCCTCGCCAGGGAGGGCGTGGAGGCCCTGACCACGCGCCGCATCGCCGCCGACGCCGCGGTCCCGGTCGGCACGCTCTACCAGTTCTTCGACGACCGGGACGCCGTGCTGGCCGCCGTGGCCCGGCAGCACATGGAGACGCACTCCGCGGCCATGAGGTCCATCCTGCGCGACGCGCGCGACGCCCGCTGGTACGACCTGGTCAACCTCGTCTTCGACCGGTACGTCGAGCTCTACCGGAAGAACCCGGGCTACCTCGCCATCCGCACCGGCCGCTACCTCAGCCGCGAACTGCTCCAGCTGGACGAGGACAACAACGCCATGGTCGCGGCGCACCTGCGGCGCATCCTCGTCTCCCGGGAGCACCTGGCCGACAGCACCGCCCTGGCCGTCGCCTGCCGCGCGGGCGTGCACGCCTCCGAGGCGCTGCTCCAACTCGCCTTCCGCGACCACCCCGACGGCGACCGGACGATCCTGGCCGAAGCGCGGCGCATCCAGCACCTCTACCTCGCCGACATCGTCGCCGACCCCCGGTACCGCGACCCGGCCCGGCCCCGGCACCCGGACTGAGCGCGCCCGTCGACCACCTGGCTGGACGGGGCGGGTCGCGGTACCGGGGGTCGGCGACGATGTCGGCGAGGTAGAGGTGCTGGATGCGCCGCGCTTCGGCCAGGATCGTCC
>NZ_LAVK01000473.1 GCF_001083795.1 Streptomyces sp. SBT349
GCGGCCTGGTGGCCGCCGGGTGGGTGGCGGGCAGCTGGCCGGTCGCCGCGCTGGTGCTGCGGCGGCAGCGGCGCTGCTCGTGGTGGTGCTCGTGGCGTGGCGACGGGGTGAGTCGCTGCCGGGGTGGATCGGTTCCGCGCTGGTGCTGCGGCGGCAGCGGCGGGTGGCCGCGGCGCCGCAGGACCCCGATGTGGACCCGCTGTTCGCGCTGGCGGCCGAGTGCCGTCCGGGGCTGCGGAGTTACACGGTGGCGGCGCCCGGCGGACGGGACGGCAGGGAGCGACGCGAGGTGGGGATGGCCGCGGACGGGGGGACGCTGACGGCGGTGCTGCGGGTGCAGGCGGCGCTGTCGCCGCTCCAGCCGGGGCGCGCGGCGCGGCCGTTGCCGCTGTCGCTGCTGTACGAGGCGCTGGTGACCGACGGGATCCGGCTGGAGTCGGTGCAGTCGGTGCAGTACACGCAGCCCGCACCGGCGCCCGTGCTGCCGGAGCGCTCGGTGGCGGGGACGAGTTACGCGCTGCTCCAGGAGCGGGGTGACGCGCCGGCGCTGCGGCTGACCTGGGTGGCGCTGCGCCTGGATCCGGAGCTGTGCCCCGAGGCGGTGGCCGGGCGGGGCGGCGGGATCGAGGTGGCGCAGCGCGCTCTGACGCGGGCGGCGGACCAGCTCGCGAGCAGGCTGACGGGGGCCGGGTTCACGGCGACGGTGCTGACGGAGGCGGAGCTGCTGTCGGCGGTCGCGGCGTGCACGGGATCCGATCCGGCGGCGACCACGCTGATAGGCCGGTCCGGGGGGCACCGGCCGCGGCGGACGGCGGAGGGGCTCCGGGCCTGGCGCTGCGACGACCGGTGGCACACGACGTTCCGGGTGGCGCGGTGGCCCGCGCTCGGTCAGGGGGCGACACCGCTGCCGGGTCTGGTGGCCCTGCTGACGTCGCTGCCCGCGTTCGCGACCACGTTCGCGCTGACGTTGCGCGGCGAGGGGCGCGGCTCCGCGGTGCTCAGCGGCCATGTGCGGATCACGGGGCGCGGGGAGGGTGAGCTGGTGGCGGCGAGCCGGCAGCTGATGGGGGCGGCGCGGGCCGCCCGGGTGGGGCTGGTCCGGATGGACCGGCAGCAGCTGCCGGGGCTCCAGGCGACGCTGCCGCTGGGGGGTGCGCGCTGATGGGCCGGTCGGGGCACGTGCTCTCGGCGGCGGAGCTGGACGCGCTCGCGCTGCCGGTCGGGGACGACGGGATCATCGTCGGCGTGGACAGCAGGTCGCGCCCCGCCGTGCTGGGGATCCACCATCCCGTGCCGTACGACGTGGTGCTGATCGGCGGGGTGTGGGCGGCGCAGGTGCTGGCGCTGCGCGCGGTGGCCACGGGCGCGCGGGTGGTCGTGGAGACGGGCAGGCCGCAGCTGTGGGCGCGGCTGGCGCAGGCGGCGAACGGCGGCCTGGAGTGCATGACGCTGCACGAGGTGGGCCGGGTGCCCCCGTTGGGGGCGACGCTGGGCAGCCCGGTGCTGGTGGTGCGGGACTGCGGGATCAAGCCGCCGCGGGGCCGGGTGGCGTCGGCGCCCTGGCAGCCGGTGCTGACGCTCCTGCCGTATCTGAGTCAGGTGTCGCACCGTCTGGTGGAGCGGGCGGCACTGGTCGGCGTGCAGCGGGTATCGCCCGACGAGGCGCGGGCCGTGGGGCGCATGCTGGCGCTTCCCGAGGTGCAGGCGCGGGCATTGCCGACGTTCGCGGAGAACGCCATTCTGTGGTGCACACGGACGGCCAGGCAGTTGGTGCGGATGGTACCGACGGACAGTGAGATGGGCCTTCTGGGGAACCCGAGCCGCCTCGATGTGGGTCAGGGGTGAGAGAGGGCCTCACCGGGGCCCCGTCACCGACCGTGTGAGAAGCAGTGACAATAGGAGGATGACCATGAGTGCCGCCTGTCTCGCCGACCCGCGCGTCCGCTATCCCTCGGGCCCCCCGCCCGAGGGGCCACGCGAGGTGGTGATCCTCGGGTCCACCGGGTCGATCGGCACCCAGGCCATCGATGTGGTCCTGCGGAATCCGTCGCTGTTCCGGGTGACGGCTCTCTCCGCGGCGGGCGGGCGGGTCGACCTGCTGGCCGGGCAGGCGCACCGGCTCCGCGTGCGGACCGTCGCCGTGGCCAGGGAGGACAAGGTCACCGAGCTGCGGGAGGCGCTGCGCGCGCAGTACGGGGTGGGGCAGCCGCTCCCGGAGATCCTCGCCGGGCCGGACGCGGCGACGCAGCTCGCGGCCTCCCCCTGCCACACCGTGCTCAACGGGATCACCGGCTCGATCGGCCTGGCGCCGACGCTGGCGGCGCTCGAGGCCGGGCACGTGCTCGCCCTGGCGAACAAGGAGTCGCTCATCGTGGGCGGCCCGCTGGTGACGTCGCTGGCCAAGCCGGGGCAGATCATCCCGGTGGACTCGGAGCACTCGGCGCTGTTCCAGGCGCTGATGGGCGGGACCCTGGGCGAGGTCTCCCGGCTCGTCGTCACGGCGAGCGGCGGCCCGTTCCGCGGGCGGTCCCGGGCCGAGCTCGCCGGGGTGACGCCGCAGGAGGCGCTGGCGCACCCGACCTGGGCGATGGGCCCGGTCATCACGGTCAACTCGGCGACCCTGGTCAACAAGGGGCTCGAGGTCATCGAGGCGCACCTGCTGTACGGGATCCCGTTCGAGCAGATCGAGGTCGTGGTCCACCCGCAGTCCTACGTGCACTCCATGGTCGAGTTCGTCGACGGGTCGACGCTGGCGCAGGCCAGCCCGCCGGACATGCGGATGCCGATCGCGCTCGCCCTCGGCTGGCCGGACCGGGTGACCGAGGCGGCGCCCGCGTGCGACTGGTCGAAGGCGCACACCTGGGAGTTCTTCCCGCTGGACACCGATGCCTTCCCCTCGGTGCCGCTCGCCAGGAAGGTGGGTAGCCTCGGCGGTACCGCGCCCGCGGTGTTCAACGCGGCGAACGAGGAGTGCGTCGATGCCTTTCTCGCCGGGCTGCTGCCGTTCACCGGGATCGTGGACACCGTCGCCCAGGTCGTGGAGGAACTGGGCACCGGCGGTTCCGGAACCTCGCTGGCACTCCCGGACGTCCTCGATGCGGAGACCAGGGCGCGCCAGCGTGCCCGTGAGCTCGCCGGCACGGCGAGCGGCACCACGACGGAGGCAGTGACCGCATGACGGCGTTGATGTTCATTCTCGGCATACTCGTCTTCGTCTTCGGCCTGCTGTTCTCCATCGCCTGGCACGAACTGGGCCACTTCTCGACGGCGCGGATGTTCGGGGTGCGGGTGCCGCAGTTCATGGTCGGCTTCGGCCCGACCATCTGGTCCCGGAAGAAGAAGGAGACCGAGTTCGGGGTCAAGGCGATCCCGCTCGGCGGCTACATCCGGATGATCGGGATGTTCCCGCCGGGGGACGACGGCGCGATCCGCAAGCGCTCCACGTCCCCGTTCCGGGGGATGATCGAGGACGCACGGGCCGCCGCGTTCGAGGAGTTGCAGCCGGGGGACGACAAGCGGCTGTTCTACACGCGCCAGCCGTGGAAGCGCGTGATCGTCATGTTCGCGGGCCCCGCGATGAACCTGATCCTGGCGGTGACGATCTTCCTCGGCGTGCTGATGGGCTTCGGCATCAACACGCAGACCACGACGGTCGGCACCGTCTCCGAGTGCGTCATAGAGCAGAGCGAGGAGCCGCGCGACTGCCAGGCGTCGGACCGTCCGGCTCCGGCCGCGGCGGCCGGGCTGCGCGCCGGGGACGTCATCGTGGCGTTCGACGGCGAGCCCGTCGAGGAGTGGAGCACGCTCCAGCAGCGCATCCGCGACACCACGGGGGCGGCCACCCTCACCGTCGAGCGCGACGGCCGGACGGTGGATCTGCGGGCGGACCTCATCGAGAACCAGGTCGCCAAGACCGACGGCGAGGGCGGCTATGTGGAGGGGGAGTACGTCACCGCGGGCTTCCTGGGCTTCTCCCCCGCCGGCGGCATCGTCCAGCAGGACTTCCCCCAGGCGATCGAGCGGATGGGCGACATCATGTCCACCGGCGTCGAGGCCATGGTGAACATCCCGTCCGAGATCCCCGGCCTGTGGAACGCCGCCCTGGGGAACGGGGAGCGCGAGCAGGACTCCCCGATGGGCGTGGTGGGCGCGGCGCGGGTGGGCGGCGAGATCTTCACCCTCGACATCCCGGCCAGCCAGCAGGTCGCGACGGCGCTGTTCCTGGTCGCCGGGTTCAACCTGTCGCTCTTCCTGTTCAACATGCTTCCGCTGCTGCCGCTCGACGGCGGCCACATCGCGGGTGCCCTGTGGGAGTCGATGCGCCGCGGCTGGGCCAGGGTGACCAAGCGCCCGGACCCGGGCCCGTTCGACGTGGCGAAGCTCATGCCGGTCGCGTATGTGGTGGCCGGTGTGTTCATCTGCTTCACCCTGCTGGTGCTGGCCGCGGATATCGTCAGCCCGGTGCGGCTGACCGGGTGAGGTGCCGTAGGCTCGGAGCCCAGGAGCCCGCCCATCCTTACCGTGGGGTTGCGTTAATCACATGACAGCCATCTCGCTCGGAATCCCGTCCGTCCCGATCAAGCTGGCCGAGCGTCGTGCCAGCCGTCAGATCCAGGTCGGATCCGTCGCCGTAGGCGGGGACGCACCGGTCTCCGTGCAGTCGATGACGACCACACG
>NZ_LAVK01000474.1 GCF_001083795.1 Streptomyces sp. SBT349
GGCGGGGCCGTCTGGGAGGCGCTGTTCGAACGGCCGCTGGGCGAGGCGATCGAGGCGGGGTTCCGGGACGACCTGGTGCGGGGCGTGGTGCTCACGGACGCGCTGATCGGCACCTTCGCGGGCGCGCACGACCCGTCGCTCGTCCAGAACCGCTGCTTCCTCTACCACGTGATCGGCCAGGGCACCGGCGCCTGGGACGTCCCGGTGGGCGGCATGGGCGCGGTGACCGACGCGCTGGCCGCGGCGGCACGGTCGGCGGGGGCCGAGATCCGCACCGGGCACGAGGTGACGTCGATCGCCACGGACGGCACGAGGGCCGAGGTCGCGTTCGAGAACGGGTCGGGCCGAAGCGGCGCGGTCGGCGCGGACCGGGTGCTGGTGAACGCGTCGCCCCGGGAGCTGGCCGCGCTGCTCGGCGACCCGCCGCCGCCGGAGGCCGAGGGCGCGCAGCTGAAGGTCAACATGCTGCTGCGCCGCCTGCCCGCGCTGCGCGACCGCGACACGGACCCGCGGGAGGCGTTCGCCGGGACGTTCCATATCGCCGAGGGCTACGGGCAGTTGGAGTCCGCCCACCGCGAGGCGGCGGCCGGGCGGCTGCCCGGGACGCCCCCGAGCGAGGTGTACTGCCACTCGCTGACGGACCCCTCGATCCTCTCCCCCGAGCTGGCCGGGTCCGGCCACCAGACGCTGACGCTCTTCGGCCTGCACGCCCCCGCCCGGCTGTTCGCGGCCGACCACGACGCGGCGCGGGACGCACTGCTGGCCTCGACGCTCGCGGCGCTGGACGCGCATCTGGCCGAGCCGATCGCCGACTGCCTGGCGCCGGACGCGGCGGGCCGCCCCTGCATCGAGGTGAAGACGCCGCTCGACCTGGAGCGCGACCTGCGGCTGCCGGGCGGCCACATCTTCCACGGGGACCTCGCCTTCCCCTTCACGGAGGAGCGCGCCGAGGACCCGGCCGCGCGGTGGGGGGTGGCGACGGGCCACGCGAACGTGCTGCTGTGCGGCGCGGGCGCGGTGCGCGGCGGGGGCGTGAGCGGCATCGGCGGCCACAACGCCGCCATGGCGGCCCTCGGGCGGTGAGGGCCGGGCCGGGGCCCCGGCCCGCCGATCGACCTGCCGGTTTTGCCTGGCCACCGGGGGGAACCCGGCGGCCATGCGACACGACGACTTCATAGGACAGGTACAGGCGCGCGCCCGGCTGGACAGCAGGGGCGCCGCCGAGGCCGCGACGCGCGCCAGCCTGGAGACCCTGGCCGAGCGCATTCCGCCGGGGATGGCGGAGCACCTGGCGGCCCAGCTCCCCCAGGAGATCGGCGAGCACCTCCGGCGCGTCGCCACGGCCCCCGACCTGCCCGCGACCGGCGTGCGGATGACCAACGAGCAGTTCTTCGCGCGGGTCGCCGAGCGCTCGGGTGCCGAGCTGCCGAAGGCCGTGCACGAGGCCCGTTGCGTGGTCGAGGTGACGGAGGAGGCGACCGTCGGCGGCCTGACGCGGAAGATCCGCGACACGCTGGACGAGGAGCTGGCCCGGGTGCTCTTCGCGGGCAGCTCCGGTGGGACGGGCGACGGCTCGGGGAGGTGAGCTGACGTGACCGACGACCCGATGGGTGACGACGTCTACCAGCCGCCCGACGAATTCGCCGGGGAGTCCAGGTACGAGGCCGACCTCGACAACGCGCTGGAGGAGAAGGACCTCGACGAGGTGCTGGACGAGGGCTACTCGCCGCCCGAGAAGCCCCTGGCCGTGAACGACTACGGCACCACCGCGGCCGGGCAGCACGAGCGCGAGACGCTGGACGGGCGGCTGGCCGAGGAGGTGCCCGACGTCGGGCAGCCGCCGGGCGACGGCATCGGCGACAGCCCCGACCTGGCGGGAGAGCCGCGCGAGGACGAGATCTCCGGCGAGGACCGGTCCGGGCGCCTGGTCGGCGACGAGGGCGACGGCCCGCGCCGCGACGTCGACATCGTGGCCGAGGACGTCGGCATCGACGGCGGGGCGGCTGCCGCCGAGGAGGCGGCGATGCACATCGCCGAGGACGAACAGGAGGAGCGGGCCGAGGGCTTCGAGCCCTGAGCCATCCCCTCTCCAACGCTGGCTACCATGGTGGCCGCCATGGAAAACGCAGCTGGTTACCGCAGCTTTGTGGCCCTCGGTGACTCGTTCACCGAGGGCATGTCCGATGCCCTGCCCGACGGGACCTACCGGGGCTGGGCCGACCTCCTCGCCCGGCGGCTGGCCGCCGGGGTGCCCGAGTTCGCGTACGCCAACCTCGCCGTGCGCGGCAAGCTGATGCGGCAGATCGCCCACGAGCAGGTGCCCCTGGGCGCGGCCATGGGGGCCGACCTGGTGACCCTGGTCGGCGGGCTGAACGACGTGCTGCGGCCCCGTTGCGACATCGAGGAGGTCTGCGGGCTGCTCGCCGCGTCGGTGGAGCGGCTCGCGCCCGGCTGCAAGCAGCTGGTGCTGATGCGCAGCCCGGGGCGGCAGGGGCCGGTGCTCGAACGGTACCGGCGGCGGATGGACCGGCTGTTCACGTTCATCGACGAGCTCGCGGACCGGCACGGCGCGCTGGTGGTGGACCTCTACGCGGCGCCGGTGCTCGGTGACACGCGGCTGTGGGCGGACGACCGGCTGCACCTGACGGCCGAGGGGCACCGGCGGGTGGCGGAGGCCGTGTGGGAGCGGCTGGGGCACACGCCCGACTTCCCGTGGGACCTGCCGCTGCCGGTGACCGCGCCACTGGGCTGGGCCGTGCGCCGGGGGCGGGACCTCAGGTTCGCGCGGCAGCACCTGCTGCCGTGGATCGGCCGCCGCCTGACCGGCCGTTCCTCGGGGGACGGACGCCTGCCCAAGCGGCCGGAGCTGATGCCGCTGGTCACGGAGAACCGGCCCCAGAACTGGCCGTAGAATCCGGTGGCGTGACTGACAAGCCGCGCATTCCGAACGTTCTGGCCGGCCGCTACGCCTCCGTGGAGCTGGCCACGCTGTGGTCCCCCGCGCACAAGGTGGTGCTGGAGCGCAGGCTGTGGCTCGCCGTGCTCACGGCGCTCGGCGAGCTGGGCGTCGCCGTCCCGCGCGGGGCGATCGAGGACTACGAGCGGGTGCTGGAGCGCGTCGACCTGGGGTCGATCGCCGAGCGGGAGCGGGTCACCCGGCACGATGTGAAGGCGCGCATCGAGGAGTTCAACGCGCTGGCGGGGCACGAGCAGGTCCACAAGGGCATGACCTCGCGGGATCTGACCGAGAACGTCGAGCAGTTGCAGATCAGGCGCTCCCTGGAGCTGGCGCGCGACCGCACGGTGGCGCTGCTGGCGCGGCTGGGGAGGCTGGCGGGCGAGCACGCGGGCCTGGTGATGGCGGGCCGCTCGCACAACGTCCCGGCCCAGGCGACCACGCTGGGGAAGCGTTTCGCCACGGCGGCCGACGAGCTGCTGGTCGCCTTCGGGCGCCTGGAGGAGCTGCTGGCGCGCTACCCGCTGCGCGGCGTGAAGGGCCCGGTGGGGACGGCGCAGGACATGCTGGACCTGCTGGGCGGGAACGAGGCCGCGCTCGCCGACCTGGAGACGCGGGTGGCGACGCACCTCGGGTTCGGCCGGGTGCTCACCTCGGTGGGGCAGGTCTACCCGCGCTCGCTGGACTACGAGGTGGTGACCGCCCTGGTGCAGCTGGCGGCGGCGCCCTCGTCGCTGGCGAGGACCATCCGGCTGATGGCCGGGCAGGAGCTGGTGACCGAGGGGTTCAGGCCGGGACAGGTCGGCTCCTCGGCCATGCCGCACAAGATGAACACCCGGTCCTGCGAGCGGGTCAACGGCCTGGCCGTGGTGCTGCGCGGCTATGCCTCGATGACCGGCGAGCTGGCGGGCGACCAGTGGAACGAGGGCGACGTCTCGTGCTCGGTGGTGCGCCGGGTGGCGCTGCCCGACGCGTTCTTCGCGTTCGACGGGCTCGCCGAGACGTTCCTGACGGTGCTGGAGGAGTTCGGCGCCTTCCCCGCCGTGGTCGCGCGGGAGCTGGACCGCTACCTGCCGTTCCTGGCGACCACCAAGGTGCTGATGGCGTCGGTGCGGGCCGGGGTGGGCCGCGAGACGGCGCACGAGGCCATCAAGGAGAACGCGGTGGCGGCGGCGCTGCGCCTGCGGGAGGGTGCGGAGGGGAACGATCTGATGGACCGGCTGGCTCGGGACGAACGGATCCCGCTGGGCCGGGAGGGGCTTGCGGCGCTGATGGCCGACCGGCTGTCCTTCACGGGAGCCGCCGGGAACCAGGTGGCGTCGGTGCTGGAACGGGTGGAGGAGGTCGTGAAGACCTACCCCGAGGCGGCGGCGTACGCTCCGGGGGCCATTCTGTAGACCGGCGCGAACCGGCTCTGTGGAACCGGCTTCGTCGAACCGGCGCGCGGGAGGCGGATGTGGGGCGTGTCACCGGCGGTGATCCGTCACTGCTGCGCAAGATCAACTCCGCGGCGGTCCTGCGGGCGTTGCGGGCCGCCGAGCCCGCGTGTTCGCTCACGGATCTGGCCGGGCTGACCGGCCTGTCGCGGCCGACGGTCGAGGGCGCGCTGGAGGGCCTGGCGGACGCGGGGCTCGTCGCCGAGACGGGGGTGTCGGGAGCCGGTGGGGGC
>NZ_LAVK01000475.1 GCF_001083795.1 Streptomyces sp. SBT349
GGTGTCCGTGCACCGGGTCCACGGCCGGGGCCCCGCGCTCCCCGGCCGTGGACCCGGTGCACGGACACCAGCCGCAGCGCCTCGGCCGAACGCGCCCCCGGCCGCCCGGCGTGTGATCGGAACATCGCCTACTCCGCTCCTCCGGACGGCGCCCGGCACGCCGTCCCCTCGGCCCGACGCTACGGAGCGGGAGCGGCGCGCACGAGGGGCGCAGCCACCCGCCCGCGGGTGGGGCGAGCACCACCGGGGGCGGGGGCGCGGCTCAGCGCACGGGGAGGTGGTAGGCGATGCGGAAGCGGTCGGCGGGCACGACCACGTCGGCCGTCTCGACCGGGAGGCTGCCCGCCCGGTACGTCCGGGTGACGACCAGCACCGCGTGGCCCGGCAGCCCGCCCAGCACCCGCGCCTCGGCCGCCAGCGCGGGGCGCGCGCCGACCTCCTCCGCGACGTTGTCCACGTGGATGTCGATCGCCGCCATCCGCTCCACCACGCCCCGCCCGGCCAGCGGGCCCTGCTCGGGCAGCATCACCGGCGTCCTGCCCGTGATGCGCAGCGGCTCCCAGGAGGTGGACATCATGATGGGCTCGCCGCTCATGCGGAACACGTACCGGGTGCGCATCACCGGTTCGTCCGGCTCGATGGAGAGCCGCTCGGCGACCTCCGCGGGCGCCTCCTGGCGCTCGCTGTGCCCCTCCCAGGTGCCGCGCACCCGCTCGTCCGTCTGCTCCTGCCTGAACGGCGAGCAGTCGCCCAGGGTCCGGTACCCGCTGCGCGAGATGGTGCGCTGGGCGGGCTGCTCGCGGACGTAGGTGCCGGAGCCGGAGCGCCCCTCCACCAGCCCCTCCGCCATGAGGACCTTGCGGGCCTCCAGGGCCACCGTGTCGGACACCCCGTAGGCGGAGCGGATGCTCGCCTGCGAGGGCAGCCTGGTGTGCGGCGGCAGGGTGCCGTCCACGATTTGCTGTCGTAGGTCTTCTGCGACTCGGAGATACGCGGGCTGCTCACCGAACGGCACTGGCCCTCCCGGAGATGTTGACAGTCGGCAACAGCTTCGCAACAGAGGGTTGCGATCCGCAAGGGACGGCCAGAGTTTCACTCGAAGTGATGACCCCTCCTCAGAGGGCGCGCGGCCCCAGAATGAAGGGGTGCAGATACGGGAAACACGCGGCACCGAGCTGCCGCTGCTCCAGGACATCGAACGGGCGGCGGGGCAGCCGTTCCGCGCCGTCGGGATGGCGGAGATCGCCGACGACGAGCCACCAGGCCTCGACGAGTTGGCGCGTTGGGCCCGCGCGGGACTCTCCTGGGTCGCGGTCGGCGCGGACGACCGCCCGGTGGCCTACCTCGTCGCGGAGCCCGTCGACGGCGGCCTCCACATCGAGCAGGTCTCCGTCCGCCCGGACAACGCCCGGCGCGGCGTGGGGCGTTCGCTGATCGAGCACGCCGGGGCGCACGCGACGGCGGCCGGTCTCACCGCCCTCACGCTGACCACCTTCGCCGAAGTCCCCTGGAACGCGCCCTACTACGCGCGCTGCGGCTTCCGCACGGTCGAGGCCGAGGCCCTGACCGCGGGCCTTCGGGCGATCGTCGCCCGCGAGGCGGCCTGTGGCCTCGACCGTTGGCCGCGCGTGTGCATGCGGCGCGCGCTCCCGGGCGCGGCCGGTGAGGGCAGTGCGCCGGTTGCCCTGAGGCGCCGGGCGGGCGCCTGACAGAATGTGCGGCCGGGGCCCCTGCGGCCGAGGAGACGGGGAAGGAACGCAAGGACATGAGCGCCTCAGGCGGAACCAAGGCGATCGTCGCCGCGCTGCTCGCCAACTCGGCGATCGCGGTGGCCAAGTTCGTCGCGGCGGCCTTCAGCGGTTCGGCCTCGATGCTGGCGGAGGGGGTCCACTCGGTCGCCGACGCGGGCAACCAGGGGCTGCTGCTGGTCGGCGGCAAGCGGGCCAAGCGCGTGGCGACCGAGGAACACCCCTTCGGCTACGGGCGGGAGCGGTACATCTACGCGTTCATCGTGGCCATCGTGCTCTTCTCCGTCGGCGGCCTGTTCGCCGTCTACGAGGGCGTGGAGAAGATCCGGCACCCGCACGAGATCGAGCACTGGTACTGGCCGGTGGGCGTGCTGGTCTTCGCGATCATCGCGGAGATCTTCTCGTTCCGCACGGCCATCAAGGAGGCCAACGAGGTGCGGGGCGGCCAGTCCTGGCCGCAGTTCGTGCGGACCGCCAAGGCGCCCGAACTCCCCGTCGTGCTGCTGGAGGACCTGGGCGCGCTCGTCGGCCTCATCCTCGCGCTCGGCGGCGTGGGCCTGGCGCTGGCCACGGGCAACGGCGTCTTCGACGGCGTCGGCACCCTGTGCATCGGCGTGCTGCTGGTGACCATCGCGGTGGTGCTGGCCCTGGAGACCAAGTCGCTGCTGCTGGGCGAGGCGGGCAGCGCCCAGTCGGTCGGGCGGATCAGGGCGGCCGTGGTCGACGGCGACACGGTCACCCGCGTCATCCACATGAAGACCCTGCACCTGGGCCCCGAGGAGCTGCTCGTCGCGGCCAAGATCGCGGTGCGGGCCGGGCAGGACGCGGAGGCCGTGGCACGGGCGATCGACGCGGCGGAGGCCCGCATCCGCGAGGCGGAGCCGATCGCCCGTGCCATCTATCTGGAGCCCGACATCTACCGGGAGCAGTCTCCGGCCGAGAAGTGAGCCCTCCGGGGTGGATGGATCAGCGGCTGATCAGCCGCTGATCCGGAGCCCTCAGAGCTGGAGCGCCCAGCCGTTGAGCCGGCCCTGGTCGCCGCTGAGCAGGTCCTCCACCCGCAGGGTCCAGGTGCCGTCGGCGTCGATCCCGGTGCCGTTGAGGGTGTAGGTGCCGACCAGGTTGTCGGTGCCGCCGCCGCCCTGGTCGTGCAGCCGCCGGACGCTGCCGTCGGGGGCGGTGACCTCGACGGTGAGGTCACCGATGTAGGTGTGGGTGATGTCGATCTCCACCTGGAACGCGCCGTCGAGCACGCCCGCGCCGGTCACGTCGATGCTGGACTCGGCCGTCCCGAGGTCGGCGATCGGAACGTCGGTGCCGTTCTCGAACCGCGGGCCGTCCGGCGGCTCGGGGGCGCCGCCCTCGTCGCCGGTGTGGAGCAGGGCGTTGACGGTCGAGCCGGGAACGCCGCTGAGCCGGTTCCAGACCGCGGTGTCCTGGAGGTGGGCCTCCACCTGGGCCGGGGTGGCCGTCGGGTTCTCCGACAGGTGGAGCGCCGCGGCGCCCGCGACGTGCGGGGTGGCCATCGAGGTGCCCGAGATGGTGTTCTCGGCCGTGTCGCTGGTGGCCCACGCCGAGGTGATGGCCGAGCCGGGACCGAAGATGTCCACGACGCCGCCGATGTTGGAGAAGTCGGAGACGGCGTCCGTCGACGTGCTCGACGCGACCGTGATCGCCTCCTCCACCCGGGAGGGCGAGCCGCCGGCGGCATCGGCGCCGTAGTTGTTGCCGGCCGCGACCGCGTAGGTGACGCCCGCCTCGATCGAGGTGGTCACCGCCTCGTCCAGGATGGCGTCCGGCGGGCCGCCCAGGCTCATGTTGACCACGGAGGGCCCGTCGGCGTCGGCGGTGACGTACTCCAGGCCGTCGACCACCGTCTGGGTGGTGCCGGAGCCGCTGTCGTTCAGCACCTTCACGCCCACGAGGTCGGCCGCCTTGGCCACGCCGTACGACGCGCCCGCGACGGTGCCCGCGACATGGGTGCCGTGGCCGTGGCCGTCGTTGCCGGTGCCGCCGAAGGAGTCCCACCCGAAGGTGGCCCGGCCGCCGAAGTCCTCGTGGGAGTAACGGATGCCGGTGTCCACGATGTACGCGGTCACCCCGGCGCCCTCATGGTCGGGGTAGGTGTAGCTGTCGTCCAGCGGAAGGTCGCCCTGGTCGATGCGGTCGATGCCCCAGGAGGGGGTGGGGGCCTGGACGCCGGCCACCTCGACCGTCTGGTTCAGGGCGACCGTGCGCACCGCGGGGTCGGCGGCCAGCGCGAGCGCGTCGGCCTCGCTCATCTCGGCGGCGAACCCGTTGAGCACATGCCGGTAGACGCTCGTCACCTTGGCGTCGTGCCTGTCCGCCAGGGCCTCGGCCTGCGCCGAACTGGCAGAGAACGCGCTGTCTTCGAGGATGACGATGTAACTGCCTGCGATGGTGCCCTCGGCACCCGCGTTGGATATCACTCCGAGTTCGTCGCCGCCCGGTGCGGCCGCCGCGGGTACCGCGGCGCCGAGCCCCAGGGCCAGCAGCGCGCCGGTGGCGACCGTCGCGCTGGTCCTCAGTCGGCCGGACATTCGCATCACTGCCATCGAGGGTTCTCCTCTTCATCGTGTGCGCACCAAAGAGAGTCATGAGCATGACAAGCTGCCCCGCGCATGAGCTCTGTCGCATCATCGGATGTTTCACAGGACTCCACAAGACCGCCCACGGCATGGTCATACAGTGGCAACGTCCGTGAAGTGTCTGCGACTTCACCGCGACGAGGCGCCCCGCGCCGTCCCGGCCGGTGAGGCGCCATCATCATACGGCGGGGCGCGTGGCCCCGCCGCATGATGCCCCCCGTGCTGC
>NZ_LAVK01000476.1 GCF_001083795.1 Streptomyces sp. SBT349
CGACCCGCTGCCCATGGACGCCCCGGCCTCCATGCCGGAACGCACCCCGATCTTCGAGGAGATGGAGTCGACGTGGTTCGGCGTGCGCCGCGCCACGCCGCCGGGCGCCCGCAGCCGGGCCGCGCTGCCGCGCAGCCGGGGACCGGCGAGCAGACGGGAGCGCCCTGGCGCCCGTCCCCCAACGACGAGCGCTGGCGGCAGGCCGAGCAGCTGCGGCAGCCCAGCGCCGGTGGCGTCACCACCTCGGGGCTGCCCCGGCGGGTGCCGCGCGCCAACCTGGTCGCCGGAGCGGCGCAGTCGGAGCAGCAGGCGGTGCCCTCGGGCCCGTCGGTCTCGCGCCGCCCTGACGACGTCCGCGGCCGGCTGACCAACCTCAGGCGCGGCATTCAGCAGGGGCGCCAGGCCGGCACCTCGGCCGGCCACACGGACCGGGGCCATGGCCCCACGTACCAGCAGTAGGAGCGTTAGTGTGAGCCCGATGAGCCAGGCGGCGCAGAACCTGAACTGGTTGATCACCAGCTTTGTGGACAGCACTCCGGGGGTGTCGCACACGGTGGTGGTGTCCGCTGATGGTCTGCTTCTGGCGATGTCCGAGGGGTTCCCGCGGGATCGTGCGGATCAGTTGGCGGCGGTGGCGTCGGGTTTGACGTCGTTGACGGCTGGTGCGTCGCGGATCTTCGAGGGTGGTGCGGTGAATCAGACGGTGGTGGAGATGGAGCGGGGGTTTCTCTTCATCATGTCGATCTCGGACGGTTCGTCGTTGGCGGTGTTGGCGCATCCCGAGGCCGATATCGGCCTGGTGGGTTATGAGATGGCACTGCTGGTGGACCGCGCCGGTACGGTATTGACCCCCGATCTGCGCGCCGAGCTCCAAGGAAGCCTTCTCAACTGACCCCCGGCTCCCCCCACATGAGCACCACCACTCGCCTCATCGACCTCATGTCCCGCTCGGAGGAGCTATGATCACCCCGCCACCCTCGCAGGGCTCGTACGGTGCTCAACATCGCTACGGCTCGTTCGACGACGAGGGCGACCAGCCTCTGGTGCGTCCGTACGCGATGACCGGTGGCCGGACCAGGCCGCGGTACCAGCTGGCGATCGAGGCGCTGGTCAGCACCACGGCGGAGCCCGTTCAGCTCCAGGGCCTGCTGCCGGAGCACCAGCGGATCTGCCACCTGTGCCTCGAGGTCAAGTCCGTCGCCGAGGTGTCGGCCCTGCTGGGGATGCCGCTGGGGGTGGCCCGCATTCTGGTGGCCGATCTCGCCGAGGCCGGGCTTGTCGCCATTCACCAGCCGGGCAGCGACGCGGAACCGGGTGGCCAGCCAGATGTGACACTGCTCGAAAGGGTGCTCAGTGGACTTCGGAAGCTCTAGCGCCGCGGGGCGTGCGGCGCCCTCGTCCTCGACCACGTCCGCGAAGATCGTGATCGCGGGTGGGTTCGGCGTGGGGAAGACCACGTTCGTGGGGGCGGTGTCGGAGATCAATCCGCTGCGGACGGAGGCGGTGATGACGTCGGCCTCGGCGGGGATCGACGACCTCACGCACACGGCGGGGAAGACCACCACGACGGTGGCGATGGACTTCGGCCGGATCACGCTGGACCAGGACCTGATCCTGTACCTGTTCGGTACGCCGGGGCAGGACCGTTTCTGGTTCATGTGGGACGACTTGGTCCGAGGTGCCATCGGTGCTGTCGTCCTGGTCGACACCCGGCGTCTTTCCGACTGTTTCCCCGCGGTGGACTACTTCGAGAACAGCGGCCTGCCGTTCGTGATCGCCCTCAACGGCTTCGACGGCCACCAGCCCTATGCGCCGGAGGAGGTGCGTGAGGCGTTGCAGATCGGCCCGGATGTCCCGATCATCATCACCGACGCCCGCCACCGGCAGGAGGCCAAGAGCGCGCTGATCACCCTCGTCGAGCACGCCCTGCTCGCCCGCCTCCACTGATCCGCCGGCATCAGCGTCGCTGTGTTCTTAGACACGTCTTCTCCCAAGGGTCATAACAATTCAAAGGAGATGGCGCACGGAATCAGCACGCCTGGCGAGCGATTCGTCTCTCTCCGCGCACATCGTGCCGCTCTTTTGTCTCGCTCAGCCGTAATGCCCGATTTAACGCTCCTGTCGGCGAAGGGAATCGGGGCGGTCCGGGGGATTGGAAAGTCGTCTCCCGACGTGCTGGAATCCACACAACTCCGCAGTCGTGTCATACAGCAGCGACCGTGTGCCGATGCCGAGAGGTGAGAGCCCAGTGAGGCGCAGCAGCGCGACCCCCACCCCCCGCGGCGAGCCAGGTGACTCCACGCCCGCCGGCCGGGCGCGTGTCACCCCGCCGACGGCCGGTCTGCCGACCGGAGGCGACGCCCTGCCCGCCTCCACCGGCTCCCGGTTCGCCCCGCGCAACTGGCGGGTGGCGACCAAGCTCTACGCGATCCTTCTGACGCCCGTCCTCGTCGCCCTGGTCCTGGGCGGCTTCCGCGTCTACGACGCCTACGACACCTGGCACGAGGCGGACGACGCCGAGCGCGTGGCCGAGCTGGTGCGCGCCTCCACCGCCTACGCGCACGCCCTCATCGACGAACGGGACATCACCGCGGGCCCGTTGCTCAGGGGCGACCGGAACGCCCCCGAGGTCGCCGAGGCCCGGCAGCGCACCGACGACGCGGGCCGGGAGTTCCACGCGCGGCTCGAGGACACCCCGCGCACCGAGAACCTCAGTCGCCGCCTGGAGGACGTGGCGGCGGTCGAGCAGCTGCTCGGACCGCTGCGGGAGCGCGCGTACACCGACGAGCTGCCCGCGGTGGAGACCGAGGAGGGGTACGTCCAGGTCCAGCACCCGCTGATGTCGCTGGCCAACGAGATCGGCCTCGGCACCGACAACATCACCTCCTACGGCCGCACCGTCTACGCCGTCTCGCTCTCCAAGGCCGCCAGTTCGCTCCAGCGCTCCATCGGCACCCACCTCCTCGTCGCGCCGGGACCCGGCCCGGAGACGACCGCTCTCCAGCTGACCGCGTTCGGCAGCTACGCCTACCTGGAGAACATCGCGAAGGCCGAGTTCGCCGCGGCGGGCACCCCCGAGAACTCCGGGCGGCTGGCCGGCGCGATGAGCGAGAACGCCGCCGAGGTCGCGGCGGACGCGCCCGACGCCCCCTCGCTGGACGAGATGGTCGGGCTGATCGCCTCCGGCGGCTCCGCCGAGGAGCTGCGCGGGCAGGGCGTCACCGAGGAGAGCTGGTTCCGGGCGGCGACCGCAGAGTTCGACGCGTACCGCACCGTCGAGCGCGAGCTGGTGGACACCACCGTGACCGAGGCGCAGGAGATCGCCTCGTCGGCGCGGGGGGCCATGATCCTCAACGGGATCGCCGTCCTGGCCGCGCTGCTGCTGGCGTTCATCCTGGCCGGGCTGATGGCCAGGTCGATGAGCCACAACATGCGCCGCCTGCGCGGCGCCGCCTTCGTGGTGGCCGAGCAGCGGCTGCCCGCGCTGGTCGACCAGCTCTCCCGCACCGACCCGGGCGACGTGGACACCCGCGTGGCCCCGACGCCGGTCCACACGCAGGACGAGATCGGCGAGGTGGCACGGGCGTTCGACCAGGTCCACCGCGAGGCCGTGCGCCTCGCCGCGGAACAGGCCCTGCTGCGGGGCAACGTCAACGCCATCTTCACCAACCTCTCCGCCCGCAACCAGGGCCTCATCGAGCGCCAGCTCGCCCTGATCAGCGAGCTGGAGAACAACGAGGCCGACCCCGAGCAGCTGGAGAGCCTCTTCAAGCTGGACCACCTGGCCACCCGCATGCGCCGCAACGGCGAGAACCTGCTGGTCCTCGCGGGCCAGGAGCCCGAGCACCGGTGGAACCAGGAGGTGGCGCTCGTGGACGTGATGCGCGCCGCCGCCTCCGAGGTCGAGGCGTACGCGCGCATCGAGCTCGCCGGCGTCCCGGAGACCGAGATCCACGGCGCGGTGGTCAACGACCTGGTGCACCTGCTGGCCGAGCTGCTGGAGAACGCCACGTCGTTCTCCTCCCCGCACACCAAGGTCAAGGTCATGGCCACCCAGCTGCCCGACGGCCGGGTCATGATCGAGATCCACGACAAGGGGATCGGGCTCAACCAGGAGGACTTCGCGGAGATCAACAAGCGGCTGGCCGACCCGCCCGCCGTCGACGCGGCGATCTCCCGGCGCATGGGCCTGTACGTGGTCGGCCGGCTCGCCGAACGGCACGGCATCCGCGTTCAGCTGCGGCCCTCGGGCGAGCAGACGGGCACCACCTCGCTGGTGATGCTCCCGGCCGCGATCGCCCAGGGCGGCGGCGCGCCCGCGCGGCACCCGGAGGACGAGTTCACCGTCTCCCGGATCGTCCCCGAGGATCCGAGGGGTGTGGCTCCCGGGCCGGGCCAGGGCCCGGTGCCCGCGACGGACGCCCGTTCGGCCGCCGAGTACGGCTTCGACGACTCCGGGTCGAGGTCCGGGACCGCGCTCTCGGACCCGGCGACCCCGGCCAGCCGCAGCGTCCGGGCGGCGGCCACGGCCGTCGCCACGTCCGCCGCCCGCCGCGCGTCCCGCACGCCGCCGC
>NZ_LAVK01000477.1 GCF_001083795.1 Streptomyces sp. SBT349
GGCGGGGCCGGGGCCCGTTGATTCCCTGACGATCAGGTCGACCGAGATGTCGAGCCGGATGGGCGCCGACGGCGGGGTGTCGGAGACGGTGTCGAGGACGCGGATGCTCTCGGCGGCCATGTCCTCGAAGGGCTGGCGGATCGTCGTCAGCGCGGGCGCCGCGGAGCGGGCGGTGTCGAGGTCGTCGAAGCCGATGACCGAGACGTCGTCGGGTATCCGCAGGCCCCGTTCGGCGCATGCCTCGATGATGCCCAGTGCCTGGAGGTCGTTGCCGGCCACGAAGGCGGTGGGCGGCTGGTAGTGGTCCAGCAGGGCGTGGGCCGTGCGGCGGGCCGGGTCGGACTGGAACGGCGCGGCGCGGATGAGGGCGGGGTCGGGGCGGATGCGCGTCTCGCGGAGGGCGGCGAGGTAGCCGCCCAGGCGGGCCTGGCAGCAGACCAGGCCGGGCGGTCCGCTGATCAGCCCGATCCGGCGGTGGCCCAGCGCGGTGATGTGCCGGGCCGCCAGGGCTCCGCCGCGCCACTGGGTGGCGCCCACGGTGTTCATCCCGGGCGGCGCGTCGCCGATGGTGTCGAGGACGACGGTGGGAAGGCCGGTCTCGGTCACCCGCCGCTGGACCGTGGACGGGACGGGCGAGAGCACCAGGACGATGCCGGCGGGGCGGTGGGCCAGCAGGTTGTCGAGCCACTCGGTGCCGTCGTCTGCGTGGCTGATCGTCAGCGGGCGGCCGTTCGGGGACAGCACGGCCGAGAAGCCGCGCATGAGCTGGGCGTTGGCGGCGTTGCCGGTGCTGCCGAAGACCACTTCCACGGAGCCGTGGCGCGGGGCGCGGCGGTGCCACTCGTAGCCGGTGGCCGCGATGGCGTCCAGGACGCGCCGCCGGACCGGTGCGGAGACCCCGGGGCGGCCGTTGAGGACCTTGGAGACGACGCTCTGGGAGACGCCGGCGGCCTCGGCGACGGTGGTCATGCGCACGATGGTGCGGCGGGCGGGGTTCCTCATGCGGGCCTCCATGCGGGCCTCCATGCGGGCCTCCCCGCGTCGGCGCCGGTCGTGGCGGGTGGTGGCGCGGTGCTGTGGCGCACCACGAGTGAGGTGGCGAGTTCGACCCGGCGCCCGGCCGTCGAGCCGGGGCGCGAGCGCTCCTGGACGATGAGCCGCACGCCCTCCGTCGCCATCTCCAGCAGGGGCTGGCGCACCGTGGTCAGGGGCGGGGCGAGCATGGTGCCCAGCCCGGCGTCGTCGAACCCGACGACGGACACGTCCTCGGGGATGCGCAGTCCGCGTTCCCGGGCCGCCTGGTAGACGCCGGCGGCCTGGCTGTCCGATCCGGCGAAGACGGCGGTCGGCGGGTCGGTGAGGTCGAGCAGCGCGGCGCCGTGCTCGGCGCCGCCGGTGACCAGGAAGTCGCCGTACCGGGTGAGGGCGGGGCCCGGGAGCAGCGAGAACTCGCGGTGCGCGGCCAGGTAGCCCTCGTGGCGCTCCAGCGTGCAGCGCATCGCGGGGGGTCCGCCGATGAACGCGATGCGCCGGTGGCCCAGTTCGAGCAGGTGCCGGGTGGCGGCGGCGCCGCCCGACCAGTTGGTGGCGCCGACCGTGGGGACGGTGGGGTCGCTGGTGCCCACCGGGTCGAGGAGGATGAGCGGGGCGGGCAGGCCCGCCAGGGCGGCGGTCTCGTCGTGGCGGGCGCGGGAGAGGACCAGGATGACGCCTTCGGGTGGGCGGGTGCGGCGCGATTCCACCCAGTCGCCGAGCCGGAAGCGCGGGTGGCCGGTGGAGGTGACGGCGAGCGTGCAGCCCTGGCTGAACGCGGCCGACTGCGCCCCGGCGATCAGCTCGCCGGCCCAGGGGGTCGTGAATCCCTCGATGAGGACCTCCAGCAGGCCGCCCCGCGGCTGACCGCGTCCCCTCCGCAGGGCGTAGCCGGACTCCTTGGCCGCCCTGGCGACGCGCCGGCGCGTCTCCTCGGAGATGTCCGGCCGGTCGCCGAGCACCCGCGACACCGTGGAGACCGACACCCCCGCCGCCCTGGCCACCTCCGCCATCGTCACGCGGTCCGCCATGCCGAGAATCCTTCCGCCGGAACGTTCCCGCGCGGATCCTCTCATCCCGCAAAAGTCCGCAACAGAGCGCAGAATATTCCGCCACCGCGCCATGCAAAAGCCCGCTGAACCGCCTTTCCGGTCGGCTGCCTTGACACTCGTTTTCGCGGTTGCCTAGCTTGCGCGTCACGCCCCGCCCGCAACTCTTGCGGTGAGGAGCGACCCCGTCTCGGCCTGTGCCCCTGTTCGGAGGACGCCGTGCCCCTGCCCCTTCAGCCACGCTCCCCTTCCCTGACCCGGAGGCAGACCCTGACCCGACTCCTGGCGCTGGGGGCCTCGGGCACCGCCGCCGCCGCGGCGTGCGGCGGGGCGGGCGGCGGGGCGGGAGTGACGTTGCGCTTCTGGTCCTGGACGCCGATCGACCCGGCCGTCGACCTGTGGAATCGCACGCACCGGGACGTCCGCGTGGAGATATCCTCGCCGGCCGGGGGCGAGAGCATCTTCCAGCGGCTCTCCGCCGCGATGGTGGCCGGCTCCGGCGCGCCCGACCTGGTCCAGGTCGACTACAACAACCTGACCACGCTGGCCGTCGCCGGTTATCTGGAGGACATCACCGGCCATGTGGGCGGGCTGCGGGACCGGTTCCTCGACACGGCGTGGCGGCAGGTCCTGATCGACGACCGGGTCTGGGCCGTTCCGCAGGACCTGGGGCCGATGGCGATGTTCTACCGCGAGGACATCTTCGACGCCCATGGGCTGGCCGTGCCCCGCACCTGGCCGGAGTTCCGCGAGACCGCCGGGCGGCTCAGGGACGCCGACCCGGACCGTTATCTGACGGCCTTTCCCGAGGGGGACGCCTACTGGTTCGCCTCGCTGGCCGCGGCGGGTGGCGGCCGGTGGTTCGCGACCGAGGGCGACGCGTGGCGGGTGAGCATCGACGACGCGCCGTCGCGCGCCACGGCCGACTACTGGACCGGCCTGCTGGCGGACGGGCTGGTCACGACGCGGCAGCACTGGAACCCGGCCTGGCACAGGAGCCTCCAGGACGGCACGCTGGCCACGTGGTTCGGCCCCGCCTGGGGGACCGCGACGTTCGACTCCCATCCCCCGGAGGGGCCGGGGGCCCGGTGGCAGGTCGCGCCGCTGCCCAGCGCGGAGGCGGACCGGCCGTCCTCGGGGTTCTGGGGCGGCTCGTCGACCGCCGTGGTGGCCGGCTCCGAACACGCCGAGGCCGCCGTCGAGTTCGCCACCTGGCTCAACACCGATCCCGGCGCGGCGGACATCGTGATCGATCCGGCGGTGGCCGGGCTGTTCCCGGCCTCGCTGGCCGGTCAGCGGCGGCCCGCGCTGGCCCGGCCGCACGAGGCGCTCGGGGGGCAGAGCGTCGACGGGGTCTTCCGGGACGCGGCGGAGCACGCGCGGCCGATGACCTGGGGCCCGACCATGGACCGGGTCTCGGACGACCTCATGGACGCCTTCGCCTCGGCACTGAACGGGGGAAGACCGCTGGCCACCGCCCTGGAGAGCACCCAGCGGGACGCCGTCGCCGCCCTGCGGCAGAAGGGGCTGGGGGTGCGCGCATGAGAACCACGCCACCGACCACCGGGGGCCGGCTCGGCCGGCAGACCCGCCACGGCTGGGCGTTCCTGGCCCCGTTCCTGGGCCTGTTCCTGCTCTTCCAGGTCGTGCCCATCGGCTACGCCGTCGTGCAGAGCCTTCAGGAGCAGCAGTGGGAGGGGCTCGGGCTCGGCGGCCCGGTGGTCCGTTTCGCGGGGCTCGCCAACTACGAGCGGGTGTTCCAGGACGACGACGTCATCGGCGGCGTGGCGCGGGTGCTGCTCTACGGCGCCGTGCAGGTGCCCGTGATGCTGCTGCTCGCGCTGGCCATGGCGCTGCTCTTCGACGCGGGGCTGACGCGCGGGCGGCGCTTCTTCCAGTTCTCCGCCTTCCTGCCGCACGCCGTCCCCGGGGTGGTGGCCGCGGTGCTGTGGGCGTACCTGTACGTGCCGGGCATCAGCCCGGTCGTCGAGGTGCTGGAGGGCACCAGCCTGGAGACGGACTTCCTGGGCCCCGACGCCGTGCTGTGGTCGATCGCCAACATCGCGACCTGGCAGTGGACCGGCTACAACATGCTGATCATCTTCGCCGCGCTCCAGGCCGTGCCCCGGGAGCTGTTCGAGGCGGCCAGGATCGACGGGGCGAGCGCCTGGGGCATCGCGTGGCGCGTCAAGATCCCGCTGGTGCGCCCGGCCCTGGTGCTGACGGCGCTGTTCTCCGTCATCGGCACGCTCCAGCTGTTCTCCGAGCCGCTGGTCGTCCGGTCCCTGAGCGCGAACGTCACCGCCACCTACACCCCCAACATGGCCGCCTACTCGGCCGCGTTCGGCGTCAACGACCCCAACTACGCCGCGGCCATCGCGGTCAGCCTGGCCGTCGTCGCCTTCGCCCTCAGCTACGGCCTGATGCGGGCCGCCCAGAGAGGAGTCGACGCGTGAGCGCCCTCCCCGCCCGTCCGCGG
>NZ_LAVK01000478.1 GCF_001083795.1 Streptomyces sp. SBT349
GTGCGGGCGCGCCGTTCCACGGGGGCCGGGTCGGGGGTCAGGGCCGGGTCAGGCGTTCCGCGGTGAAGCGGTCGGTGATCAGGACGTTGACCAGGCCGCCGCGCAGCGCGCCGCGCACCGCCTCGGTCTTGCGCCGCCCGCCGGCGACGGCGACGCACCGGGGCACCGCGCGCAGCCCGTCGGGCGTGATGCCGATGACGCGCTCGGCGGTGCCGACGTCGACCGGCGTGCCCTCGGCGTCGAAGAAGTTGAGGCACACGTCGCCCACGGCCCCGGCGGCGCGCAGCCGTTCGAGCTCGGCCGCGGAGAAGACGTTGCCGCTGCTGGCCAGCACCCGGGAGGGCTCCAGCGAGCCGATGCCGACCAGCGCCACCGTGATGCCCTCGAACAGGGCGAGCCCGGCCGCGACGAACGGGTCCTCGCGCAGCGCCCTGGCGCTGGCGGCGGATCCCGCGACCCCGGGGGAGGGCAGGTGCACCGCGCCGCCGTGCAGCACCCGGGCCATCCGGTCGGTGAGCCGGGTGGCGTGCTCGGCGGCGGCCGGATCGCCCACGCCGCCCAGGACCTGCACCACCTGGACCCCGGCGAGCCCCGGCACGGGGTGGAGGTGGTCCACCAGGGCCAGCAGCGAGGCGCTCCAGGAGGAGATGCCGATGACGTCGCCGGAACGCAGCGTGGCCTCCAGGTAGTACGCGGCGGCGGCGCCCAGCTCCGGCAGGACGCGCTGCTCGTCGTCCTCGGCGACCTCCACGACGAGCGCCAGCCTGAGCCCGTAACGCTCCTGGAGCGCGGCCTCCAGCTCCGGGTGGGTGCCGGCCGGCGGGGACACCGTGATCCGTACGATCCCGTGCTGCTCCGCCTTGCTGAGCAGCCGCGACACCCGGGCCTGGGAGAGCCCCAGGCGCCGCGCTATCTGCGGCTGGCGCACGCCCTCGGTGTAGTACATGCGCGCCACCCGCGTCATGATGCGCAGCTCCTCGGGCAATGCCATCGCTCGCTCCTCCCCCTGTGAAGTCCCGTGGCCGCCGGTCCGGTTGGCCATCTTGACGGGTCTCCGACAGAAGGTTAGCTTATGGTGAATCAACATTCATAGGTGAATGGATACTCAGATGAGCCTGTTGACGTGGCATCCTCGATGACGCTGAGGCCCGTTCCGGGCGGCGCGCGCCACCTGCGCGAGCTGCGCCGGTCGTTGACCGAGGCCCCCGAGGCGGAGCGCCGCTCCCGGCTCGCCGGCATCGCCGCGGCGATCCGCCGGCGGAACCTGGCGATGATCCTCCGCGCGGGCATGGGCCACGTGGGCGGCGACTTCTCCGCCGTCGACATCCTGACCGTCCTCTACCTGCTGGTCCTCGACTGCGACCCGGAGCGCCCGCGGGACCCGGAGCGGGACCGCTTCATCCAGAGCAAGGGCCACGGCTCGGGCGCGCTGTACGCCACGCTCTCCTACGCCGGGTTCTTCGCCGACGCCGAGCTGGACACCTATATGGCGCCGCTCTCCCCGCTGGGCGGCCACCCGGACTGCCGCAAGGTCCCCGGCGTGGAGACCAACACCGGGCCGCTGGGCCACGGCCTGCCCTTCGCCGTCGGCGCGGCCCTCGCCGCGCGGCTGGACGGCAGTCCGCGCCGCACGTTCGTCCTCACCGGCGACGGCGAGTTGCAGGAGGGGAGCAACTGGGAGGCGGCGCTGGCCGCGGCCCACCACCGGCTCGACAGCCTGACGGTCGTCGTGGACCGCAACGGGCTCCAGCAGGGCGCCCGCACCGAGGACACCTCGGGCCTGGAGCCGCTGTCCGCCAAGTGGGAGGCGTTCGGCTTCACCGTCCGCGCCGTGGACGGCCACGACCACGAGGCCCTGCGCCGGGAGTTGAGCGCGCCCCCGCCGCCCGGTCGGCCCCGGTGCCTGATCGCGGCCACGCACAAGGGCCACGGCGTGTCGTTCATGGCCGACCGGGTCGAGTGGCACCACCGGGTACCGACCGCCGAGGAAGCCCGGCGCGCCATGGAGGAGTTGCAGCGATGACCGCCGCCCCCGCCTCGGGGCCCGCCGAGGCCACCACGACGCCGACGCACGACTGCCGGGTGGCGTTCGCCGCCACCCTGCTCGACCTGGCCGCCGCCGACCCGCGGGTGGTTGCCGTGTGCAACGACTCCGTCGGCTCCAGCGGGCTGGGGGAGTTCGCCGCCCGCCACCCGGACCGGCTCGTCAACGTCGGCATCGCCGAGCAGGCCATGGTGGGGGTGGGCGCCGGGCTCGCGGGCGGCGGGCGGATCCCGTTCGTCTGCGCCGCCTCCCCCTTCCTCACCGGCCGGGCGCTGGAGCAGATCAAGGCCGATGTGGCGTACTCGCGGGCCAACGTGAAGCTGTGTGGCATGAGCCCCGGCCTCGCCTACGGCGCGCTGGGCCCCACCCACCACAGCATCGAGGACCTGGCCTGGCTGCGCGCCCTGGCGGACCTCACCGTCGTGGTCCCGGCGGACCCGGCGGAGACCGCCGAGGCGGTCCGCTGGGCCCACGCCCACGACGGGCCCGTCTTCCTGCGGGTCGGCCGCACCCCGGTGCCCGCGCTCACCCCCCACGTCCCGTTCGCGCCGGGCCGCGCCGCCGTGCTGCGCCGGGGCGAGGACGTGACGCTCGTGGGCGTGGGCACCACGGTCTCCCTCCTGACGGAGGCGGCCGACCGGCTCGCCCTGCGGGGCGTCTCCGCCCGCGTGCTGAACATGTCCACCGTCAGCCCGCTGGACGAACGGGCCGTGCGCGAGGCCGCCGAGGACACCCGCGGCATCGTCACCGTGGAGGAGCACACCGTGCGCGGCGGGCTCGGCGGCGCCGTCGCGGAGGCGGTGGTCACCCACCGGCCGGTGCCCATGCGCATCCTCGGCGTGCCCGGCGTGTTCGCCCCCACCGGCGACCCCCGCTTCCTGCGCGAGCACTTCCGCATCACCGCCGCCGCGGCCGAGCGGGCCGCGCTCGACCTCCTCGGGCGCGCCCCGTGAGGTCCCCCGCCGTCCTCGCCCTCGACCAGGGGACGTCCAGCACCAAGGCGGTGCTGGTGGACGCGGACGGCGTCGTGCGCGCCACCGCCGCGCGCCCCCTGGCGCTGACCCACCCGGGCCCCGGGCGGGTGGAGCAGGATCCCGTGGAGATCTGGGCGAGCGTGGTGGCGGCCGCGGGCGAGGCGCTCACGGCGCTCGGCCGGCACCCGGGCGCGAAGCTCGCGGCCGTCGCGCTCAGCACCCAGCGCGAGTCGGTGCTCGCCTGGCACGCGGCCACCGGCGAGCCGCTCGGGCCCCTGGTCAGCTGGCAGGATCGCCGGGGCGCGGACCGCTGCGCGCGGCTGGCCGCGGGCGGGCGGGGCGAGGAGATCACCGCCCGCACCGGCCTGCCCGTGGACCCGATGTTCTCCGCCACCAAGGCCGCCGCCCTGCTGGACGACCTCGACCCCGGCCGCGCCGCCGCCCGTTCCGGCCGGATCCGGGTGGGCACGGTGGACGCCTGGCTGCTGCGCCGCATCACGGGGCGCGACGTGACGGAGGCCGGCAACGCCTCGCGCACGCAGCTCCTGGACCTGGCCACCGTGACCTGGGACCCCCAACTGCTCGACCTGTTCGGCGTGGACCGCGCCGCCCTGGCCCAACCGGTCCCCTCCACCGGGCCGTTCGGGACCGCGGACGGCCTGCCCGGCGTGCCCCCCGGCACGCCGCTGGCCGCCGTGCTCGCCGACTCGCACGCCGCCCTGTTCGCCCACGGCGCCGGCCGCCCCGGCGTGATCAAGGCCACCTACGGCAGCGGCTCCTCGCTGATGGCCCTGGCCCCCACCGGACCGGGAACCGGGACCGGACCCGAAGCCGGGGCCGGGCCGGGCCCCGGCGACGTGCCCGAGGGCCTGGCCCGAACGGTCGCCTGGCAGCTGCCGGGCGCCGCCCCCGCCCTCGCGTTCGAGGCCAACATCGCCGCCGCCGGCACCGCCGTGCGCTGGGCCGCGCACCTGCTGGGCACCGACGAGCAGGGGATCGCCGCGCTGGCCGAGGAGGCGGAGGAGACCACGGCCGTCCTGGTGCCGGCCTTCGAGGGCCTGGGCGCCCCCTACTGGGACCGCCGGGCCACCGCGGTGTTCACCGGCTTCACCCAGGCCACCACCCGCGCCGCGTTCGCGCGGGCCGCGCTCGACTCCACGGCGTTCCAGGTCGCGGAGACCCTGCGCCTGTTCGCACGCGCCCTCGGCCCGCCGCGGGTCCTGCACGCCGACGGCGGGGCGAGCGCGAACGCCGCGCTCATGAGGCTCCAGGCCGACCTCTGCGGCTGCCCGGTACGGGTCAGCGCGCATCCCGAGAACTCGGCGCTCGGCGCCGCCCGCCTCGCCGGAGTCGCGCTCGGAATGTGGACGCACGCCGACGTCCGGCGCCACGCGGAGCGGGACACGACCCTGGCGCGGCCCCGGCGGGACGCCGACTGGCGCGCCGCGCGCCTCGCGCGCTGGCGCGACGCCGTCCGCCGGGCACGGCTCCCCGAGGACACCCCCTAGACACCCCGTGCCCCGG
>NZ_LAVK01000479.1 GCF_001083795.1 Streptomyces sp. SBT349
GGGGGAAGGAGCGGGGCGCGTGCGTCAGGTCGAGCGCGTGGCGTCGCCGTCCCGCACCGGGTGGTGAACGGCCAGCAGCGCCATGTCGTCGTTCAGCGCGCCCCCGCTGTGCTCTACGACGTCGGCGACCACCCGGTCCAGCAGCGCGTCGGGGCCCGGGAAGGCGCATCCCGTCAGCCCGCGCGCCGGATCGTAGAACGCGCCCCCGGCGTTGCGCGCCTCGCTCATGCCGTCGGTGTAGAGCAGCAGGTGACTGCCCGCCGGGAACCGGCTCGAACGGGCCCGGTCAGGAGTCGGCAGCAGGTCGCCGAGGCCCAGCGGCAGGGCGGGGTCGGCGGCCAGGTAGTGGGCGTCGCCGCCGGGGCCGAGCAGCACGGGGGGCGGGTGGCCGCGGTTGATGACGCGGATGTGCAGCGGCGGGTCGCTGTCCATCTCGACCAGGACGGCCGTGGTGAACCCCTCGACCGGGTCGAGCGCGGGGCGCGTGGCCCGTTCCCGGACGAGGGCGCGTTCCAGCCTGGCGGCGACCGACTCCAGGCGGTGCTCGCTCTCGGCCGCCTCCCGGAACGCCCCGAGGACCACGGCCACCGCCTCGGTGGCGGCCAGCCCCTTGCCGCGGACGTCGCCGACGAGCATGCGCACGCCGTACGGGGTCTCCCTGAGGGCGTACAGGTCGCCGCCGATGAGGGCGTTCCGCTGGGCCGCGCGGTAGCGCGCGGCGATGCGGAGGCCGCCGGCGTGCTCGGGTGGCTCGGGCACGACGGCCCGCTGCACCGCCTCGGCGACGTCGCGCGCCGAGGCGACCCGCGCGTCGCGGCGGGCGACGACGCGGTTGACGACGAGGGCGATGAGGGAGATGACGGCGACGGTGCTGGTCTTGTACGGGGACGAGACATGCCAGAACGTCTGCCCGGCGACGGCGAGGGTGGCCAGGGCGCCGTAGAGGGCCGTGGCCCGGAACGACAGCACGGGCGCGGCCAGCAGCGGGGCGGCCACGTAGAACGGGGTGAGGGTGATGTGGGGCGGCGTGAGCAGGTCGAGGAGGGTGCCGAGGACGATCAGCAGGGCGGGCACCACGGCACCGGCCCTCGCCCAGGGCCTCCACGGCGCCGTCGTACGCACGTCACCAATCTGCCCCGGGGCGTGCGAGTCGGCGAGTCGATCTTGATCCGCGTGGGGCGCGAGAACGCGTCCGGCCGGGAGGGCGCGGGGCGTCGGGCGCGGCGGCGCGGTGTCCATCGTGTTCGGCGAGTGTTCGGCGGGGTGACGTGTGGGCTCCACCGGCGGGCGGAAGCCTCACGTGCGAACGGAAACGTACAGGTGAGGAGTACCGTCATGGCTGTGTCGCGCAGAGGAGTGCTGGGGGCCGCCGGGGTCGCGGGTGTGGGTGGGGTGCTCGGGGCGCATGTGGCCAGCGCGCGGGAGCGCGCCGTCATCGGCCCGGCGGGCCGCGACCGGCTGCACGTCATGAGCTTCAACATCCGCTACGACGCCGACGCCGCGCCCGGCACCCCCGACTCATGGACCGACAGACGGCCGGTGCTGGAGCGGTTCCTGCGGGCCGAGCAGCCGACCGTGATGGGCGTGCAGGAGGCCCTCTACCACCAGGTCAAGCAGGTCGACAGCGACCTGGACCGCGACTACGACTGGATCGGCCTCGGCCGGGAGGGCGGTGGCCGGGGCGAGTTCATGGCCATCTACTTCGACACCCGATGCGTCGAACCGCTCGACTACGACCACTTCTGGCTGTCCGACACGCCTAATGTGATCGGCTCGGCCCACTGGGGCAACACCGTCATCAGGATGACCACCTGGGTGCGCTTCGCCGACCGCCGCAGCGGCAAGGAGTTCATCCACGTCAACACGCACTTCGACCACCAGTCGGAGAACGCCCGCCAGCGCAGCGCCGCCCTGGTCAGGGACCGGATCGCCGGTTTCGACCCCGCGCTGCCCGTCGTCCTCACCGGCGACTTCAACACCCCGGCCGAGTCCTCCGAGTCGTACCGGATCCTGGTCACCGACGGCGGCCTGTCCGACACCTGGAACACCGGTGAGCGCGTCACCGACGCATGGGGCACGTTCCCCAACTACCAGGACCCGGTGGTCGGCGGCAACCGCATCGACTGGGTGCTCGCCAACCAGCACGTCGAGGTCGAGCGCGTCGCGATCAACACCTACCGCCACCAAGGCCGTTACCCCTCCGACCACGCGCCGGTGCAGGCGCTCGTGCGACTGGTCTGACCAGCGGCGGCGCGGTGGCGCGGCGCCGCGGTGGCGTTAGCCTCGGATGGATGGAGACGGAACGACTGCGGCTGCGCCCGTTCACCGAGGACGACGCCGACCGGCTCGCCGCGCTGCACGGGGATCCGGCCGTCATGCGGTACATCGACGACGGCCGCCCCGTGGAGCGCGGCGACACCGTCGCGCTCCACCTGCCCGCGCTGCTCGCCGAGTACCGCGAACTGCCGCCGGGGCACGGGGCGTTCGCGGCGGAGGAGAGGCAAGGCGGCGCGTTCGTCGGGTGGTTCTCGCTGCGGCCCGCCGCCTCCCGGGGCCTTGAGACCGGCCCCGGCGGCGGAACGGAGCTGGGGTACCGGCTCCTGCCCTCCGCCTGGGGCCGCGGCTACGCCACCGAGGGCGCGCGGGCGCTGGTGCGCGCCGCCTTCGCGGAAAGGGGCGCCGAGCGCGTGGTGGCCACGACCATGACCGTCAACACGGCCTCGCGCCGGGTGCTGGAGAAGGCGGGCCTGCGGCTGGTCCGGACGTTCTTCGAGGACTGGCCCGAGCCCATCCCCGGCTCCGAGCACGGCGACGTCGAATACGCCCTGACGCGCGCCGGGTGGGAGGGGCGGACCGGATGAGAACGGCCCTCCCCGGGCACGGGCGCGCGGCGGCCGCGGGAACTACGCTGACGCCGTGACCATGGAACGCATCGGCGTGATGTTCGACCGGGCCGGGCGGCCCGAGGACCTGACCTCCTACGCCGCCGCCGTGGAGGCGGCCGGGGCGGACGATCTGTGGGTGGTCGAGGACCTGTCCTGGGCGGGCGGGATCTCGTCCGCCGCGCTGGCGCTCGCCGCCACCGAGCGGCTGCGCGTGGGCATCGGCATCATGCCCGCGCCCCTGCGCAATCCGGCGCTGCTGGCCATGGAAGTGGCCACGCTGGCACGGGTGTTCCCCTGCCGCGTGGTCGCGGGGGTCGGCCATGGCGTGGGCGCGTGGATGGAGGGCGTGGGCGCCGGCTCGCCCACCAAGCTGGCCCTGCTGGGCGAGACGATCACCGCGCTGCGGACCCTGCTCGCCGGGGAGACCCTGCGCCTGGCGGGCCGCACGGTCCGCGTGGACGACCTGCGCCTCGTCCACCCGCCGTCCGAGCCGCCCCCGGTGGTCGCGGGCGTGGTGCGCCCCCGTTCGCTCGCGCTCTCGGGCGAGGTCGCCGACGGCACGGTGCTGGCCGAGGGCAACGGCCCGGCCGGGGTCGCCACCGCGCTGACCCACATCGCCCCGGCGCGCCCGCACGAGGTGATCGTCTTCACGCACCTGTGCGTCTCCGACGACCCCGCCCGGCTGGCCGCCACGGCGGGCCCGGTGATGGAGGAGGCCGCGGGGTTCCTCGGCATCCCGCCGGGTGACGCCTTCCTCGCGTCCGGCGACGCGGAGACCGCGGCCGACCGGGTGCGCGCCCTGTGGCGCGCGGGGGCGACCACGGTCGTCCTCCGCCCGGTCGGCGAGGACCCGCTCGACCAGGTGCGCGCCGTCCTCGGCGCCCTCAGGCCGTAGAAGGCGCGACCGGCCGGGGCGTGAACAGGGCCGTCGACGTGCGCCGTTGCGTGCCCCCACCCGCCTGCGCCACGATGCGGGGCATGAGCCTGATGACCAGCGGCACCGCGCCGGGGCCCGTGCGTTTCCACCTGGCGTGCGACCGGATGGGCTGCCGGGCCCGGGTCAGCTTCGACCTGGTCATCGCCGACTCCCCGCCCGATCCCGAAGAGGACTTCTTCGGCCATCTGCTGCACGAGGCGGGGCAGGCCAGCCCCTATATCCGGGACATGGGCTGGGAGTTCATCCAGGGCGGCGAGGGCTACTGGTGCCCCGCCTGCTCGTTGCCCCGCGGCTGAACGCGGGACGGGCTTCCGGGGAACGCCTCGTGATCCATCGGGAGGGGTCACGGCGCGGCCGGTGCATTCTCGACGCCCCTATATGGAGGGCACCGTGTGCGACATCCAGCGCAACGACCAGCCGGTTCCGCACTTCCCGAGGGGGAGGGACGCGGAGGAGTTCATCCGGGCCTACCTGAGCGCGGTCGCGCCGCGGGAGGGGCGGGCCAGGGACCGGAAACGGCGGGCCGTGCTGCCGCCCATCGTCCTCCTGACGGGCGGCGACGACCGCGCGGAGCGGGCGCGGCGGGCCCTGCGGTGGCTTGACGGCTGCCTGCACGCGGCCCGCCCGCACCCCTCCCCCAAGCTGGTCGCCCACGCCACCATGACGGCGGACGAGTCGGGGCGACCCGGCGCGGCGGGCGGCTCCGGTG
>NZ_LAVK01000047.1 GCF_001083795.1 Streptomyces sp. SBT349
CCTCCTCTGCTCCCGCCACCCCGTTTCACGATCTCGACTCCTTCGTCGCCCTGCCCCGCGTGGGCGGGCTGGCCCTCTCCCGCGACGGCCGCCGCCTGGTGGTCGCCGCCGCCACCCTCGACGCCGACCGCACCCGCTACGTGTCCGCCCTGTGGGAGGTGGACCCGGAGGGCGAACGGCCGGCCCGGCCGCTGACCCGCGGCGACAAGGGCGCCTCGGGGCCGGTGTTCACCCCCTCCGGCGACCTGCTGTTCATCTCCGCGCGGCCGGGCCCCGGCGCCTCCGAGGACCGGGACGCCCCCGCGCTGTGGGTGCAGCCGGCCGGTGGCGGCGACGCCCGGGTGATCGCCTCCCCGCCGGGCGGCGTGGAGAACGCGCTGGTCAGCGACTCGGGAACGCTGCTGCTCGCCGCCGGGCTGCTGCCCTCGGCCACCGACCCGAAGCACGACGCGGCGCTGCGCGAGGCCCGCAAGAAGGCCAAGGTCACCGCGATCCTGCACGAGGACCCCCAGGTTCGGCTCTGGGACCACGACCTCGGCCCGGCCGCCACCCGCCTCCTCGCCGCCGACCTGCCGGACGACCTGGCCACCACCGACGGGACCCCCGAGGCCCGCGACATCACCGGGCACGTCGGCCGCGCGCTGCACGACGACGGCGGCTGGGACATAGCCCCCGACGGCCGAACGGTCGTGGCCTCCTGGGTCGTTCCCGAGCCGAACGGATCGCAGCGGTTCGCCCTGGTGGCGATCGACGTGGCGACCGGCACCCGCAGGACGCTCGTCGACGACCCGAGCCTCGACCACGAGGCGCCCCGCCTCTCGCCCGACGGGAGCCGGGCGGCCATGGCCGTCAACCGCCGGTTCAGCCCCGAGGACCCGGGCGACACGTGGCTGGTCCTCGTGGACGTCGCGAGCGGCGAGGCCCGCGACCTGACCGCCGGCTGGGACCGCATGCCGGGCACCCCCACCTGGACCCCCGACGGCACGGCCCTGGTCGTGGCCGCCGACGACGGGGGCCGCTCCCCGCTGTGGCGGGTGGACGCGGAGACCGGCGAGGTGACCCGGCTGACCCCGGACGACGGCGCCTACACCGATCCGCGCGTCTCGCCCGACGGCCGCTGGGTCTACGCCGTGCGCTCCGCCATGGACAGCCCGCCCGCCCCCGTGCGCGTCCCGCTGGACGGCGGCGGCCCGTTCCAGCCGCTGCCGGGGCCCGCCGAGGCGCTGGGCCGCCCGGCCACGCTCCCGGGACGGCTGACCGAGGTCACCACCACCGCCGCGGACGGCACCCCGCTGCGGGCGTGGCTCTCGTTGCCCGAGGACGCCTCCCCCGAGCGGCCCGCGCCGCTGCTGCTGTGGATCCACGGGGGCCCCATCGCCTCCACCAACGCCTGGTCGTGGCGGTGGAACCAGTGGCTCGCCGTCGCCCGGGGGTACGCCGTGCTCCAGCCCGACCCCGCGCTGTCCACCGGCTACGGCGTCGACTTCATCCGCCGCGGCTGGGGCGAGTGGGGCGGCGCGCCCTACACCGACCTGATGAGCGTCACCGACGAGGCGGAACGGCGCCCCGACATCGACGCGACCCGGGTCGGCGCGATGGGCGGCTCGTACGGCGGCTACATGGCCAACTGGGTGGCCGGGCACACCGACCGCTTCGGCGCGATCGTCACCCACGCCTCCCTGTGGACCCTCGAACACGCCGTCCGCGTCAGCGACTACGCCTACGCCTTCGCCGACGAGTTCACGCCGGAGATCGCGGAGGCGAACTCACCGCACCTCTTCCTCGACGAGATCCGCACGCCGCTGCTGGTGATCCACGGCGACAAGGACTACCGGGTCCCGCTCGGCGAGGCCCTGCGCCTGTGGGCCGACCTCCACGCCAAGGACGGCACGGCGGACGGCACCACCTCGCACAAGTTCCTCTACTTCCCCGACGAGAACCACTGGGTGCTGACGCCCAACCACGCCAAGGTCTGGTACGAAACGGTGTTCGCCTTCCTGGCCCAGCACCTCCTCGGCGAGGACTGGCGACGCCCCACCCTCCTCGGCTGACCCCGCCCGACCCCGGGGCCACCGCGCCCCGGGGTCCGCGGTCCGCGGTCCGGGTCCGGGGTCCGGGCCCCGGCGTCAGTCCAGCCAGTCGTCCTCGTACCCGGCGTAGGTGCCGTCGTTGAGGGCGAGATGGAGCCACTGGTCGACGTACTCCTTGAACTCCTCGTCGCCGCGCGGCAGCAGGTACGCCTTCTCGGCGAAGGTGAACGGGTCGTCGGGGTTCACCGCGCAGAGCTCCGGGTGGAGCGAGGACTGGTAACGGGTCTCGCTGGCGTCCGTGATCATGACGTCGGCCCGGCCGGCCAGGATCTCGTCGAAGATCGTGGTGTTGTCGGGGTGGGGGACGACCGTGGCCTCGTCGATGTTCTCCTGGACGAACCGCTCGTTCGTCCCTCCCGGGTTGACGATGACCCGCACGCCCGGCCGGTCGATCTCCTCCAGCGTCCGGTACCGCTCCGCGTCCTCGCAGCGGACGATCGGCGCCTTGCCGTCGACGAGATAGGGCACGCTGAAGTACGCCTCCCGCGCCCGGTCCAGGGTCACCGAGACGCCGCCCATGGAGAGGTCGCACGCGCCGCCGGTCAGGTCGTCGAGCAGCTCCCCCCAGGTCGTCGGCACGAAGTCCACCTCGACGGCCAGGCTGTCGGCGAGGTTCTCGGCCATGTCGATGTCGATGCCCTCGTAGGCGCCGGTCTCCCGTTCCCGATGGCTGAACGGCCGGTAGTCCCCGGTGGTGCAGACCCGCAGCACGCCCCGCGCCCGCACCTGGTCCAGCAGCGTGCGTTCGGACGGTGGCCCCCCGGGCCGGTCCCCGGCCGTGGCGACGACGGTGGTGCCGGCCGCGGCGGTGGCCAGGGCGACGGTGAGGGCGGGCAGGGCGGTGCGACGGCGCATGGGGCTCTCGCTTCCGGTGCGGGGGCGTGGGGCGCGTGGTGGCCGGGGACATCATGACGCGAGCGCCGCCTCCGCGGACCCCTCCGGAGTGGGAGCATGCGGCGGGGACCCGCCGGGCCCCGCGTTCGTGAGCCGTGAGCCGTGAGCCATGGGCCGTGAGCCATGAGCCATGAGGAGGAGTGAGGGATGTCGGAGACGAAGCTGCGGTGCGCGGTCCTCGACGACTACCAGGGCGTGGCCACGGCCATGGCCGACTGGTCGCCGGTGAGTGACCGGGTGGAGGTGGTCGGTTTCGCCGAGCACCTCGCCACGGAGGACGAACGGGCGGAGGCGCTCGCCGCGTTCGAGATCGTCGTCACGCTGCGCGAGCGGGTCCCGTTCCCCGCGTCGCTGCTCGACCGGCTGCCGAGGCTGAGGCTGCTGGTCGCCTCCGGCATGCGGAACTCCGTGATCGACTACGCCGCGGCCGAGCGGCGCGGCGTGACGGTCTGCGGCACGGCCGGCTCCCCGACGCCGCCCGTCGAACTGACCTGGGCGCTCATCCTCGGGCTGGCCCGCGGCCTGGTGGCCGAGAACACCGCGCTGCGCACCGGCGGCCCCTGGCAGAGCACCGTCGGCGCGGACCTGCACGGCCGGCGCCTGGGGCTGCTCGGGCTCGGAAGGATCGGCGGCCGGGTGGCCAGGGTCGGGCTCGCCTTCGGCATGGAGGTCACGGCCTGGAGCCAGAACCTCACCGAGCGGCGGGCCGAGGAGGTCGGCGTGGCACGCGCCGCCTCCAAGGAGGAACTGCTCGGCACCGGGGACGTGGTCTCCGTCCACCTCGCGCTGAGCGACCGGACCCGCGGACTGATCGGCGCGTCCGAACTGGCCCTGCTGAAGCCGACCGCCTATCTGGTCAACACCTCCAGGGCCGCCATCGTGGACCAGGACGCGCTCGCCGACGTCCTGCGCCGCGGCGCCATCGCCGGGGCGGGCCTCGACGTGTTCGACACGGAGCCCCTCCCGGCCGGCCACCCGATGCGCACCCTGCCCCGCCTGCTGGCCACCCCGCACCTGGGCTACGTCTCCGAGGGGAACTACCGCACGTTCTACGGCGACGCCGTCGAGGACATCGCGGCGTTCCTCGCGGGCTCGCCGGTCCGCCGGCTCGGCTGACCGGCTACGACCGGCGGCGGGGCTTGCCGCGCTTGCCGGCCTTGCCTCCCTTGGGGCCGCCGGAACCGCCCCGTGGGCTCTTCCCGGCCGACTTCCCGGCGGACTTCGCCGCGGACTTCCCAGCGGACTTCCCGGCCGACTTCCCGGTCGGGGGCGTCCTCTGCCGCGCGTCGCCCGGATCGGGGCGCTTGCGCTTCGGCTGGGGCGGGGTCGGGCGCCCGCGCGAGCTGTTGACCGTCCGCCCGCG
Source organism: Streptomyces sp. SBT349 (assembly GCF_001083795.1). GTDB lineage: Bacteria > Actinomycetota > Actinomycetes > Streptomycetales > Streptomycetaceae > Streptomyces. The sequence goes on from NZ_LAVK01000047.1 coordinate 4,348, forward strand.
GACGATCCCGATGAACTGCTCCACCAACTCGGTGGTCGCGTCCTCCCGCCACGACAGCGCGACGCGGGACTCGGGGGCGTCCGGGACGGGCCGGTAGGTGAGGTCCCTGCGGTGGTGCAGGCGGGCGAGCGACTGCGGGACGAGCAGCAACCCCACCCCCGCCGCGACCAGTTCGACGGCGTCCGCCGTCGTGGCGGGGCGCTCGTTCGCCGGCCGTCCCGGGCGGCGCTCCCAGGCGAGGGTGTCGTCGAGGGGGTGCAGCACGACCTCGTCGGCGAGATCCTCGGCCGACACCTCGTCGACCGCCGCCACGACGTGGTCCTTCGGGACCACGACCACCGTCGTCTCGGTGTAGAGGGGGATCACGCTGAGGTCCGTCCGGTCGATCGGCAACCGCAGGAAACCCGCCTCGGCGCCGCCGCCCCGCAACGCGTCGGCCGCCTCCGCGGTGGACACCGCGATCAGGGTCAGGGGGACCTCGGGCAGCCGCTCGTTCCAGATCCGCACCCACTTGGCCGGCGTCACGCCCGGGACATACCCGAGACGGAACGAGGGGGGCGCATCCGAGCCTGTCACGACGCCAGGCTATCCGGTCGTGGTCGGGGGCATCGCGGGCGCTCGTTACCCTGGACACCATGACGTCGCACCGGACCGCCCAGACGATGAAGCCCGCGACCGCGGCGAAGAAGCTGGGTGTGTACCTCCAAGCCACGCCCGCGGAGTTCCAGGAGGGCGTCGTCTCGCGTTCCGAACTGGACGCGCTCCAGGCCGATCCGCCGGAGTGGCTGCTGGATCTGCGACGCGACGGCCCGCATCCCCGGCCGGTGGTCGCGGCCAGGCTCGGCGTCTCCATCGCCGGTCTCGCGCGCGGAGGGGTCACCGAGGCCCTCACCACCGAGGAGATCCAGGCGTTGAGAGAGGACCTTCCCGAGTGGCTCCAGCGGGAACGCGCCACCCAGGCCGAGGTCCGGAAGGAAGCGGCGCGTATCAGGGAGAAGAACGCGGCACGGGACGACGAACCGCGCCGGCCGCGCTCCTGACCCTCCTCCCCCCGGCCACCCGGCGGTGAACGGTTCGTCCGGTCCGTCGTCGGTGGCGGGTCCTCAGGCGAAGAGAAGGGCGAGCGCGAGATCCTCCGCGCAGTCGATGTAGCCGTCCTCGTCCGCGCACAGCAGCAGCCCCGCCTCCGCGGCGTCCGCAGCGGCGGCGGTCTCGCCGACATGGACGGTCACATGGGGCCCGGCGGTGTCGTTGGGGCCCGGTCCGACGAAGGTGCTCTCGTAGGTCCAGGAGACGCGGACCGTTCCCTCGACGAGGAGGGTCGCCGGCCGGTCGCCCGTGGCCACCGTCACCTCCGTGCGGGGCGCCAGCGCGGCCCGGACGGGGGCGAGGTCGGCCTCGTCCGCCCCCAGCGCGAAGACGGGGCCGTACTGGAGGTACCGCAGGGTCGCCGTGTGCGTCTCTTCGGCGTGCTGCTCGCCGAGCAGGGCGCCGTTGCGCTCCGCGATCCGCTCCACGGCCTTCGCCCCCTCGGCGATCAGTCCACGCACCTCGTGCCACTCCTGGTACGCGGGCTCGGGCACGCGGCTGGTGGAATCGGTGAGGTACGCGCTCTCCTCCTCGCTCTGCAGGGTGGAGTAGCGATGGTGGTCGAGGGCGCAGCCCCGGCGGTCGGCGGCGAAGCCGCGGGCGTGCTCGGACTCCATCCAGGCGCGGCCCGAGGCGGCGGAGAGGAAACGCGCGAGGTCGTTCCTGGCCGCGCGGGTCAGCCCGTTCCATTTCCCGACCGCCTTCAGCCGTTCCTCCCGGGGAAGCGTGAGGACGGAGCGCGCGAACTGCGTGGCCGCGGCCAGAGGCTGGTGGAGCTCGCCGTCGTTGACGGTGACGTACGCCTCCCCCCGGCAGGTCAGCAGGTGGATCTCCGACGCCGGGTAACGGCCCAGGACCCCGCGGCAGTGGTGCTCGGGCCCGTCCCGGCAGGTGTCGGGGGCCTCGCACAGGCGCACCGGCCCCGGGAGCAGGGCGCTTCCGACGACGACGTGGAGCCCGCGGCCTTTCGGGCGGTTGATCGACAGCGACCAGGCCATCTCCGAGTCCGACAGCACGTTCAGGGAGCAGTTGTCGATCGGCTCGCCGGCCGTGAGGGTCTCGACGACGCCCGTGCCCGGGTTGAGCAGGGCGTCCAGGACGTTGGAGTCCGGCAGTTCGGTGCCCCAGGTGGTGTGGTGGTACACCGTGGTGCCGGTCGGGACGAAGGTGGTGGGGCCTTCGCCGTCGGAGTGGCCTTCGACGTAGACCGGTCCGTCGTCGGTCCCGGTGCCGTCGTCGGTGCCGGTCCCGGCGCCGGTCGCGCCCTCGGATCCGTCCTCGGTGTCGTCCTGCGTGGGCACGGGGTACTGGAACACGGCCGGGCTCCTTCACTGCTGAGGGGCGCCGCCGGCGGAACCGGAGGCGCGGGGCCGGCGCCCGTCGCGCGGGCGTGCGGACGTCTACCGCACGCCGCAGCCGAGCACCGGCCCTCACACCCTGACAGCGCCGTCGGCCCGGCGGGCGCGATGGCGCCGAAGTAGTACCAACGCCGGACCGGTCGAGGCATCAACGGGCGGATGCGCTTCGCCCGCCGACGAACGAGGTCGGCGGGCCACCTCACATTACGAGGGGTCGCGTCGTCGTACTGCTGACAGGATCGGCTGCTCCCCCGGCCCGCTCGGCCGCCCTCACGCGGGACTCCCGATCGCCACTCACGACTTCGAAACGGGAGTCGCTCACCACCCCGCGTGGAGGACCATCGTGGACACCGCTCTGTGGATCGTCGCGGGCGTGCTGGCCGTAGCGTTCCTGGCCAGTGGCGCCGGGAAGGTGGCACGGTCCAAGGAGAAGCTGGCCGCCTCGGGCTTCGACTGGGTTGAGGACTTCGGCGCCGGTGCCATCAAGGCCATCGGTGTCCTCGAAATGCTGGCCGCGGTCGGCCTGATCCTGCCCGCCACGTTCGACATCGCGCCGGTGCTGGTGCCGCTGGCCGCCTCCGGCCTGGTGTTGCTGATGGCGGGGGCGGTGGTCGTGCACTGCCGCCGCAAGGAGGCGATGGGGATCGTGGTGAGCGCGGTCCTGGTCGCCGTGCCCGGCTTCGTGGCGTGGGGCCGCTTCGGCCCCCACTCCTTCTGACGCGGCACGGCGTCCTCTCCCCACCCGGCGAAGGAGGGAAACAGATCATGGAACCCGTGAACGTCGCCATCATCTACTACAGCTCCACCGGTACCGTTCACGCCCTGGCGCAGGCCGTCGCCGAGGGCGCGGAGAAGGCCGGCGCGCGCGTGCGGCTGCGCAGGGTCGCCGAGACGGCGCCGCCGGAGGCGGTCGACTCCAATCCGGCCTGGGCGCGGCACCTCCAGGACGCCGCCGAGATCGCCGAGGCCGGCCTCGACGACCTGGACTGGGCCGATGCGACGCTGTTCGGCAGCCCCACCCGCTTCGGCAACCCGTCCAGCCAGCTCAGGGCGTTCATCGACACCACCAGCCCCCTGTGGCAGGAGGGCAGGCTCGCGGACAAGGTGTACTCGGCGTTCACCGCCTCGGGCACGGCCCACGGCGGGCAGGAGTCCACCATCCTGGCGCTGGCGAACACGTTCTACCACTGGGGCGGCATCATCGTGCCCCCCGGCTACACCGACCCGGTGCAGTTCCAGACGGGCAACCCCTACGGCACCTCCCACGTGGCCGGCGAGGGGCCGCCCGGCGAGGTGGTCCTGAGGGCCGCCCACCATCAGGGGCGCCGCGTCGTGGAGGTCGCGGCGGCACTCAAGGCCGGCCGTGCCGCCTGAGCCGGTACGGCGTCCGCCCTATCCTCCCTTTTCTCGCACGTACGGGAACAAGGAGATCCCCTCCCTCTCCGAAGAACTCCGGAAGGAGTGGAGACATTCGAATGCCTGTTCGTGGCGCTTTGGCCCTCTGCTCAGGCCCGCCTTCTCCTCTCCTATCCGCAGGAAACGCGCGAGTACCGTCAGCGCGCGCCAGGACGGCGGGTGAACGTCGCGATGTTGCGATGGCGATGACCGGTGTCCCCGGGCGAGGCGGGCAATGCGGTGGCCCCGGTCCGGTCGATACCGTGAAAGCGGGACGGGGATGGAGGATGTGCTTCCCGGGCGCTTTATCGCCCGGTGTTCAGGGCCCCGGATATCGTCCCGTCACCTTCGGTCGGGGATCGAGGTGATGGTGATGGAGGTATGTCGATGGCGTGTGATGGGGTGTGAAGGCGGTGCGACCGGCTCCCGGCGACGGTCGCCGGAGGGGGCCGACGGGAGGTGGCCTCGCGTCGGCTCATGGAGGTGGGTGCAGCCGGTGCCCGGTCGGCCGGTAGGAGAATGCGGGCGATGGTTCCGGCATTGGCCGCGAATATCGCGGGGATGGCCGGTGGGGAGACGGTCGTGGCCGGTGGCATCGCCACCTGAGGGGTGAGCACCGGCCACGGTCCCGAGCCACTTCGGTGGCAACCCCGTGGGAGGCGCGCATACGGTGTGCCGGCGGCGGCGACCCGATGTTGTCCCATCGGGCCGATACCGCGGGTCATTACGCCGATGAAGGCTAGCGCTCCTCTTTGGCTAACTGGTCGAGGGTGGTCGTGACATCGTCCGGGTGGTAATAGGCGCGGCCGACATGGGTGTAACGGCGCCATCCGTGCTGATGGGCGTAACGGTAGACAGTGCCCTTAGGGATACGCCAGACGGTGGCAATGTCGTCGGCTGTCAGACCCGCCGTCGCGGCTTCCAGTTTCAAGCACTTTCTCCTTGCCTTCTTCGTATCTGACGGGCGAGCGTAGTCCACCAAGTGGCCGGCCACGTGTGGGCGGGGGAGATCGTGCACATGATTTCGGACGGAAGGGGGTCACCGTGAGGGCGGATGTGAGCGAACAGCTCTCCATCGCATTCGCCGTCGGGGCAGCAGCCGATGTGCACACGTCGGACGCTGTTGGGATACGCGATGTTCCGTGCGCTTCGGGCGAGGTCTCGAATCTCGTCCACCATATCGCCGGCGGCAGGATGGCGAGTCAGCCACTCAATGTGGCGACAGAGGAATCGAGAGAGCGCTGGGATGTCTCGGTCCGGTGGCTGCATCCGGCGTTCATCGGCGACAAGGCCGGCCCAGGATGCCAGGACGGTTCGAATGGCCGACCGTATCTCGGCGGCCGCGGGGTTCATCGAGTCGGTAGTGGCGCTTTTTCGAGGGGCTTTCCGTATCACGCGTACTAATTCCGGACCTGCGACTCGGTTGCAGTCGGAGTACAGCGCGGGTAAGTTGAGGAGATCATTCACGAGACGGTCCCGGCATACCATGCACAGGAACCATCCGTTACCAGCTCTGCCTGGCCCCTCTCCCGCATTCCCGTTCCGTGCGCTGCGGCACGATGCGGCTTGACATAGCTCGGCTCTTACCAAGATTTCCCCCTCCAGCGTGTTGTCCTCGGCTGGTCAACCGAGGATTCGTGCTGTGCGCCGCCCCCTGACGCGCGGGAGGATGCGCGGGACGCTAGCGGGACTGTGATCGGATCGTACAACCGCCGCAAGCTCGCTGTGCGTAGAAGGCTGGTCCACGATCTTCGAGACCGACAGCACTCGTCAAGAGGGTCACGACATCCGTCACTGAGCGTGCCGCACGCGTATGTCTCCGTGACCTCACCCCATCGCCCTCGCTGACGGTATGCGGAGTTTTCATGTGAATGGACCGCTCAGTTACGGACGTTGACGGACGGCCGTGATGTGTCAGCCGGGCCGGCGCGGGGGGAAAGATCACGCCACGTCGCGGCGGGCGTCGCCACCGGAAAAGCCCTCCCGGGCGGGCGGGAGCCCTCCGCGTTTTCCCCGCGTCAAGGGCGTGTGCCATGCGGGAGAGGACGCTCGCTCGCTCGCTTGTCCGGCGCGGTTTCCCGGGGGAATCGGCGCGGGGAACCGGCGCGGCCCGACCGATGCGCGGCGGGCGTCGATCGAGCCGCCGCCGCCGGGTCGGACACCGTAATCGGGCTCGACCGGCGGCGGCCTTTCGCGCGGCGCGCTTTCCGGGCTGTGGTCGCGCACGGCGGGCCGCGAGGGCGGCCCCGCGCCCGGCCGGACGGGATTCCGGCCGGCGGGGAATCCGCGCGGAGCGGCGTTTCTTTTCCTGGAGTGGAGGGCGGCCGTGCCCGAGCGACTCCGGTCGGCACGGCGACGGTGAAGTCGACGACGCGTCGGAGAATCCGCCTCCCCGGGGACGGGGACACGGGTGACGGACGACGGCGTCGTCGATTCGGTGGACCGGCCGGAGGGGAGCGCCTTCTCCGGGAAGGGTTATCGGCTAGGGCCTGCCTCTCGCGGGCAGGGATCGGGGGCGCCCCTTCCGCGATTCCCTTCCGGATGAACCGTCCGGGCTTCCGGCGCGGGGACCGGAGGCATACCCTTCGACGGAATGGCGAATGCCGGGTTTAGCAGGGCTTAAGGGAAATTTTGTTTCCCGTCGGCCGAACAAACCGGGTGTCCGAGCGTCGATCGGCGCACGGCGCGGGACGCGCCGTCGGCCCCGAGATCGCGGGTGCGGAATCGTGGCACCGTTTTCCATGAGCACTTCGCATGGGCCGGGGCGTCGTATGGCGGTTCAGCGACCGCGAGAGCCGCGCGTGCCCCGAGGCGGCGATCGAGGAAACCTCGGATCGCGTTCCGCATAGCGGGGGACCGTGACCATGGACGTCGCGCCTCGGGTGTGCGGTAGGGCGAAAGCGGGCTCGCCGAAAGGCGCGCCCGGTCCCCGAGGGAATGGGGGGCCAGAGCGTTGCCGCGGTGGAGCGGGAATCCCCCGACCACCTTCCGTCCCTATCTCCTCATTCCCGATAACGGGCGGCGCGGTCGCCGGGATCCGTCGGGCGCCGGTCGACCCGCCGACGCCGACTGCCGCGGCTTCCGCGGTGGCCCGGGACGCCGATGTCCTTTCTCGCTTTCCGGACGGCGCATTCGCCATGGCCGTGATCTCCGGTGGCCTTCGAGAAGTCCCTCTTCCCGCGCCCCGACGCGCGATCACGATCGCGCCGGTCGCTCCACCGTTGATGCTTGAACCCTCAAACAACTATTCGCGTGGACCGGGCCCGCTGATGTGGCCAGAAGCGGAGGGAATCCCTCCGGCGATCGGTTATGCGCGCCGTTAGGGATCGTGTGCTCGGATGGGATCGAAACCGAGGCCATCTCCGATTCTCCGTGATCAGCGTTTTCTGTGGACGTGCGAATCTCTCCCACAGTCGCGCTGGTGAACATCGCGAGACGGCCCGCGGGGCGAGCGCTCACGGGGGCGCGGGGGCGCGCACGCCGTATTTCCCGCGTCGCAAGACGCCCTTGTGGGGGGCTGATTGCTATAGCTACCGTCGAAACGACCGGACCGGCGGTGAACGGAACCGGATAGTTCTTCCCCGGATCCTCGGGCCGACCGGGGAAAGGTTCCACGCGTCGGGGCCGGGCCCGAGGGCGCGTCGGCGGCCGGTTCCGAGCGTCGTCGCGCACGGTCCATGCGCCCGCTCCGCGGAAAGAGACGTACATCACATTTGGTTTCCCGTCACATCTCGCCGAGCCGTTCCGTTCGAGGTGTGCAACCACCGGCAATGGGAGAGGCGCTCACCATGGATGCTCGCTTGAACCTTTTCGGCAACCCGGACGTAGGCAAGATCCTCAAGCACTTCACCTCGGCGGGAAAGGTGGTCGCAGACTCGGCGCTCCCGGCCGCGACGCAGCAGCTGGTGCTGCTTCGTGCCAGTCAGATCAACGGCTGCGGCTTCTGCGTCGACATGCACGGCAAGGACGCCGCCCACGCCGGGGAGACCACGGTGCGCCTCAACCTGGTCGCGGCCTGGCGGGAGGCCACGGTCTTCACCGACGCCGAGCGCGCCGCTCTGGACCTGACGGAGCAGGGCACCCGCATCGCCGACGCGGCCGGTGGGGTCACGGACGAGACCTGGGCGAACGCCGCCAAGCACTACGACGAGGGGCAACTCGCCGCCCTGGTCTCCCTCATCGCCATCATCAACGCCTTCAACCGCATGAACGTCATGATCAAGCAGCCCGCCGGCACCTACCAGCCCGGCAGCCTCGGATGACGAGGACGCCCCGGCCGTGAGAGCCGCTGCCCTCTCGCACCGCGTGAGAAGGACAGCCCTCGGCTGTGCCACGGCGGTGAGGGCCGGATGCCGCTGGGCGAGGATCGGCGCGCGCGGGGGTGGCGTGCTGCGCGGAGGGCCACGGCGGCCTCGCCGACCGCGTACACCTCCGGAGGCGACGTGGAGCGCGGTGCCCGCATCCTCGGCATCGAAGAGGCCCACGCCCGCCAGCCGTTCAGCCGGGCGCGGGCCCATGGCGGCGCCCGGCCGCCGGCCACGCTCGCCACGACCGACCGACCGACCGCGCCGCGGCGGCGAGTTGCGCCGTCGCGACGGTCAACGAGGAACCGGCGATCCCGATGCGGGAGGCGGGCCGGCTCACCGTCGTCATCGTGCCCGAGCTCGGCGCGGACGGCAGCGTCACCGCCGTCCGCGCGGTGCTGAACCCGGACGAACTCGCCCTCACCGCAGCCCAGTTGGCGCCCGTCCGGGTCCCTCATCCCTCCGGGTCCCGGCCGAGCGCGAGGTCGGTGTCGGAGTACGGGGCGAGGACCTCGCCGCTCCCGAGCGCGATCTCGCCGCCGAGGCGGTCGCCGAGACACCCCGCCAGCACGTCCAGCGCCTCGCGCACGGCCGGGTCGCCGATTCGCGTGCGCAGTTCATGGACGCGTTGGAGGTCGCCCGGTGTGGCGTGCAGCATCGGACGCTCCAACTGCTCCCGGGCGGCGGGCAGGTGGGGGCTGTGCACCTCGCAGGCGATCGGCGCGCCGAGGCCCTCCTGGGTGGCGACGGCGACCGCATCGCCCCAGGGAGCCGTCGTCAGGAATCCCCGGACTCCGTGCACGCGGGAGAGCGCACTCGTCCCACCGGGCCCCTGGGGCCAGGGCAGGTCGTCGTCGAGGCATCCGAACCACGGGGAGACCTGATAGGGCCCGCGGAAGAGGAACAGCCGGGCGAACGCGTCGTCGATGTACCGTCCCCGCCACTCCTCGACGGGCCACCGGTCCAGGATCTCGCCCACGTGCTCGGCGGTGCGGCGCAGCCCGCCCCCGGGCGGGAACTCCCATACCTCGGTGCGGCGAGTGCGGTACGGGCCGGGGAAGTTCAGCGCCAGTGCGTGAGGGGAGAGGAAGAAGAGCACGAGAGGATCGGTCACGGCGACGGACCTGTCCCTCACCGGGGCGGTGTGCAGCACCCCCTGTCCGTTATCGCCCACCACATAAAGCTGCCCCAGGAATTCGAACGCGATGAGCCGTGACCCGGGAAGCGTCGCCGGCGTGTGGGTGGGCCCGTCGAGCCCGCGAAGCCCCGGGCCCCCGTTCCGCTCGCTGAACCAGGGGAGCGGCACATACCGCAGCCGGTCGGCGCCGGGCTCCGCGAGGGCGAGACCCCGGCGGCAGAGCATCACCGCGCCGTTCCCCGACCTCCGCATGCCCGAGAGGTCGGAAGGGGCGCAGAGGACCTGGTGGTCCGGCGCGACCCGGACGACGCTGCACCTGCCGGAACCCGTCGTCAGCCTGACGAGGATCTCGTCGCCCAGGTGCAGCACCGCATCGTCGTACCCTCCCGCGGTCCGCTCGCCGAAGCGGTGCGTGGCCTCCCCCGTGGCGATCGTGAGCGTCTCCACCTCGAACTCCGCGTAATCGGAGAACTCCCGGTAGAACCTCTTCTTCCGCACCCCACACTTCAGGGCCAGTTCGGAGGAGTCGGGGGAGAAGGACGCCACCAGCGCGTGGCCGCCCGTCTGATGCGTGAGCAGGCGTTCGCGTGGCAGCCGCCCGACGGTGGCCCGCAGCCGGCTCGCGGCCTGGGCGGACAGGTCGGTCTGGGCGGACAGGGCGGTCGGGAGGAAGTCGACCGCGCCGTCCCCCGTGCTCGCCGAGCGCTCCCGCGGCGGCAGCAGGCTGGCCGCCGCCACCGCCTTCGCCAGCGGCAGATCGCGGGTCAGACGCCGCAGTTCGGCCCAGCGCCGGTGCTCGGCCAGCTGGTGCGCCAGATGGTCGAGCTCGTCGTACGACAGCCCGGCGATCCGATCCCGCGCCTCGCCGACGACCACCACCCGGGCCACGTCGGGGTCGCCCTCGGCCGCCATCGCCGCCCGCAGCCGCCCGCGCGTCTCCGAATCGGCCGCGCGGTAGGCCACGGCCAGCAGCGTGCCGTCCGGGTCGAGGGCCCGGCGTTGGGCCCGCTGGCCGATCAGGGTGAGGTACGCGGCCCGCTCGGCGGGCCGCCGCGGTGCGGCGGCCAGCAGGTCCCGCACGTCGGCCTCCACCAGCTCCGCGGCCACCCCGCGCACCGCGTCCTGCGCGGCCGGATCCCCCGCCGCGCACGCCAGCACCACCCGCCGCCACGCCCACCGCGCCCACCAGCCCCGGGCACCGTTCGCGCGCGAGCCGGACGCCGCCTCGCGCAGCACGGTGTCCACGGCCCGCTGCCGCAGCAGCGGCGTGACGCGCCGCGAGCGCATGGACCTCACCCCACCCCGTTCCGGCCGTGGTCGTGGTCGTGGCCGAGGGCGATGCCGGTGGGGTCCGACGGGAACGCGGAAGGCGGGGCGAGTGCGATGTCGGCGCCGAAGCGCTCGGCGAGGCATGTCGCCAGCAGATCGAGCGGCTGTCGCACCGCGGGATCGGCCACGGCGCGCCGCAGCTCGTCCACCCGTCGCACGTCCCCCGGCCCGCCGCGCACCATCGGCCGCTCCAACAACGCGCGGGCGACCGGCAGATGGGCGCTGTGCACCTCGACGACCGGCTCACCGTGCCGCTGGACGGCGACCATGTCCCCCCAGGGCGCCATCGCCACCGCACGTCCGCTCTCCGGTGATCCCGCGACCGGCGAGAAGGGCCGTTGCAGACCGGGGATGTCGGGGGCGAGCACGTCGTACTGGAGGTCGGAGGTGAGCAGCCTCCGGGCGAAACGGTCATCGAGCGCCGGCCCACGCCACGTCTCCAGGGGCCAGCGTTCCCGGATCGGCCCGTGGTGCTCGGCCACGCGGCGCGGGGCACCACCGGCGGGAAGCTCCCAGATCTCGGTGCGCTGCCTGACGTCCGTGCCATCCCGCCAGAACAGGTGCCGGGCCAGCGAACGCGGTGAGAGAAAGGTCAGCGCCGACCGGAGGCCACCGTACGCGTCGCGTGAGAGCGGCAGCGCGCCCTCGGGAATCACCGTGGCCAGTTCATGAACCACCTCTCCGCGCTCGTTCAGCACGCGAAGCCCGTTGTCCCCGGCGACCGCGATCAGTTGAGCGGCGGGGAGCGTCGCGACCGCGGAGTGGTCCTCCCGTTCCGGGCCGGAACCCACAGCGAGATCCGGCCCGCGCCTCATGTCCCGTGCCCCCGGGTCGATGAAGGCAGGCCGGCCGCGAACGATCACCACCGCGCCGTGGCCCGCCCTCCGCAGGGCGGAGAACCGGTCCGGGGCGCCGATGGCGTGGACATCCGGCACGACGCGCGTGATGAGCGCGTGCTCCGTGGCGGAGTAGCCCTGCCTGATCAGGATCTCCTCGCCGAGGTGGAGTACCGACTCCTCGTCGCCGTACCGGTAGTGCCGTTTGCCGCTGAAACGATGCGTGGCCTCCCCCGTGCCGAGCCGGAGCGTGTCCACGTGGATCCGGGGCGCCGCCGCTCGGCGGCCCGGCACCCGTCCCACGTGGCACACGGCCAGTTCGGAGAAGTCAGGGGAGAAGGAGGCCCGTGCACGGGCCGTGCTGCGTATCTCGTGGGTGATCAGATGGTCGCGGGGGAGCCGCTCCACGGTGGCCGCGAGCCGCTCCGCGGAGTACGCGGCCAGTGCCGCGAGCACGGGGGCCGAGCCCTCCGGGCGCTCGTGCGCGGGCAGGAGACGAGCGACCGCCGCGGCCTGCGCCAGGGGGAGGTCGCGGGCGAGCCCGCGCAGCTCCTCCCAGCGGCGCCCCTCGGCGAAGTGCCGGGTGAGATGGTCGAGTTCGTCCCGGGGCAACTCGGCGAGACGGTCGCGCCGATCGCCGGTGACGACGACCCTGATGACGTCGACGTCACCCTCGGCCGCCATTAGCCCGCGCAGCCGCTCGCGCACCTCCGGCCGCGCGGCGCGGTAGGCGAGCGCGAGCAACGAGCCGTCCGGATCCAGGGCCCGGCGCTGGCCCCGCTGCCCGATGAGGGCCAGATACGCCGCCCGGTCGGCGGGCTCCACGGGGGCCGCCGCCAGCAGGTCGAGGACATCCGCCTCCGGCAGCCCGGCGCCCGCGCGCACCGCGTCCTGCGCGACGAGATCGCCCGCGCCACACGCCTGGACGAGCCGCCGCCACGCCCGCCGGGCCCGCGGACCCCGGGAGCCGTCGGCCCGCCGGCGCGCGGCCCGGCCCAGCAGCCGCGCCGCGCCCTCCGCCGTGCGTCCCGCCGCCATGTCACGGCCCTCCTCTGCCCTCTCCCACGCCTGTGCCCGCCCAGCATGACCCACCGAGCCCGGGAGGGGACCCGGGACGCCGCGGCCAACACCGGGTCCGACGCGCTGACGGAACGGCGGACGGAGGGCGGACAGAGCGCGGATAGATTCGGCCGGTGACCGACGTCTGACTCATGACCGACCCACGACCAACCCCTGGAGAGTTCATGACCGGACAGTTGACCCTGAAGCGCGCCCTGCTCACCGGCGCCGCCGGCGCCGCCGCGATGGTGCTGCTCTTCCCGCAGGGAGCCCAGGCCGGCGGGATGGACCTGATCGAGGTGCGGCCCTACCAGCGAGTGGTGATCAACGACGACTTCGTGATGGGGCTGCTGCCCGAGGGCAACCAGAACTACGTGGTCACCTCGCCCGCGTTCTTCGACGAGGACATCGAGGCCGCCAAGGGCTACCCCGGCAGCAACATCCGCCCCAACAGCGTCGGCGCGGGCATCCACGGCGAGGACGGCGAGATCGTCCTGATCGAGGGCGTCTGGCGGCTGGATGAGGGGCTGCCGTTCATCGCGGTCACGCCTGAGGGCCAGGACTGGGGCTACGGGGCGCAGCCGGTGGCGCTGAAGAACGAGGACGGCTGGGGCACCTTCTACTTCGACCCCGCCGAGTGGGAGATCGACGGCGTCGACACGTACACGATCACCGCGACCGGCACGGACGGCGAGGTGTTCAGCGAGTTCGAGGTCTCCCTGGACTCCTGACACGGCATCCGACGACCCAGATGACTCGTGCACCCTCATCCCGCGACGCCGACTTCAGGACCTACGCGGTCAGCCGGTGGCCCCGGCTGCTGCGAACCGCGTATTTGCTGACCGGCCACCACCACGACGCGGAGGACCTCGTCCAGTCGGCGCTGGTCAAGGCGTACGCGGCCTGGGCCCGCGTGACCCGGGCGACCGATCCTGACGCCTATGTGTGGCGGATCATGATCAACGCCCATCGCGACCGGGTCCGTGGGCTGCGGGTGCCCGAGTGGCTGACGACCCGGTTCCCGGAACAGAGCGTCCGGGACCGGGCCGACCACGTCCTCGACCGGGACGTGTTAACGGGCGCGCTGCAACGGCTCCCGCCGCGGCAGCGCGCCGCCGTCGTGCTGCGTTACGTCGAGGACCGCACCGAGACCGAGGTCGCCGCGCTGCTCGGCACCCGAGTGGGAACGGTGCGCAGCCGGGCGGCGCGCGGCCTGGAGAAACTGCGCGCCGACCCGGCGGTCAGGGGCCTGCGCGCGCCGGAGAGAGGACAGGAGGTGACGACCCGTGCCGGAACGGGAGAACGGGCCGGAATTCGTTGAGGAACTGCGCCGGGCGGCGGGGACGCTGGTGGTCGGGTCGGCGCCGGTGGAGGAGATGATCCGCCGGGGCCGCGCGCTCCGTGCCCGCCGCCGGCTGGCGACGGCGGTCGCGGGAACGGCGGGCGTGCTGGCGGCGGTGCTGGCGGCCTGCCTGGCGTGGTTGCCGACCGGCGCGGGATCCGCCGGCACCGGCGGGCCCGACGACCCCGCGCCGCCCGCGGCCACGCGCGAGGCGCCGTCGCCCCACGGCGACGACAGCGGCGCGCCGGTCGAGGCGCGGCCCTATGAACCGGTGCCGATCAACGACGAGACCGTGCTCGGGCTGCTGCCCGAGGGCGACGAGAACTATGTGGTCACCTCGCCCGCGTCGTTCGCCGAGGACATCGAGGCCGCCAAGGGCTACCCCGGCAGCAACATCCGTCCCGGCAGCATCAGTTCCGGCTACAGCGAGGACGCAGGCGCGGTCGTGCTGGTCGAGGGCGCCTGGCGGCTGGACGCGACGCCGTCGCGGATCGAGATCGCGCCCGAAGGCCAGGACGTCACCTACCCGGCCACGGTGGTCACGCTCGCGGGGGAGACGGGCTGGGGCGTCTACTACCTCGACGCCGGCCGCCACCCGGAGTTCACCTTCGCCTTCCGGGTCATCGCCTACGACACGAACGGCGAGGTACTCGCCGAAACCACCGTGAACGACCACTGGTAGGCCACCGGCGCCGGGCCGCACGGCGGCCGCACATGCCCCGGCCGCCGCTCAGTTGTTCCATCGCGGAGCGAGGGACATGCGGCCGACCCTGCTCGCGAGCGCGGAGCGGGCCGGGCGTCCCGGGAGCCGGCCGCGTCAGGCGCTGGTCCGGCGGTCCGGCGGTCCGGCGGTCCGGTGGTCCGGCGGTCCGTTTCCCGGTGCGGTCATGACCCCTGAACTAGACGGAGAACCGGCCGCAGAGCCAGTTGCCCGGTTCCGCCGGGTCGTCGCTGATCCAGAACTGGCGCCACAGCAGCGCGAACTCCTCGCGGCTCAGGAGGCCGTCACCGTTCGCGTCGAGCAGCTCGAACACGCCCGTCAGGTCCACGGGCTGGCCGTTCCAGGTCTCGACGAGCCTGCGATGTTCTTCCGAGGAGATGTGGCCGTCGCCATCGGCGTCCACGGCGTCGAAGATCGTGTCGGCGGTCGCGGTCACGTCCGCGATCATGGCGGGCAACCGGTCGACGAGCAGCAGCACTTCGCCCAGGTCGACCGCCCCGTCCCCGTCGGCGTCCCCGGCGTCCAGCAGCGCCGCCCACCACCCCATCAGCAGTGACTCTACCCGCGCCCGCAGCTCCGTCCCGGGGCCCACCCCCGGCAGCCGACTCCAACGGGCCACGAGCGCCCTGAAGTCCTCCTCGCGTAAGGAGCCGTCGCCGTCCGCGTCGAACGCGGCGAACATCCCCTCAAGCTTGCGCTCCTGAAACACACTGGCCATGAGCGGCCTCCCTCGATGCCGAACCAACCACGAACGAACCACCCGCGCCCGCCCTACGAGCCGGCGGACAGCGTGAAACTGTAAGCCGGGCCGCGCCCAGACCTCCACGGGTACATATGCACGAACGCCACCGAGGGGAAACCGCCAACAAGACGGGACTGCCACTCCGGCTGGCTGTGGCGCCTGGCCCCCGTTGACCGCGGGCGACCGACCTTGCGGGCAGGCGTCGGGCACGGACATGGGCTGACGGACCATGGCTCTCGTCACCGCGGACGCCACTGGCCGTCACATGTCTCGGCGCCAAACCCCTTCTCCTGGTGTTCGTCGCACATCTTGGGCACGATGACGCGATGCGTCCGTTTCGCTTCCTCGCCGCGGTCGGCGAGCTGCACGACCTGCCCGGCCTGGCCGCCTTCGCGCGTCGCGCGGAGTCGATCGGCTACGACGCCCTGATGGCCCCGGACCATCTCGTGGCCCAGCACGCGCCGATCCCGTTCCTCACCGCCGCGGCCGCGGCGACCGAGAAGCTTCGCGTCGGCACCTTCGTGTTCAACAACAACCTCCGGCACCCCGCGGTCCTGGCCCAGGAGCTCGCGACGCTCGACCGACTCTCCGGCGGACGCCTGGAGGTCGGCCTCGGCGCCGGCTGGAACAAGCCCGAGCACGACGCGATCGGCATTCCCTTCGAGCCCGTCGGCACACGGGTCTCCCAACTCACCGAAGCGATCCGGGTCTTCAAGGGCTGCTTCGGCGACGGGAAGTTCTCCTTCGACGGCGAGCACTACACGATCACCGACTACGACGCGCAGCCGAAGCCGGTCCAGCGCCCGCACCCGCCGATCTTCATCGGCGGCGGAGGGAAGCGCCTGCTGACGCTGGCCGCCAAGGAGGCGCAGATCATCGGCCTGGCACCCCGGCTCGGGAAGGACGGGAAGGGCGTGCCGACACTCGACGCACCGAGCATCACGTTCGCGGCCACCGAAGAGAAGATCGGCTGGATCCGCGAGGCGGCCGGTGACCGCTTCCTCGGGATCGAGCTGAACAGCTATCCGACCGGCGGCCCGATGGTCCTCACCAACGATGCCAAGGGCGAGGCTCGCAGACGAGCCGATGAGCTCCGCGAGCGCACCGGCGTGGAGCTCACGGTCGAGGAGATCATGGAGTCCCCGCACGTGTTCATCGGCTCGATCAAGGAACTGACGCGGAAGTTCATCGCCCTGCGCGAACGCCTCGGCATCAGTTCCTTCCTCCTCAACGACATGGAGACGTTCGCTCCGATCGTCGAGGAACTGGCGGACCGCTGACCCGCCCCACCCCCGCGTCGATACCCGGCCCTGCCCAGCGGTCAGTTGCCAGGAGCCCCCAAGCCACGCTCGCAGCCAAGCCGCAGGGCCGCGCAGCGGTTCAGGTGCGCGTCGGGGGCTCCGAGCGGAGGTCGGCGGGTGTGGCTCCGGGCGGGCCGAGAAGGATGTCGCCCATCTCCTCGGCGAGCGCGTTGAACAGCTCCACGTCGAGTGCGGTGGTCGCGGTGGCCAGCCGGAGCGGGGTCCCGGCGCGCGCGATGAGCTCGGCGAATCCGGCGGGCGAGGAGATGTTGAGGGCGCGGGCGCCGTCCGGACCGGCTGCTATCGCGTGAGGCACGCGCAGGGGGATGGTGTAGAAGTCTCCCGAGCGCAACGTCACCTTCCGGTCCCCTGCCCACACGGTCAACGACCCGGAGGAGACCCAGAGCCGCTCCTCGTACCTGGTGTGGGCGTGCAACGGTGTGGCCGCGCCGGCGGGCATGAAGGAGTCCACCACGTCGTGACGGCCGTCGGTCTCCTCCGCCGAGGTGAGAATGGAGACCCGCAGTTCCTGACCGAGCACGTACTGGCGGTCGGGATGGTCCGGGTTGGCGGACAAGGAGGGGAGATCGCTCACGGGTCGTCCTTCGGTAGAGCTGTCGGCCCCGGCTCACCGGAGAGCCGGAGCAAGGCGAGCGGTGGGGCGTGATGCCTGCAGGCGATCCTCGACGCGGCGACGCGGCGACACGGCTTTTCGTCGACCACGGGTCCGCGAACGTGACCGTCGCCGACATCGCCCGGGAGGCGGGGACCGCCGTTCCCACGGTGTACGCCAGCACGGGCGGCAAGGGGGCCGTCCTGACATTCTCATCGACGGCACCACCGTCTCGCCCGGGTCATGGTCAACGCGGCCCCCGCGGACGAGCCCGCCGCCGCGGCACGGACTGGCTCGGCAACTCCACCCCTGGCTTGCGCTGAGCCGCTGAGCCGCGGAGCCGCGTTCGGTGGCCGGCTGGGCCAGGCGGGTGCGGCCGCTGATCCGGTCTTCATCGTGGAGCGGGCGACGAGAACCGAACTCGCGGTCCGAGCTTGGGAGTCAGTTCTCCACCCCGAACCGCTGCATCCAGGCATCGAACGCTTTCCCCAGCTCCTCGACAGTCGCGCCGACGACCGCGTTCGGATCAGCCACCGGGTCAAGGCCGAACTGGCTCTTCAACCAGGCCACATACTCTTCGTGGCGCGGGCTCGACGTGGCGTCCTCGTCCCAGCGGACGAAATCGAGGCCACCCAGGTAGACCCAGAGCTCCATGTCGCAGGCGAGAAGCTGGAACAGCTCACGAAGGCTGCGGGCGACGAGGCCGATGCCGCCCTCGTCCCCGAACGCGACGACCGGCAGGGTGGCCGGGTCCGAACGGTCGTCGATTCGCCAGAGCGCGAGCCTGGAGCCGGTGGAGTTCATGGCGAAGGCGAGGAAGGAGTGAGCGAACTCGGGATCGTCGGAGTAACCCTCGCCGACCCGGTCCTCGTACTCGACGAGCTCGAAGCCCCACGCGAAGAACTCTCGCGGTCCGCTCTCGTCGAACTGCCGCAGTAGCTCCACCTCGGGCACGGACTCGGGTGGCCACGCGGATATCGCGGCGGGCGCGGGGGAGGCGTGGTCGGTCAAGGCTCTTCTCCATGAAGACGGCGATGCGACGGGCAACGCGACGCCGCTACGGCCGGCGCCCGAGGCCCCGAGCGTAGCCAGCCGCACAACTCAAGCCCACCCCCGGCCCTCGGATCGTTCCACCGGGCCAGGCCAACTGGCCTTCCGTCAGGTCCCAGGGAAGCGGCAGCTACTCCGCCCCGCGGGTCGGAGAGAGGAGACCCGGGCTCGTACGTTCCGGGCGACCTCGGTCATCGTCGGAGGTGGCAGGGCTCGTCACCCCATCGGGACCCCTCACCGACGGACCGGCGGCTCACCTCATGGCGAGGGTGAGCGCTCCGGTGACCGTCTCGCGGTGTGCCTGGTGGAACGTGCGCCCAGGACCGTACAGGGCGAAGTACCACCTCCTGTTCGCGTCCGGCTTCCCGCGGCGGTTGTAGTTCTCCAGGGTGACCACGTCCTCGCCGTCCTTGAGCACGACCCCCGCGAAGTGGTACGACCACGGCGGCTTGGCGCCCGACTGCTGGTCCGCCTCCTGCTCGGCCCTCGACCGGCCCCGCGTGGAGTAGATCGCCAGCGCTTCGCCGACCCGCGCGTCGGCGGACTCGTTGATGCCCAGCCTGGCGTCCCGTTCCGGATCGGGCCGGTCGTACGGCAGGTGGCGCGACTTGGCGAGATTGGCCATGTTCTTCGCGATGGTCGCGATGCTCTCCCCGGTGGCCTTCGACGGCTCCTGGTCGAACACCCCGGATTCCTTCAGCCGGTCGACCAGGAGCTGTTGCAGGGCCGGGTACGTTTCGAGTCGCCGGTCCCTCATCTCCCGCAGCAGCGTCCTGGCGTGCTCCAGCGGCATGCCGGCGCCGGTGAGTTCCTTGCGGGCCGCCACCAGAGCCGGAAGGAGTTCCCCGCCGTGCTTCTCGTCGATGTCGATGTCGATGTCGACCTCCCGCCAGCTGAACAGCAGGTACCCGTCGTAGTTGGGGAGGCGGCGGGCGAGTTGGCCGGGCGTCATGCCCGGTTGGGTGACCAGGCGGGGGTAGGAGGTCAGGCCGATGACGTCGTTCGGTGTCTGCGCGTGTTCGACGCGTTCCGTCTCGCCCTTTTCCGGGGCGAGCAGCACCTTGTCCAGCGATTTGCCCGTGACGACGCGGGCGACCTCGATGCACTGGTCCACGCGCAGCATGTCCTCGCCGCCGCGCTCCTGGACCCCTGCCACGATCACCGGCTTCCACTTCCGGAGTCCGCGACGTAACAGCTCGCCGGGCACCTCCCCGTCCGCCGGCCTGAGCCGCACGGCCGCGCCCGAGGATTCGAGCTCCTTGTTCGCGTTGGCGATGACGGACTCCACCGCGTAGAGCTCCTGGTTCTGGGAACGCCTGCCGACCGCCACGTGCTCGCTCGTGGAGTAGATCCACGGGGCGCCATCCGAGTCGCTGCCGGAATCGTTCTCGCTCAGGGAGACGTCCTCGTCGATGTCCACGTCATCGAAGAACTCCTCCTCCTCTGGTGCTCCCGCGTCGGATGGCCGGTACGGGCCCGGACCAGCGGACCCCTCCAGCCGCTCTTCCATCGCATCCATGACGAAACCCCCCTGTTCTGCTCAACTTCTCCTTGTTGTGAGGGTATTCGTCGGCCGTGAAGGGCGAAAGAGGGCGGCTATGAGGGGCAAGCGCCTGCCCGGCGGTCCAGACCTCGGCCTACAAACACGCCATGCAGGGCGTTCCTTCTGGTCGATGGCTCACCTTCTCCAGGGAGCCGGCCGTCCGGATCGCCTCCCACGGGGCCGACCCGCGGATGGTGCTGCTCCGGGACAGCGACAACCGCGGTGAGACCACTCAGCGGTACGCCCCGGGGGAGACCGGGGACGAGACGCCGGGCGTTTCCGCTGGCCTCTGGGTGGCACGGGACGCCGGCCCCGACAACCGCGTCTTCCACAGCACTGTCGGCAAACCTCCCTCCGTCGGCACGGTGCGCCGCGACCTTCGCAAACTCGTGCCCGACAAGAGGTGGCCCCACGGTCCCAAGGCCACGGCCTGGAATCCGCAGGCCCTCGAACTCACCGTCCTCGGCTGCCTGTCCGAGACGGCCCTGACGGGGGCCGGACGCACCGACGTTGCGCCGGACCAGCCGGCCGTCGTCGCGGCGGCGGCCCATCAGCTGCGCTTCCACGACGAATACCACCCGCTCTCACGCCCCCTCCCGCTCCACCTCGCGAAGCTGGCGAGGAGTACGTCCTGCCGCTGGCCCCGCCCCCGGCGGCCGGACCGAATCCCGGCTGACCGGTCCGCTCCGCCCCTGCTGGCGCACAGCGGCACGCTCCTCTTCGCCCTGCCCATCTCGGCCTGGGCGGTCCCCCGAGAAGGCGGCCATGATCCACCAGCACTCCGACCGCCGGCGTCAGCAGGAGGTCGCGGCCGGGATAGACGCTCACGTGCGGTCCGAGCGTTGCAGGCACAACAGCACGCGTCCGGCACGGAGGCTCCGGGCGGCTACAGGTCGTCGGGCAGCAGCCGGAAGGCGTGGTTGCCGGTGAGTGGGGTGATGGCTCCGAAGTCCCGGCGGTCGAGGGTCAGGATGGTCTCGGTGTCGTATGCCTCGGCAAGGACGACGTTCACCGCGTCGGTCAGGTCGAGCCGCAGGTCCGCGTAGCGGTTCTGGACCTGGCGGGCCTTGCGCAGGGTGACAGCGGACAGCTCGGGAACGGCCACGCGACCGGTGTGTTCCTGTGCGAGGAGCCAGTCGTTCACCGCGTGGGCCGCCTGACGGTCGACGTTGCGCGTGGTGATGTGCTCGATCTCCAGGATCACCAGGGGTGAGACCACGGTGAGGGCGGCTTGGAGCATGGCGGTGCGGGCCGACTTGTGCTCGGGATCTGAGGTGTTGAGTGCGGCGACCAGACCGGAGGTGTCGCCGACGACGATCATTCGGCGTCCGCCACGCCGTCCGAGACCGCTCGGTCGATGTCCTCGGCGGTGACCGGGCCGCCGAAGTCCAGGCGGGGGATGTCCCAGTCGTCGTCCCAGCGCCGGGTGCGCAGGGCCGCGATGTGGAAGGCCTCCCGGAAGTACTCCGACTCGGGCCGGCCCTCGCGCGCGGCGGCTTCCTTGATCAGCGCGAGATCCTCCTCGTCGACCATGACGGTCGTCTTCTTCAAGGTCATAGGGTTATGGTACCGCAACCATAACTCCTGGAAGCGAAGGGGCGCTCTTGTCGTTGGCGACGCTGACCGTCAAAGCCATACATGAAGCGGTATGTCCCTGACGGTCTCGTGTGCTCGGGGAGATGGTCACCGCCTCTCCCGGTGCGGCAGTGGCGTGCGGCGGGTCATTGGCGCATTTCTTCGCCGCCGGGCGCGCTTGGGGTGATGGGTGACGATGGTCTCCTCCGGCCCGCACCGCGCGGGCGGAGTTCAACGCGGATGACCAGGCAGTGCGGCGCCGCGCACCGTGCCCGAGGAGGGCAGAAGGAGCGGGTTCCGGGCGACGGCGGCGAGGGCGACGGCGACGGAAGACCTCAGGGGAGTGCTGCCGGGCCCTTCACCGGGAGGTCAGGTCGTCCCCAGGAGCCGCTCAAGGCCGTCCAGCGTCAGGTCCAGAGCGAACTCGAACTCGAACTGGTCGTCGCAGCCCGAGCCGACGACGGACTCCTGGTCGTGGGCGACCGCCATGGCCAGTTCGGTGATGTGCGGGTAGCGCGCGGCCATCTCCTCGGGCGGCATCGCGTCCGGATCCGGATCCGGCTCGCGGTCAGGGGTGTCCTCGAACAGCTCCTGGGAGAAGCCCAGCATGCGGCTGCCCATGACGTGCATCGCGTGGTGGACCAGGTCGATCGAGAATCCTCCGGCCCGGAAGATCCCGATCATCGAGTCCAGATACTCCATCACCGCGGGGGTCGGGTTGGCCCGCGCCTTGATCCGTGACTCGATGACCCCGGACGCCCACGGGTGGCGCAGCAGCATGCGGCGCGCCGACAGCACCCGCAGGCGGATGACGGTCTTCCAGTGGGCGTCGGTGGCCGGTGGGTCGATCTCGCCGACGAGGACGTCGATCATGCCGTCCAGCAGCTCGTTCTTGTTGGCCACGTGCTTGTACAGCGCCATGGGCACGACGCCGAGCACCTGCGCGATCTTCCGCATGCTGAGCGCGTCGGTCCCGCCCTCGTCGGCCAGAGCGACGGCGGCGTCCAGAACCCGCTCCTTGTTCAAGGGTGCGCGAGACTGCCGGACGGCGTCGGCCTGCCTGGTGATCTCCACCATCCCCTCTCGTACGGGCCAGACCCGGAGCCGGCCACCCTCTTGACAGGTGTACAGCGTCCACCTACGTTGCCCCCATGAGAGGTGTACGTCGTACACCTCTTCCTCGGTAACCGGGAAGGACGGTGCGCGAGCCATGGTAGCTCCCGACCTCTATGACGAAGCCTCCGTGGCGTACGCGGCCCGCAAGGAGCTGGGCCCGGAGTACGAGCGCGCCGTGCTGGAGTCCTTCGTCGCCAGCGCCACCGAAGCGATCGACCAGCGGGTGGACACCCGGCTGGCCCAGCAGGGGGCCGGTAGGGCTCCGCAGAAGGAACGGGGGCAGCAGGGGCAGCAGCCCGACAACTCGCACGTGGCGGTGCCGGTCTTCTCCCTGCTCTTCGGGGTCGGCGGCTCGATCTGGCTGACGGCCGGCGCGGGCGGCACCGACGCGGATTCCGTGTTCGCCATGTGGCTGGGGATCGTCCTGGTCAACCTGGTCTTCACACGGTCGACCAGGAAAGCACGGTGAAGCGGAGCCCGGTCCGAGGCCGCCGCGGCACCGGGACATGACTAACGCGTCGGCGGCGCCGGACACCGGTGACACGTCCGACCAGGTGCTCCCGCCAGTCGAGCACGCCTGCCGACGACATCGGCCACTCGCACGGCGACGCGCTTCATGTCCCGTATTGGCTCGCCCCGAACCGCCGGACCGTGCTGCTGACCATCTTCCGTAAGCAGGCGGGACGGGCGGCCGGCCATCACCGACACCGCCACCTGACGCCTGAGCAACGCAACGGTCCAGGCTGGGGGATAGAGCCCCTGACCTGGGCCTTGGCAACGAGAGCGGGCGACGAGAATCGAGCTCGCGCCCTGAGCTGGGGACTCACGGTGTGCGAACATCCGGTCCCGCGGCTTGACTTGACCTGCATGCCCGTCCCTTCGCCCGGCGCTCAGCGAGTTCCACGGCGCCCGCCGTCGACCGTGGTTCCCCGACCGTTCCGGCACGCAGCTGGCACGCGCTGCGAACGCGGCTACGGGTCGTCGGGGAAGAGCCGGAAGGCGTCATTGCCGGTGAGTGGGGTGATGGCCCGGACGGGGCGAGTCGGCGGGTGGTGTCGATAGACCGTCCCTGATGGGCAGGGTCCGTTCCTTCCGGAGCGAGATGATGGTGGTCACCGGCGGCCTCCTCCTGGGCATTGCACGGTCGGCGCGTCGGACAGTCCCGTGCTGCGTACCACGCCGCCCGCGCGTCGTGGCCTCGGTCAGCTGGTTCCCGGCGTTCCAGACGTAGCGCCACGCGCTCCGCGCTCCGCTTCTTGGGGAGGCGCGCCTTGCGGCGTTCCACGGCGCGGCCCACCTGGTCCACCGGGACCTCGGCAGGGCTCATCGGGGCCCTGATCGACCGCGGTTCCTCGCCCTGTCATACCGGCCGCCGCGAGGCAGAGGAGAGGCTGCGTCGGACGGCGGCGGGTGCTGTGGTTGCTGTACGTCGCCGCTGTACCGAAACCGCGCCGGGGGGAATGTCAGCGGCACGGCGCGGGAATCAGCTTCCCGCAAGCCTTTGACGTTCGGCGGCTTCGTGCAGTGCGTTGAGCAGCCAGTATCGGTCCACGAGGTCACCTTCGCCCGTCATCACCTTCTGTAGGTGGAGCACCGCGGCGGGAACATGGGTTGGGTTGGAGAGCAGATAGTCCAGGAGGGTCCACAGCTCTGTCCGGCGGTTCGCGAGAACGGACGCGGCCCTTGCGGGATTGAGCGGGCGCTCCCGCTGGGCCATGGCCATGGCCTTGGCAGTGGCGACATCCTTCCGGAGCCGCGACCGGTCCGTCTCGGAGTTCGACGCGTGGAGGAAGGCACCGACGGCTGCCAGGGCCAAAGCGTCCTCGGCGAGCTCGGTGTGCTGGAGGGCAAGGCCGAAGGCGTGGTGCCGCATCTCGGGAAGGAGGTGGGGGCCGAGGTCGGCGAGGTAATGGGCGTAGGGCTGTTCAGTCAGCAGTGGTGAGTCCTCCAGCCCTTGAGGGATTACAGCGGCCCCGACGGGCTTGATCTCCACGATCCGGAATGCCCGGCCGACCAGGTCGAGGTCCAGATGGGCACCGGTGGCGCGGACGATCGCGCGGAGCCCGGCATCGCGGTAGTCGCCGTCGGTGCCGAACGTGAGGCCGTGGAGGAAGGGGGTCCAGGCTTCGGGCCGAGCGCCCTGGCGGTTCTCGGGAAACAACATCTCGAACTGCGAGAGCACCCGCCCGTCTTCGGCCAGGCTCAGCTGGGTCATCGCGTCCTCGCCCCAGTAGGCGCTGGCGGCCCGGCCGAGACGGGTAAGCGGGCGCAGCACCTCCTCCCGGGCTCCCTCGAAGCCGTCGATCTCCATGACGACCACCGCCGGACCGGTTCGGGCGAGCGCGATCAGTTGCCGGTCCTCGTCCAGGTGCCGATCGAAGAAGTCCTCATCGAGCGGGCTGTACTCGCAAGCACCATCGGGGTCACCGCCGAAGCACCGGATGACCGCGTCTTCGTCCCCGCTGGTCACCGCAGTGACGCATGCGGCCTCATCTATCCAGAGCTCCCGCAGGAGTTGCCTGTAGTCAACGGCGTCGGTGTTCCGGTCGTGAGTCATGGCGGCAAGTGTGAATGCTGTCACCGACAACGCGGCGGGAGATGGCTCACCACATACTCATCGTCCGCAGACGGTAGTCGTACCGTCTGTCCGTCCTCGTCGCGGTCCCGGGGAACGGCCCGTGGCGCGGTTCGCCGCCGGTCCTGAGCGGGCGGCTGCGGGTGTTCGCCCGTCGGTGCCGGCGGCGTATCGGCTGCGGTAGGAGAACGGCGAGCGGCTTGCGGTTCAATGGTGGGCCCAGGGGGTCCTGGAGTGCGAGCGACGGACGAGGGGACGGGGGCAGCGTGGCTGATCGGGTACTCGCGGGCCGGTACGAACTGGCGTCGCTCGTGGGCCGGGGCGGCATGGGCGAGGTCTGGGAAGGCCGCGACCGTGTCATCGGACGCCGCGTCGCGGTCAAACTCCTCCTCCACCAGCAAGGCGAAAGTGGCAGCGCCGAGCTCTTCTTCCGCGAAGCACGCACCGCCGGCCGCCTCAACCACCGAGGCGTGGTCACCGTCTTCGACATGGGCGAAGACCCCCTCGACGGAACCCTCTACCTCGTCATGGAGTACATCACCGGACACGACCTCGCCGCACTCCTGCGACGAGACGGTCCCCTGCCCATCCGCCGCGCGGTGGACTTGGCCGCCCAAACCGCCGCGGCCCTGGCCGCCGCCCACGCCGCCGATGTCGTCCACCGGGACCTCAAACCCGGCAACCTCATGCTCACCAACGGCAACGAGATCAAGGTCCTCGACTTCGGCATCGCCCGCTTCATGGCCGCCACCACCAAATCCAGCCAGGTCATGGGCACCCTCGCCTACATGCCACCGGAACGCTTCAACGATCACCCCGGTGACGCCCGCTCCGACCTCTACGCGCTGGGCTGCGTCCTCCACGAACTCCTCACCGGTCACACGCCCTTCCAGTCCACCGGGCCCGCCGCCATGATGACCGCCCACCTCACCAAACCCCCCACGCCACCCAGCCACCACCGCTCCGATGTCCCCGCCCCCCTCGACACCCTCGTCCTACGAC
>NZ_LAVK01000480.1 GCF_001083795.1 Streptomyces sp. SBT349
CTGGGGTACGGCTTCCGCTGACTCACGCCGTAGCGTTGGCGCGAGCAGGCCGGAATCCGGTGTTCCGCTGATCATCAGGAGGTTCTGCCGCATCTTCAAACCAGATGGACTTCCAGCGGTAGAAGCGAGCGAAACGGATGGCAGCCTCCGAGCGGCAGGAGGATGCGAAACCCGCGTGCCGCTCGAATCACCGCAAAGCAGGTCAGCGACGAAATGCACTTTTCCGAACAAGCCTAAGTAAACGCCCTCTCAGTCCACAGAGCTGACACTGGGACTGTTGCCGCAGTTCGGCTGGGAGCCGTTGGGTCCGCTCGGCAGCTGGAGTCTCCGGACCCGCTGAAGAAAAAACGGCCCGACATTGGCGAGTGGCCGCTCACCCCAACAGTGCGTCGACAGCCGTCTTCAGCGCCTCCGCGACGGTCGTGACGGCGGTGACGGGGCCGATGACGTGGTTCAGCATCTCCAGAATCTCGGTGAGCCGGCGGGCGTCAGGTGCCGGGCTGCGAAGCTCGTCGTCGATGCGCGAGACCGCGAGGCGGCAGCCGTCAATGCTGGTCACCTCAGCGGCGTGGGCGTCCAGCGCGATGGTCAGCTCGGCGAGTTTGGCCTGTGCTGCCAGCAGCCGCGGATCGTCGCCTTGTCCTCCGGAGATGTGGATGTTGTGCATGTCGCCACGGACCCTGCCGGTGTTGACCTGGTTGCCGGCGCCCGTGATGTGAATGCCGCCGCTTCCGCGGTCCTGTCCTCTGCTGATAGGCATGGTGGTCCTCTCTACTGAGGCTCTGCCGGGGCACCGCCTTGTTGGTTCATGCCTCCGCCCAATGAGCCGGTGTTGACCTGGTTGTTATCGCCGGAGATGAAGTTCTGGGTGAAGCTCACGACCTGCCTGCGGAACTCGGCCGTCTCGTACCCGTGGTCGGCCAAAAAGTCGGTGACGGTCTGGAACATGCGACTTTGGAGGATCGAGACATACCGCTGGACGTCCTCGGTCTGATGCATGTCCTCGGTCTCCTCAAGGCCGCAGTGTTCTCGCAGGCTGATCGGGAGCCCGTCGTCCTTCTGCGGGGACATGGCTGCGGCCAGGGCCACAGGGGCCAGCAGTCTCAGGCCGCGGCCCAGGTAGCCGTACAGCCGGACGGCGAGCGCGATGGTGTCGCCGCAGGCATGCAGCGGTGCCTTGGCGATCTCCGTCACCAACCGTTGCCCCGCTGCGGGTTGCAGGTTCGCCCAGGGACTCAGAGGCGCCAGGATGTGGGGCCGAGTGACGAAGTGGAGGGTGTTGCCCTCCAGTGCGGCGTGCGCGAACACCGTGACGACGATCTGCCCGTCCCAGCTGACGACCTGGGCAGCGAGGTACCGGCGTGAGAAGTGCCCCGTGGGCGGCTGCCGAGCCTCGGTCAGCATCTCTGTGATCTCCGGCCATGTGTCGACGGCCCGGTACGGCAGCCCGCTCCACCGGTTCTGGGGAACGGCGAGAAACTCGGCCACGTCGCAGTTCGGCAGAGTATGGGTTCGGACCAGCTTGCCCTTCAGGTACTCCAACTCCTGCCGCACTGCATCGAGCAGTTCGTCCGCCTCGAACTTCCGAACCTCGTTGGAGAGCGGGTCGTCGGCTTCGGTTGCCGTCCATTCGTTCCCATTCTCCTCACCGTCGGCGCCCGCCGGTGCAAGCTGGACTCGGGTAGCGCCCCTGCGCCAGGCATCGACGCCGCCCCCAACGAAGTGGTCGGTCCGCCGCTCAGCGCGGTAGGCGATCGTCTGCCACATCTCGGTGACCGCACACTCCCGGACCCTCCTCGCGGTGAACGGTGCCAGGCGTGGCGAACACCCCATCCCCTCACACCCAGGCCGCAGGGATCGCAGGCGGGCCAAGGCCGCCCAGCGGTCGAGCAGCCCCACCACCGTGGCCGCGACCAGCAGTTCCAGTGCCAGGCGAGACCCGTCCCGCATGGCTTCGACGATCAACGGTAGGTGCGGGCGGACAGCCGTCCACAGCCCGAGGACCGCGGCCACGAGAAGCACCGTGGACACGACGGAACTGAACGCCCAACGCAGGACCGCCCGCCCGCGAGGTCCCCATGTGAACTGGAAGAGCAGCGCCGCGACGATGACCGCCGTCAACCCCCACGGACGCAGCACGCTCAGACCTACAAATGCGGACACCAGTGCCGCGGCCCGCAGACGCCACCGACGTCGGGCCGCCGCACTGTGGACGAGAACGGGGATCAAGGAGAACCCGAACGAGGGAACGGGGCGTTTCTGTGCGCAAAGCACGTTGTCCAGCACCCACCGGGCCAGGTTGTCGCCCGTGTTCGGGTCCAGGGTTCGGATGAGTCGCGGCTCCCGGCCCTGCAGCCGGTCTCCCCATCGGCCCAGCCAGTCGCGCGCCTGGCCGATGCGGTCGACTCGCGCATGCACGGCTCCCGCCATGCGCCGCGTCACGAGGTTCCCCGCGGATACCTGATCCCGTTCCGCGCAGCGGGCCCGCGGCGATCCGCTCGCTGTCGCCGACTGCGGCGCGTCGAACTGGCCGTCCTCCGGAACCTCAGGAACCGTCGGCCGGTCCGACGGCACATCGCGATCGCGCGTGGTGACGCGCCAAGGCACCAACGTCATCCCCCACCTCCCCCATGGACACAGAGGGAACGCTGCCCCCGAAGCTCCCATCCTCAGGGCGCATCCGACAGCACACCAGAGTGCAAATCTGGATGAATCGGTTCTGATGAATACAGAGAGGGTGAAGCATCGTACATCTTTACCCACGAATTGGCGTGCGAAGGCTAGAATGGAATGTCCCTCAGCCCCTTGGCATGATCCACACCCGCCTGCGGCCGAGGCGCAACGGGTTTTATGTGGGCCGGGGGCTGCGGGAGGCAACCTGGGCGCCGTCGCCCACCGCCCACCGCTGTCGCACCCATCTGCCACGCTGCCGAAGACGTAGCGCCCCGGGGCCCAAGACTCCGGCTTGGCTTCACTTCTTTCGGCTGTGGTCTTTTGGTGAACAACGCGACGGTGATACTTCTAATGGGTCCTTTGCGGGAAGTGGCGGCGGAACTCAGGGGGAGAAGTTGGATCCGAGCCAGGCAACCCAGAGAGGACTCGAGTCGGCAGGCCCAGCGTCGCTCATCCTCAACTACCCGATGAGCATGCAGTTTCCAGCTATGCCGTCACCTGAGCAGATCGTTTTCTCCTACAGCCCTGACGAGTTCGAGAGGTTCGTCGAGGAGTGGGTTCCCGCGCTGGACAGCATGTACATGCGGGTGGAACGCCAGGGAGGCGCGGGCGACCACGGCATCGACGTAGCCGCACTCCTCACGCCCGAGGGCCTGGAGGGCCCCTGGCACAATTACCAGTGCAAGCGTTACAAGGGAACGCTGGCTTGGAGCACCGCCGCGTCTGAGATCCGGAAGATGTTCGCGGGCGTGGTCACCGGCCACTTCGTCGTGCCGGAGCGTTACACGTTCGTCGCCCCGTCGATCGGCCCCAGTCTGCGGCAGGCCTTGCTGAGTCCGGTCGGTACCCGCGAGGTCTTCGTGAAGGCACTGCGCGACACCACGGACAAGGTCATCACCGATCTGCCCTCGCCGTTGAGGTGCGAGGTCGAGGAACTGGCGGCGAGCACGTCGTTCGAGATGTTCCAGACGGTCGACATGAAGCAGATGCTCGAGCAGCACAAGACCACTGCGTTCTGGGTGACGCGCTTCCCGCCGGAGAATCGGACCCGCCCGGCGGCCATGGAACCGCCGGAGCAGCCAGAGCCTCGCGAGGCCCGGTACGTGCAGCAGCTCATCGAGGTCTATGTCGAGCACTGGCGCGACGGCGCCGACACAGTCGACCGGGTCGCGCAGCATCCCACGGCCGGCCCTCATCTACGCCATCAGCGTGAAGCGTTCTTCAGCGCCGAGTCCCTGCGCCGATTCGGGGAGGAGGCTTACCCCGCGGGTCATTTCGAGGCCATCGCCAAGGACATATACGACGCCGTCGTCCACGTGGCGATGGACGACCACCCCACGGGGTGGAAGCGGCTGCAAGCCGTGACATCGCAGGCGATCAGCGCCGGGTTGACGCCGACGGTTCTAGCCCAGCACGTGAGGCCTCTGGACCGTACGGGGGTATGTCATCACCTAGTGTCCTGCGCCGGAAATTCTGGCGATATATTCAGCTAAGGAGTTGAGGATTTCGTCGGCGGTCTTGGTCCACGTGAACGGTTTGGGGTCCTTGTTCCAGGTCCGGACCCAGTTGCGGATGTCGGCTTCGAGGGCCTGCACGGACGTGTGGCTGCCGCGGCGGATGAGGTTGTCGGTCAGGTGTCCGAACCACCGCTCGACCTGGTTGATCCAGCTGGAGCCGGTGGGCGTGAAATGGGTGTGGAAACGGGGATGCCGAGCGAGCCATGCCTTGACCGCGGGCGTCTTGTGGGTGGCGTAGTTGTCACAGATCAGATGGACGTCGAGTTCGGCCGGTACGGCTTTGTCTATCTTCACCAGGAACTTCTTGAACTCCACGGCCCGGTGACGGCG
>NZ_LAVK01000481.1 GCF_001083795.1 Streptomyces sp. SBT349
CGGCGCGACCGCGGGCGATCTGGCGGGGGGCCATCGTGTCGAGGACCTCGGCGATGCCGTCGGTGGCGAGTTCGGGGTCGAGGGGGTCGGGTGTGCCGAGGGCGTTCTCCGCGTCCCAGCGGTGGATCAGCGCCTCCAGGCAGCGGCGGCGCTGCCAGAACCCCACTGTGCGGGGCGGGTGGAACGTCCACGCCTCGGTGGCCGGATCGGTGTCCAGCGCGGCCAGCAGGGTGGCGCAGGTGTCCTCGAACCACCGTGCCAGCGCGGCCGGTTGGGTCGGCGCCGCCGGGGCGCGGTAGTCGCCGCGGCGCTCGGTGACGGCCACGGCCGCCCACAGGTTGCCTCGCCCGAGGTGCTCGGCGAGGTCCCGCACCGTCCAGTCGCCGCAGTGGGCGACCGGCGCGGACAGATCGCCGTCGAGGCAGGCCAGGAAGGCGTTCAACTCACGTCGCAGGCTGGTGAGACAGGCAGTCGGCTCCACGGCGAGGAGCCTACGCCCAGCCTGTTGATCCCGGCAGGGGCGAGGACAGACGCAGGGGCAACGTCTCAGCATGGTGGGCATGATGGTGAGACCCCGAGTTGGGTGACAGGGCGATGCGGCATGTCACGGTCCGCCACGACGGTGTGACGATCCCGGTCTCCCGTGCGGCCGGGAGTTGACCGTTGGCCGAGTCCCTTCGGCGCGATGATGACGTGGTGAGGGTCGACCTCAGGGGTCATGGCCTCGCCTCGGCCGCCGACCGGTACTGCTTCGAGGCGTTCCTCTTTCCCGGCCGGCTGCGGGCGTTCGGGGTCGACGAGCGGATCGTTCAGGTCGAGCGCGACGGCCGGAGGTCTCCGTGCCCGGGTGAGGTGGTGAAGCGTTCAGGCGTGGGCCGGGTCGGGTGTCCGGCCACGGTGCCGGGCGTGTCACTCGAACAAGTGGCGGCTGGCTCGGCTCCAGGCGACTCGTTGGCCCAGCTCGTCGAGGTAGCCGTCCTGGACCCAGCCGGCCTGGGGCTGGTTTCCCTGCTCGGCCAGTTCCCGGACCTGCTCGATTCCGCCCTGCTGCACGTCGATGACCGCGTCGACCAAGCCGGAGGTGGAGGTCAGGCCGTACGCGGTGGCGAACAGCTCCAAGCGGTGACGTCGGTCGGGTGGTTCGGGGTAACGCAGCCAGCGCAGGCACTCGGCGTCATCGCGGAACGGTGCGGTGTACTCCAGGGCGTAGGCGACATCGTGCAGGCGAGGCGCCGGGCGGGCGTAGTCCCAGTCCAGGATCCCCACCGGGGCCGTGCCCTCCCAGACGATGTTCCACGGGCCGAAATCACCGTGGCAGATCACCTCGCCGTCACGCAGCCCGCTCTCCCCGGTGCACCAGCTGAACCCTTCGGGCGGACGGAAGCCGGCGACCGCGTCGTGGTACTGGCGCAGCAGGCGGGCGAAGGTGACCAGGCCGGCGTCGTCGACCACCGGGGCCCAGCCCTCCGGGCCGGACGTGCCTTCCAGGTAGGTGAGGACCTCACGCCCTTCCGTGTCGATCCCCCTCACCCGCGGCGAGTACGGGAAGCCGGCGTCCTCCAGGTGCCGGAGCAACGCGTGGACGGCCGGTGTCCACGGCTGCACGGGCCGCCGGACGGTGTCGCCCACGCGGACCACCCTGCGATGGAGCGCGTCCTGGAGCACGTGTTCGTCGGCCATGCGTGGAGTATCTCGCACGACCCTTCGACGGCAGGCGTTCACCCTGGCGTGCGGTCCGTCGGTCCCGGTCGCCGGTCCTTCGTCAGGTGGCCGCGGTTCCGGCGCCGAGGTGGGCCGCGATGCGGTGATCGTCCGGGCGTTGTCCTCGAAGAGGTGCGCCCGCAGGCCCGCCCTCCGGGCGGCCTCGACGTCCGAACCCGCGGTCACGGGGCGGCAAGGGCGTCGATCTCCACGAGCATCGCCTCGTTGGGGAGGCCGGCGAAGACGGTGGTGCGGCAGGGGAGGACTCCGCTGGGGCAGTGCTCGGCGACGAACTCGCCGTAAGCCTCGTTCATGGCGGCGAAATCGTCGCGCCGGGTCAGGTAGACGCGGAACATCAGGACGTCCTCGACCGTGGCGCCACCGGCGGTCAGGATCGCCTTCACGTTGTCGAGAGTGCGGCGGGTCTGGGCCTTCACGTCGCCGGGGTGCAGGTACTCGCCCGTCGCGGGGTCCTGCGGGCCCTGGCCCGAGACCTGCAGCAGCGGGCCCTTCCGGACGCCTTGGGAGAACACCCACGCGGGGGCCGGGGCGCCTTCGGATCGGATCTGCACCTTCTCGGACATGGTGGGTCCTTCCGTTCGTGACACGTTCCGGTGATTCTCGCCCAGGGGTGAGGGGGGTGGTCGAGTCGGCCCGGGAGGTCGGGTGGGGTGAGGCGGTTCACGGCGGAGACGGGGCAGCGGGCGACGCGCGGGCACGCCGGTCCTGGCCGACGTCGCGGCTGATTGCGGATACTTCGACCAGGCCCCTGGACCGTGACTTCCGCGCCCTCGCACAGTGCTCCCCCACGCGCTGGCCGCGCGAGGGG
Organism: Streptomyces sp. SBT349; assembly: GCF_001083795.1. GTDB lineage: Bacteria > Actinomycetota > Actinomycetes > Streptomycetales > Streptomycetaceae > Streptomyces. Next base: position 2,531 of record NZ_LAVK01000481.1, read on the forward strand.
TTCCGGATCCAGTCCGGGCACTACGGACCGCCGTCGATCCGAGGCGGCCGTGGACCGTTCCGACGCCCCGAGGAGATGCGCGATGAACGACAGGACGCCCCCACCGCCCCAGGTCTGGCCCACACTTCAGGCCACCGACGCCCGCGCGCTGATCCGCTTCCTGGTGGACGCGTTCGGCTTCCGGGAGGTCGCCGTGTACGGGGAGGGGGACATCGTCCAGCACGCGGAGCTGGCCTGGCCCGAGGGGGGTGGGGTGATGCTGGGCTCGGTCAGGGAGGGCGAGGACGGGGCGTGGCGCCCCGGTCCCGGCACGTTCGGGGCGTATGTGGTGACCGCGGATCCCGAGGGGCTGATCGCGCGAGCGAAGTTCGCGGGGGCCGAGATCGTGAGCGAGCTGCACAGCACCGACTACGGGTCGCGTGACTTCGCCGCGCGTGACATCGAGGGCAACCTCTGGTCGTTCGGGACCTATCCCGGCGCACCGCGGTGAGGGGCGGCTCCCGGGCTCGGGGCGCCCTCGGGGAACGGATCCGTTTGTCCTGGGCGGTCTAACGGGCTGTGCGCGGCGCGTCGCGGTGGTGAGCCGCGGAAGCCTGTTCAGGTCGCTCGGCCGAGGAAGGCGGGGGCGGTCTCGTCGAGGGCCTGGTCGAGGATCTCGAGACCGAGGGCGAGCTCTTCCTTGGTGCTGGTCAGCGGGGGTGCGATGCGGAAGGTGCCGCCGATGCCGGGGAGTTGCACGATGTTCATGTGGAGGCCGAGTTCGAGGCAGCGCCGGGTGACGGCGGTGCCGAGGGCGTCGCTGCCTTCCTTGGTCTCGCGGTCGAGGACGAGTTCGACGCCCTGGAGGAGGCCGCGGCCGCGGACGTCCCCGATGACGGTGTGCCGCTCGCCCAGTGCCAGCAGCCCGTCTCGCAGGCAGGTGCCGAGGTCGCGGGCGCGTTCGGCCATGTCCTCGCGCTCCAGGACGTCGAGCACGGTGATGCCGACGGCGGCGACGAGGGGGTCGGAGACATGGGTGGTGAAGAACAGGAAGCCGCGTTCGTAGGCCGTGCGCTCGATCTCGGCGGAGGTCACCAGGGCGGCGAGCGGGAGGCCGGCGCCGAGCGTCTTGGAGAGCGTGAGGATGTCGGGAACCACGCCGTCCCGCTCGAACGCGTACCAGGAGCCGGTGCGGCACAGGCCGGTCTGGGCCTCGTCGAGGATGAGCAGCATGCCGCGCTCCTCGCACTTCTTCTTGAGCGCGGCGAGGTAGCCGGGCGGCGGCTCGATGACTCCGCCGGAGCTGAGGACGGGTTCGACGATGCACGCGGCGAGGGCGCCGGTGGACTGGGCGTCGATGAGGGCGAAGGCGTGGTCGAGTTGGCGGCGCCAGTCCAGCTCGCCACCGGGTCCGGTGAAGTCGGGCCGGTAGGCGTAGGGCGTGGGGATCGCGAACTGGCCGGGGGCGGCGGGGCCGTAGCCCTTTCGTCCCGAGCTGTAGGTGGCGTTGGCCGCGGCCTGGGTCATGCCGTGCCAGGAGCGGGCGAAGGAGACGATCTCGTGTCCGCCGGTGACGAGTTTCGCCATGCGGATGGCCGCTTCGTTCGACTCGGCGCCGGTGGTGAGCAGGAGGGCCTTGTCGAGCGGGTCGGGCAGCGACGCGGCCAGGCGGCGGGAGAGGTCGACGACGGGCCGGGAGAGCATGCCGCTGTAGAGGTGGTCGAGGGTGGCGACCTGCCGCTGGACGGTGGCGACGACGTCCGGGTGGGCGTGGCCGAGGATCGCGCTCATCTGGCCGGAGGTGAAGTCGAGGATCTTCCGGCCGCTCTCGGCGAACACGAAGCTGCCGGCGGCGCCCGCGATGATCTCGGGGACGAAGGGGACGCCGTAGCGGACGACGTGGCGGTCGACGTCGGTCCAGAAGGCGTCGTCGGGGGCGGGGCCGGGGGAAGTCGTCATGCGGGCACCGTAGCCAGCCGTGACCCTTCGGTCCATGGGGATCGGG
>NZ_LAVK01000482.1 GCF_001083795.1 Streptomyces sp. SBT349
CCGCTGTCCCGGCCGTCCCCGCCACCGTCCTCGCCGCCGTCCCCGCCGCCGTCCTCGACCAGCGCGCCCGGCAGCATCGCGAAGCGCTCCTCGGTCAGGCCGGTGCGCAGCCACAGGTCCTCCGGCGCGACCCAGGACCCGAGGGTGACGACGTTCGGCCCGCGCCCCTCCGCCGCCCCGCCCGGAAGGACGCCGGACAGCTCCCCGAGGAGGTCGCCGAGCAGGTCGCCCAGGAGCGGCAGCAGCGCGGGCTCCAGGTCGAAGAACAGCACGCCGCCCAGCCGCGGTTCGGCCGCCACGCAGCCGAGGACGCTCAGGGCCCTGTCGAGCGCGCCGCCCGGAGCCGGGGTCGTTCCCGCCGCGTCGGCCATGGCTCAGCCCGCGGAGCCCGGCAGGAGTTCGTCCACGCGGGCGTCGTCCTCGGACGTCCAAGCGGGCAGGGTGCCCGAGTCGGCGTGCCCCCGGCGGTGCACCAGCACCAGCTTGGCGACGCGCCGCAGATGGCGCTCGGTGACCTGGGCCTCGCCCTCGATGGCGGCCAGCGCCCGCCCCGCGCGGCCGAGCACCAGGTCGCCGCGGTGGCCGATCAGCCGGAACGCCGCCGCGAGCCGGGCGCAGGCGGCGGCCACGTCCGGGCCGTAGCGGACGGCGTCGAGCCGCTCCCTGGCCGCGTCGAGCGACGCCTTCCGCCGCGCGTCCCGCTCCCGTGCCTCGGCCATGAACTCCGAGGCGGGGTCGTCTCGTTCGGCCTCGAAACGCAGCACCGTCTCCACGATCCGCCGACGCCGCTCCGGGTCGTCCTCGGGCAGCACGTCGGCCACCAGGCCGAAGCGGTCGAGGAGTTGGGGGCGGAGCCCGCCCTCGTCCGGGTTCATGGTGCCGACCAGCGTGAAGTGGACGCCGCGCAGATCCTCGGCGCGCCCCTCGCGCTGCACGCTGAGGACGCCGGTGGAGACGACATCGAGGATGATGTTGACGAGGTAGTCGTCCAGCAGGTTGATCTCGTCGACGTACAGCATGCGGGCGGGCGATCTGGCGGCCTCCACCAGCAGCCCGTCCTCCGGCTCGGCGGCGCCCTGCATCAGCTTCTTGATCTGCCAGCCGCCCAGCACCCGGTCGTCGGTCGCGCCGATCGGCAGCGTCACGGGAAGCCGCCCCACCGTCATCATGGTGAACGCCCTGACCGTGGTCGTCTTGGCCGTGCCGCGCTGCCCGGTGGCGAGCACCCCGCCGACGGCCTCGTTGACATAGGCGATCTCCAGCGCGGTGCGCAACTCCTCGTGGCCCACCAGCAGGGAGTACGGCAGGATCATCGGGTCCTTCCTCCGTCCGCGTCAGGACCGTCCGGCCCCTCCGGTTCCGCGGTGTAGCGCAGGGCGGGGTCCAACGGGACGCCCTGCCGCCACAGATCGCTCAGCTGCCTGTTCAACGCCCGCTCCGCCGCGGGCCCTTCGGGCCGCTCCAGCCTGAGGGCCGCGAGCAGGTCGAGGCGGTGCAGGTCGAACGCGACGTGCACCGACTCCCCGTACGCGAGCGCCGCCTGGACCGCGCCGCGGTAGGAGAGCCACGCCGCCACGAGCGGCGGCAGGGACAGCGCCAGCCACCCGCCGCACCGCGCCAGGAGCACGGCGGAGGCGAGGAAGGCCGCCGCCATCACGACGGCCATGCGGGCCGCCGCGTCGACGCTGTCGCGGCCGTCGTCCACCAGCGCCCGCGTCCGGTCGCCGAGCACCGGGTAGATCCGGGGCCACGCGGCGACGGCGTCGAGGCCGTAGGGGCGTCCGGCACCGTCCTCCATCGCGGCCAGCGCGTTCCCCAGCGCGGTGGGGCGCACCAGGTGGTCGGGGAGCGGATAGCGGCGGCGTAACTCCCGGCCCGCGAGGCCGGCTTGCCGCACCTGCTCCTCGGTCAGCGCCTCCGGGTCGCCCGGCGGCAGCGCGGCGGCCTTCTCCCAGGCGCGCTTGCGCGCCAGATGGCGGCGGACGGCCCGCTCCCCGGCCCACCGACCGCCGAGACGGCGGGGCCATCCGCCCTCCAGCAGGCGGACCAGGGCCAGTTGGAAGGGGTGGAGCAGGATGGCGGCCACGGTGACGCCGAGGGTGAGGACGACCAGCTCGCCCGCGCCCAGCGCGGCGGCGGTGGTCCAGGCCGCGTCCAGGCTGGGACGCCCGTCCGCCGGGGCCTCCCAGGCACGGGCTCCCGACCACAGGAGCACCAGCAGGAAGAGCGCCGAGGCGAGCAGCGGCAGGTGCCCGACGAGGAAGTGGCGGCGCCCCCCGGCCAGTTCGGCGGGCGGCCGGACCGCCGACGCCAGGCTCACCGCAGCAGCTCCATCACGCCGTGGCCCGCCGCCGCGCAGACCGGGACGGTTCTCTCGTCGTAGAAGGAACGCGCCTCCCGCGCCCGGCAGCCGGGGCGGGCACAGGCGAAGCGGACGAGCCGGTACTGACCCGAGAGGCCGGGCAGGGCGGCGCGGTCGGCCATGCCGAACTCGGGCGTGGCGCCCGCGAATCCGGCGGCCGCCACGACCCTCGCGCGGGTGCTGGCACCGATGGGGTGACCGTTGACGCGGAGCACGACGGCGTCCACCCCGGGCCGTTCGGCGAACAACTCCGCCAGCCGCCGGCTCACCTCGTCGGCCCGCTCGTCGCTCACGACATCGAGCACGACGCCGCCCGCGCCCGGATCGGCGTCCGCGTCGATCAGCCTGCCGTACAGCCTCCGTGCCCGGATGACGTCCGTGTCCACCCCCACATCGTAGGAGGTGACGGCCACTCAGACGCGACTCCCGGAGATTTCGGTGGAGTTGGCGTCCGCCCGGAACGCGCCCGCCCTCGCCGCCGCCACCGCCGCCTCGGCGGCGCGGTCCGCGGCGGCCTCGGTGAGGGGGTCACCGCTGACCAGCAGCCGGTAGTAGAGCGGAGCGGAGACGGCGCGAACCACCTCCTCCGCGTCGGTGTCCTCCGGGACCTCGCCCCGCTCGGCGGCCTGCCGGACGCAGGGCGCCCACTCGGCGACGCGGACGGCGTAGAACCGGCGCAGCGCCTCCTCCGTCCTGGCGTCGGTGGTGGCCGCGGCGATGACCGCCTTGAACAGCGCGCCCTGCCTGCGGTCGGCGAGCGTGCGCCGCACCAGGCGGGCGTTGGCGGTCAGATCGCCCAGCAGGGAGCCGGTGTCGGAGCGGGGCAGCGACTGCTCGGCCATGTCGACGAGCAGGTCGGCGACCAGCCCGGCCACCGTCGACCAGCGCCGGTAGACGGTGGTCCTGCCCACTCCGGCGCGGCGGGCGACATCGGCGAGGTCGAGCGCCGCGAGCCCGCCCTCCGCCAGCGCGTCCCCGGCGGCGCGCAGCACCGCCTCGCGCACCCGCGCCGTGCGCCCCCCGGGCCGAACGGTCCCCGGCTCACCCATAACGGCACTCCCATTCCATTAACGCGCCCCATTCTGGTACGGTCGCCAGCGTACCGCCTAACGGAACTCCCGACCCGTTAGCCCGTTGAACCGCTGACCCCTCAAGGAGCCCTCATGGAGTACCGACGCCTGGGCGCGTCCGGCCTCATGGCCCCCGCGCTGAGCTTCGGCGCGGGCACGTTCGGCGGCCGGGGGCCGCTCTTCGGCGCCTGGGGCAGCACGGACGCGAAGGAGGCGCGGCGCCTGGTGGACATCTGCCTGGACGCGGGCGTGACCCTCTTCGACACCGCCGACGTCTACTCGGACGGCGCCTCGGAGGAGGTCCTCGGCGCGGCCGTGAAGGGCCGCCGCGACCGCGTCCTGCTGTCGACGAAGACCGCCCTCCCGACGGGAGAGGGCCCCAACGACGCCGGCTCCTCCCGCTCCCGCCTGATCAGCGCCTGCGAGGCCGCCCTGCGCCGCCTCGGCACCGACCACCTCGACATCTTCCAGCTGCACGCCTTCGACGCGGGCACGCCGGTCGAGGAGGTCCTCACCACCCTGGACACCCTGGTCCGCGCCGGGAAGGTCCGTTACACCGGCGTCTCCAACTTCTCCGGCTGGCAGCTGATGAAGTCCCTGTCCGCCGCCGACCGCCTCGGCCTGCCCCGCTATGTCTCCCACCAGGTCTACTACTCGCTGCTCGGCCGGGACTACGAGTGGGAGCTGATGCCGCTGGCACGCGACCAGGGTGTCGGCGCGCTGGTCTGGAGCCCCCTCGGCTGGGGCCGCCTGACCGGCAGGATCGGCCGCCACCACCCGGTCCCCGCGGGCAGCCGCCTCCACGAAACGGCCGCCCACGGCCCGCCGGTGGACGACGACCACCTCTACACGGTGACCGACGCCCTGGAGGAGATATCCAACGAAACGGGCCGCCCCGTCCCGCAGATCGCCCTCAACTGGCTCCTGACCCGCCCCACGGTCACCTCCGTGATCACCGGCGCCCGCACGGAGTCCCAACTCCGGGAGAACCTCGCCGCCCTGACCTGGTCCCTGACCCCCGACCACCAGGCCCGCCTCACCAAGGCCACCACCCGCACCC
>NZ_LAVK01000483.1 GCF_001083795.1 Streptomyces sp. SBT349
CTGCGACCCCTGCCCCGGAAACACGAACACCGGACGCCCCGCACCCTCCACCACCGAACCCACCACCGCACCACTCAACCCCGACAACCCACCCAACAACTCACCACGACCACGCCCCACCACCACCGCACGACAATCCAAAGCCGCACGCGACACCACCAACGCCCGACCCACATCACCCACACCCACACCACACCCACCGACAAACTCACCCAACCGCGCCGCACCCTCCCGCAACGCACCCTCGTCCGCCGCGGAGAGCGGCCACACCGTCATCCCACCGGCCGCGCCCTCGTCCGCCGCACCGTCCGGAAGACCGGCCCCCTCCGCGACCATGCCCTGCTCCAGGATCACGTGCGCGTTCGTCCCGCTGATGCCGAACGAGGAGACGGCGGCGCGACGCGGCTCGCCGGTCCCGGGCCACGGCCTGGCCTCCGTCAGCAGCCGCACGGCGCCCGATTCCCAGTCGACGTGCGAGGAGGGCGCGTCCACGTGCAGGGTCCTGGGCAGCACGCCCTCCCGCATGGCCATCACCATCTTGATCACGCCGCCGACGCCCGCCGCGCGCTGCGCGTGGCCGATGTTCGACTTGAAGGAGCCGAGCCAGAGCGGACGGTCGGCGTCGCGGCCCTTGCCGTAGGTGGCCAGTAGCGCCTGTGCCTCGATCGGGTCACCCAGCGACGTCCCCGTGCCATGCGCCTCCACCGCGTGCACCTCGTTGGCCGCGAGCCGGGCGTTGGCCAACGCCTGCCGGATCACCCGCTGCTGGGCGGGGGCGTTGGGGGCGGTCAGCCCGTTGCTCGCGCCGTCCTGGTTGATCGCCGAGCCACGGACCACGGCGAGGACCTGGTGACCGTTCTCCCGCGCGTCGGAGAGGCGTTCCACGATGAGCATGCCGATGCCCTCGGCCCAGCTCGTTCCGTCGGCGGCGGCGGCGAACGCCTTGCACCGGCCGTCGGGGGACAGCCCGCGCTGACGGCTGAACTCGGTGAACATCTCGGGGGTGCCCAGGACGGCGACGCCGCCGGCGATGGCCAGGGAGCACTCCCCCGAGCGCAGGGCCGAGACGGCGAGGTGGAGCGCCACCAGCGAGGACGAGCAGGCCGTGTCCACGGTCACCGCCGGTCCTTCGAGGCCGAGGGTGTAGGCGATGCGGCCGGAGGCGACGCTGGCGTCCTTGCCGGTCATGGCGTAGCCCTCGACGCCGTCCGGGAGCTTGCCGAAGGTCCCGCCGTACCCGTAGTTGCCCGCCCCGACGAAGACGCCGGTGCTGGTGCCCTTGAGCGAGGAGGGGCTGATGCCGGACCGCTCGATGACCTCCCAGGAGGTCTCCAGCAGCAGCCGCTGCTGCGGGTCCATCGCCAGCGCCTCGCGCGGCGAGATCCCGAAGAGCCGGGCGTCGAACTCGTCGCAGTCGTAGAGGAAGCCGCCCTCGCGCACGTAGCTGGTGCCGGGCGTGTCCGGGTCGGGGTCGTAGAGCGCCTCCAGGTCCCAGCCCCGGTTGGTGGGGAAGCCGGAGATCGCGTCGCCGCCCTCGTCGACCAGCCGCCACAGGTCCTCCGGCGACCGCACGTCGCCGGGGTAGCGGCAGGCCATGCCGACGATGGCGATCGGCTCGTGCTCGCGCTCCTCCAGCTCGGTGAGGCGCCGGTGTGCCTGCCGCAGGTCCGTGGTGGCCCGCTTGAGGTAATCGCGAAGCTTCTCTTCGTTACTCATGTCGGTGTCACTCATCCAGGACTGCGTCGGAAGGTTTCGAGGTCGTCGAGCAGCTCGAAGAGTTCTTGGTCGGACGCCGACTCGACGGAGTCGTCGGCCTTCTCGTCGTTCTCCGCGCTGCTTCGGCCGTCCCACTGCGTGAGCAGCGAGCGCAGCCTCAGCGTGATCTCGCCGCCCAGGTCTCCCGGCGCGGTCAGCGCCGCGAGGGCACCCTTGAGGCGGTCGAGTTCGGTCAGCACCTGCGTGGCGTTGGCGCCGCCCTCGTCCGGCGTGATCTGGCCGAGGATCTGCTCGGCCAGCTCGGCGGGGGTGGGGTGGTCGAAGACGGCCGTGGCCGACAGGCGGACTCCGGTGGCCGTGGCGAGTCTGTTGCGCAGTTCGACGGCGGTCAGGGAGTCGAACCCGGCATCGCGGAAGCTGCGTTCGGCGCCGATGTCCCGCACCTCGCTGTGGCCGAGGACGGCCGCAGCCTGTTCCCGGATCAGCTCCAGGGCGATCCGCCGGCGTTCGGCCTCCGAGGCCCCGGCCAGGCGGCGCTTCGTCTCCTGGGCGTCCGTGGGGGCCGACGCCGTGTCCGCGGCCCGCCGCGCCGGGGCCCGGACCAGCCCGCGCAGCAGCGGGGGCACGCCGCCCTCCGCCGCCGCGCGGGCCCGGACCGCCGTCAGGTCCAGCCGGATGGGGACGACCGCGGGCGCGCCGAGGTCGAGCGCGGCGTCGAACAGGGCGAGTCCCTCCTGGGAGTCGAGGGCCCGCACGCCCGAGCGCCCGAACCGCGCCCGGTCGCCCGCGCCGAGCGCCGCCGTCATGCCGCTCGCCTCCTCCCACAGGCCCCAGGCCAGCGAGACGGCGGGCAGGCCGCGTTCGTGGCGGCGCGCGGCGAGTTCGTCGAGGAAGGCGTTGGCCGCCGCGTAGTTGCCCTGCCCGGGGCCGCCGAGCACGCCGGTGGCCGAGGAGAACAGGACGAAGGCGGACAGGTCCGCGCCCGCGGTCAGCTCCTCCAGGGCGAGCGCCGCGTCGGCCTTCGGGCCGAGGACCCGGTCGACCTGCTGGTCCGTCAGCGAGGGGATGACGGCGTCGTCCACGACGCCCGCCGTGTGCACCACCCCGGTGAGCGGGTGTTCCGGCGAGATGCCGGCCAGGACCCCGGCCAGCGCCGCGCGGTCGGCGACGTCGCAGGCGGCCACGTTCACCGAGGCGCCCAGCCGTTCCAGCGTGCCGATCCACTCCTCGGCGCCCTCGGCGGCCCGGCCCCGTCGGCTGACCAGCAGCAGGTGCCGTATCCCGTGCCGCCGCACCAGGTGGTGGGCGACCAGGCGTCCCAGGGTCCCGGTGCCGCCGGTGATCAGCACGGTCCCGCCCGGTTCGAAGGTGCGGGGCGCGGTCAGGACGACCTTGCCGACGTGCCTGGCCTGGCTGACGAACCGGAACGCCTCCCGGGCGTGCCGCATGTCGAACGTCCTGACCGGCAGGGGCTTCAGCTCGCCGGTCACCAGGAGCGCGACCGCGCGGGCGAGGATGTCGCCGAGCCGCTCGGGCGGGAGCGTCGCGATGTCGAACGTCCGGTACGCGACGCCCGGGTGCCGTTCGGCCAGCTCGCCGGGATCGCGCGGATCCGCCTTGCCCATCTCCAGGAACCGTCCGCCCCGGGGCAGCAGGTCGAGGGAGGCGTCGACGAACTCCCCGGTGAACGCGTTGAGGACCACGTCCACGCCGCGCCCGCCGGTCGCCGCGCGGAACGCGTCGCGGAAGGAGATGTCGCCGGTGGAGGCGATGTGCGCGTCGTCCAGGCCGAGGCCGCGCAGCGCGTCCCACTTGCCGGGGCTCGCGGTGGCGAAGACCTCGGCGCCCAGGTGGCGGGCCAGTTGCACGGCCGCCATGCCGACGCCCCCGGCGCCGGAGTGCACGAGCACCGCCTCCCCGGCGCGCAGGTCGGCGAGTTCGACCAGTGCGTGCCAGGCGGTCACCAGGGCGATCGGCAGGCCGGCCGCCGTCTCGAAGGACCACCCCTCGGGGACGCGGACCAGCGCCCTCGCGTCGGCGACGACCAGGGGGGCGAAGCCGCGGGCGACCACGCCCATGACCGGGTCACCGACCGCGAGGGCGGTGACGCCCGGCCCGGTCTCGACGACGACACCGGCGGCCTCGTCGCCCAGCCAGGCGGCCGACTCGCCCGAGTACATGCCGAGCGCGATCAGCACGTCCCGGAAGTTCATTCCGGCGGCGCGCACCGAGACGCGGACCTCACCCGCCTTCAGCGGGGCCTGCGCCTCGGGGCAGGGTGCAAGGCGGAGGTTCTCCAGCGTCCCGGCGGCGGTGGTCTCCAGTCGCCAGGGTTCGTCCGGGGGCAGCAGGACATCGCCGTCGTCCGCCCGTGTCAGGCGCGGGCACAGCGTCTCCTCGCCGCGCAGCCGGAGCTGCTCCTCGCCGCTCGCGACGGCCGTCGCCACGTCCGCGGGCGAGGGGCGGTCCCGGTCGCTGTCCACGAGCACGAAGCGGGCGGGGTTCTCGGCCTGGGCGGAGCGGACCAGGCCCCACACGGCGGCGTGCGCCGGCCGGCCGGACCGGGTGACGAGCGCCAGCCGGGCGGCGTCCGGGCCCTCCTCCAGCCAGCGGCGCAGCAGCGCGAGCGTCCCGGTGACGGCGTCCCGGACGTCGGCGTCCGGGTCGACGTGCGCGACGACGAGGTCGGGCGCGCCGTCCGCCGGGAGGGCGCCGGGATCGCCGACCCGGCCCGGCAGTTCCACGGCGGTGGGC
>NZ_LAVK01000484.1 GCF_001083795.1 Streptomyces sp. SBT349
GCCCCCGCCTCCGCCTCCACCTCCGACGACGACGACGAGGCGCTGCGCCGCTACCTGTGCGTGCACTACCCTCACAAGCTGTCCGCGCTGATCCGTGCCACGATGCGCCATCCCGCGATCGTCGAGCCGCTGACGCGCGTGATCGGACCGAATGTGAAGTCGATGCAGTCGATGCTGTTCATCAAGGCGGAGGGGAAGCCGGGACAGGCGTGGCACCAGGACGAGATGTTCATCCCGACCCGGGACCGCTCGCTGACCGCGGCCTGGATCGCGCTGGACGACGCCACCACCGAGAACGGCTGCCTGTGGGTGCTCCCCGGGTCCCACCGCAGGGGCGTGATCTACCCCAACCGCGAGCACGACGACGCGAGGTACGACTGCACCGTGGAGTCCTACGGCTTCCCCTGGACGGAGGAGGACGCGGTCCCGGTGGAGATGGCGGCCGGGTCCGTGCTGCTGTTCAACGGCTATCTGCTGCACAAGTCGCTGCCCAACACCGGCCGCCACGGCTACCGCAGGGCGCTCGTCCACCACTACATGAGCGCCGAGTCCCTGCTGCCCTGGGCGCGGCCGGAGGAGGGCGAGTCCGTGGCACAGGCCGACTTCCGCGACGTGGTGCTGGTCGCGGGCGAGGACCCCTACGCCTACAAGGGCACCACCGAGGTGCGGCGGCCCCGCGTGCGGCCGGACCGGGACGGCGGCTGCGACCGCTGACCCCGCCGGCGGGCCCACCGGCGGGATCATGAGCGGCCGGAACGTCGAACTCGTCCGGCGTCTCGGCCCCACCGTCGCGGACTACCCGCCGGGCTCGGCGTTCGGGCCCCGCCGGGCGCGCAGTCACGAGTTCGTCTGGCTGCTGGCCGGCAGCGCCACGTGGAGCCACGGCGGCGAGCCACTGCCGCTGGTCCCGGGAACGCTGCTGCTGGTGCGTCCTGGCATGCGCGACACGTTCCACTGGGACCCGCGCCGGCCCACGCGCCACGCCTATGTCCACTTCCGGCTGGCCGGGGACTGGGGCCCCGCCGGCGACTGGCCGCTGGTCCGTGAACTCGGCGGCAGGCCCGACCCGATGGGCGCGCTCTGCCACTGGCTGCTCTGGCTCGGCTCCGCCTGCCCCCCGGGGTGGCGGCAGCAGGCGCGCGAGACGCTGCGCCTGCTGCTGCTCACCTTCACCGGCGGGCCCGAGCCGGGCCCCGGCCCCGCCCAGCTCCCGGGCCCCGTCGTGGCGATGATGCGCGCGGTGCGCGACCGCTGGTCCGACGGCGTGGCCAGGCCCGTTCCGCTGCCGGAACTCGCCGGGGCCGCGGGCGTCTCGGTCAGCACCCTGTGCCGCACCTTCCGCGCCCGCTTCGGCCTCGGCCCCGTCGCCGCGCTCGAACGCCTGCGCCTGGCCCGCGCCGAACCGCTGCTCTGGCAGAGCAACCTGCCGCTCTCCGCCATCGCCACCCAGTGCGGCTTCGCCGACGCGTACCACTTCTCGCGCCGCTTCCACGCGGTCTACGGCCTCGCCCCCAGCGCCTTCCGCGCCGCGCCCCCGGAGTCGGCGCCCGCCTCCCCGGTGGAGACGGCGGGCCTGACCGCCCTGGAGGAGCTGACCCCGGCCCGCCGCACCGCGGCTCCGTGAGACGGGGCCGGGCGCGCGGGTCAGAGCAGGGCGGCCGAGGGTTTGGCCATCGCCTTGACCGTCTTGCCGTCCACGAACTCGCCGATCGCGGTCATGTGCCACTCGCCCGAGAACTGGCGGACCAGCTTGCACATGACCACGCCGGTGCGGGCCTCGGCGTTGGTCAGGTCGTAGCGGACCAGCTCGTTCTCGCCCGAACGGCCCTCCAGCAGGCGGCAGTACGCCTTGGCGACGGCGTTGAGCTTCTGCCCGGTGAAGGAGTTGACCACGAAGACCAGGCCGGTCACCTCGGCGGGCAGGCGGCCGAGGTCCACGTTGATGACCTCGTCGTCGCCCGCTCCCTCGCCCGTCAGGTTGTCCCCCGAGTGCTCGATGGCGCCCTTGAGGATGCTCTTCTTCATGAACCAGCAGGCGGCCATCTGCTTGCGGTTCGCGTCGAAGGCGATCACCGACGCGTCGAGGTCGATGCTGCTCCCGCGGTAGGCGGGCTCCCAGCCCAGGCCCATCCGGACGGCGGTGAGCGGCGGGCGGCCCGACTTGACCAGGGAGACCGACTGGTACTTGGTGAGGGAGACCCGGCCCTTGTCCAGGTTGATCACGCCCCCGGCCGGGGGCGTGATCAACCTGGACAAGGGCCGGGTCTCCCTCACCAAGTACCAGTCGGTCTCCCTGGTCAAGTCGGGCCGCCCGCCGCTCACCGCCGTCCGGATGGGCCTGGGCTGGGAGCCCGCCTACCGCGGGAGCAGCATCGACCTCGACGCGTCGGTGATCGCCTTCGACGCGAACCGCAAGCAGATGGCCGCCTGCTGGTTCATGAAGAAGAGCATCCTCAAGGGCGCCATCGAGCACTCGGGGGACAACCTGACGGGCGAGGGAGCGGGCGACGACGAGGTCATCAACGTGGACCTCGGCCGCCTGCCCGCCGAGGTGACCGGCCTGGTCTTCGTGGTCAACTCCTTCACCGGGCAGAAGCTCAACGCCGTCGCCAAGGCGTACTGCCGCCTGCTGGAGGGCCGTTCGGGCGAGAACGAGCTGGTCCGCTACGACCTGACCAACGCCGAGGCCCGCACCGGCGTGGTCATGTGCAAGCTGGTCCGCCAGTTCTCGGGCGAGTGGCACATGACCGCGATCGGCGAGTTCGTGGACGGCAAGACGGTCAAGGCGATGGCCAAACCCTCGGCCGCCCTGCTCTGACCCGCGCGCCCGGCCCCGTCTCACGGAGCCGCGGTGCGGCGGGCCGGGGTCAGCTCCTCCAGGGCGGTCAGGCCCGCCGTCTCCACCGGGGAGGCGGGCGCCGACTCCGGGGGCGCGGCGCGGAAGGCGCTGGGGGCGAGGCCGTAGACCGCGTGGAAGCGGCGCGAGAAGTGGTACGCGTCGGCGAAGCCGCACTGGGTGGCGATGGCGGAGAGCGGCAGGTTGCTCTGCCAGAGCAGCGGTTCGGCGCGGGCCAGGCGCAGGCGTTCGAGCGCGGCGACGGGGCCGAGGCCGAAGCGGGCGCGGAAGGTGCGGCACAGGGTGCTGACCGAGACGCCCGCGGCCCCGGCGAGTTCCGGCAGCGGAACGGGCCTGGCCACGCCGTCGGACCAGCGGTCGCGCACCGCGCGCATCATCGCCACGACGGGGCCCGGGAGCTGGGCGGGGCCGGGGCCCGGCTCGGGCCCGCCGGTGAAGGTGAGCAGCAGCAGGCGCAGCGTCTCGCGCGCCTGCTGCCGCCACCCCGGGGGGCAGGCGGAGCCGAGCCAGAGCAGCCAGTGGCAGAGCGCGCCCATCGGGTCGGGCCTGCCGCCGAGTTCACGGACCAGCGGCCAGTCGCCGTCGGGGCCCCAGTCCCCGGCCAGCCGGAAGTGGACATAGGCGTGGCGCGTGGGCCGGCGCGGGTCCCAGTGGAACGTGTCGCGCATGCCAGGACGCACCAGCAGCAGCGTTCCCGGGACCAGCGGCAGTGGCTCGCCGCCGTGGCTCCACGTGGCGCTGCCGGCCAGCAGCCAGACGAACTCGTGACTGCGCGCCCGGCGGGGCCCGAACGCCGAGCCCGGCGGGTAGTCCGCGACGGTGGGGCCGAGACGCCGGACGAGTTCGACGTTCCGGCCGCTCATGATCCCGCCGGTGGGCCCGCCGGCGGGGTCAGCGGTCGCAGCCGCCGTCCCGGTCCGGCCGCACGCGGGGCCGCCGCACCTCGGTGGTGCCCTTGTAGGCGTAGGGGTCCTCGCCCGCGACCAGCACCACGTCGCGGAAGTCGGCCTGTGCCACGGACTCGCCCTCCTCCGGCCGCGCCCAGGGCAGCAGGGACTCGGCGCTCATGTAGTGGTGGACGAGCGCCCTGCGGTAGCCGTGGCGGCCGGTGTTGGGCAGCGACTTGTGCAGCAGATAGCCGTTGAACAGCAGCACGGACCCGGCCGCCATCTCCACCGGGACCGCGTCCTCCTCCGTCCAGGGGAAGCCGTAGGACTCCACGGTGCAGTCGTACCTCGCGTCGTCGTGCTCGCGGTTGGGGTAGATCACGCCCCTGCGGTGGGACCCGGGGAGCACCCACAGGCAGCCGTTCTCGGTGGTGGCGTCGTCCAGCGCGATCCAGGCCGCGGTCAGCGAGCGGTCCCGGGTCGGGATGAACATCTCGTCCTGGTGCCACGCCTGTCCCGGCTTCCCCTCCGCCTTGATGAACAGCATCGACTGCATCGACTTCACATTCGGTCCGATCACGCGCGTCAGCGGCTCGACGATCGCGGGATGGCGCATCGTGGCACGGATCAGCGCGGACAGCTTGTGAGGGTAGTGCACGCACAGGTAGCGGCGCAGCGCCTCGTCGTCGTCGTCGGAGGTGGAGGCGGAGGCGGGGGC
>NZ_LAVK01000485.1 GCF_001083795.1 Streptomyces sp. SBT349
GCTCGGCCGGGGGCGGGGGTATGAAGGCCACGGAACTCCCTCGGTGCGAGGCGCGAGGCGGCGGCAGGACGCCGGAAGAGTAGCAAGAGGGGCCCGGGGCACGGAAACACAGGGTTGTCGTACGATCACAGCGAAATGTGGCATGTGTGCCGTGCCCCTCCCGCCGCGCCGGGCGATCGCCCGCCGGCGGGTACGGTTCAGGGGCGCACCTCGGCCCAGACCGTGCAACCCCGGCCGTTCTCGGGGGAGATGACGCCCCAGCGGGCGGCCAGCGCGTCGAGCAGCATCAGCCCCCGGCCGTGCTCGGCCTCGGAGCTCGGGGCGCGGGGGAAGAGGCGGGCGAGCCCGGGGCCCTCGTCGGCCACCTCAAGGCGCAGGCGGTGCCCCGCGGATTCGAGGCGGCAGATCACGATGTGACTGTCGGTGTGCAACAGTGCATTGGTGAACAGCTCGGAGATGATCAACTGCGCAGTGTCACGGACCGTGTCCGGGAGACCCCAGCGGTCGGCCCGGCGCGCGACCCGGCTCCTGGCGTCGGCCACCGAGGCGGCCACGGCGGGGAGTTCGAATCTCTCACCGCGCCTGTGCTCCCTGGGGTCGACGGATGGGGGGAACGGGAGCGGCGTCGTGCCGTGAAGTGGGGACACGGTCCTGGTCGCCTTCCGTGGTGCTGAAGCCGTCGTGAGCTGAGTCACGTGTTAACTATGCGCATTCGTGCGAGTGTTGCGCAAGGGGAGTTCTGCGATTTGCAGAAAGCGAAGAGACGTCTGTCGATGCCACTACCGGGTGTGGCAAACTTCTTCCTGACGTCGATTGAAGTGAAGTCAGCGGTGCAGGAGGCGACGTGGCAGAGGCGCGGTCGGGGCCGACCGTCGGGCAGATCGTCCTCGGGCTCCGTCTGAGGGACCTGCGCGAGCGTGCCGCTTGCTCGTTCGCCGAGGCGGCCAGGGCGCTCAGCGTCAACACCACCACCGTACGGCGGATGGAGAAGGCGGAGGTCGGTCTCAAGCCGCTCTACGTCAAGGCCCTGTTGGAGCGGTACGGGGTGCCGGGGCCGGAGGCGGAGTCGTTCCTCCGGCTGGTCGAGGAGGCCAACAGGCCCGGCTGGTGGCACCGTTTCCGCGACGTGCTGCCCGACTGGTTCAGCCTCTATGTGAGCCTGGAGGGCGAGGCCAGCCTCATCCGCGCCTATGAACCGCACTGCGTCCCCGGGCTGTTGCAGACCGAGGACTACGCGCGCGTCCTCCTTCGGACCGGCTTCCCCAGCGCTCCCCAGAAGGAGATCGACCGGCGGGTCGCCCTGCGCATGGAACGTCAAGAGTTGCTCTCCCGCTCACGGGCGCCCCTGCTGTGGGCCGTGATCGAGGAGCAGGTGCTGCGCCGCCGCGTCGGACCCGCGTCCGTCATGCGCGCGCAGATCGACCGGCTGATCGAGGCGACGGCGTTGCCCAACGTCACGCTCCAGATCATGCCGTTCACCGCCGGTCCGCATCCCGGCATGTTCGGGCCGTTCCAGCTCTTCCGGTTCGAGATCCCGGAACTGCCCGACATCATCTACGCCGAGAGCTTGACCGGCGCGGTCTACCACGACGAGCGGCCGGACACGGTCGCCTATCTCGAGGTACTGGACCGCATGGGTGCGCAGGCCGCACCGGTTCACGACACCGAGGCGATCCTCGGTGCAATTCGCAAGGAGCTCTGACCGCCATGAGTGACCACACGCGTCAATCGACTCATTCGACGGGACCCATATACAACGGCATGCCTGCCCGGGAGCTGGGGAGGGAGGGGTGGCGCAAGCCGTGGAGCGGTACCAACGGCGGCAACTGTGTGGAGGCGCTGAAGCTGGCCGACGGGCGTGTGGCGCTGCGGCAGTCGACCGACCCGGACGGGCCGGCGCTCATTTACACCCACCACGAGATCGAGACGTTCATCCGGGGCGCGAAGCGCGGCGAGGCGGATTTCCTGCTGGCCTAGCGGCCAGGACGGCAGCGGTTCCCACGGGCCGCGGGGCAGCGCGAACAGCGCGACTCGGCGGCCTTTTCGCTTGCCCGGGGTGGTGCGCGCGGGGGGCCGGGGCGACGGTGTAGTTTAAGCTTCAACCTATAGCCCCGGTCCCCCAGGCGGACCACCGAGTGGAAGGTCATCCATGAGCACACCCGTCAAGCTCGCCGTCATCTACTACTCCGCCACCGGCTCCAGCGCCTCCCTCGCCCGGGAGATCGCCCGGACCGCGGAGAAGGCGGGCGCCGAGGTGCGGACCCTGCGCGTCGCCGAACTGGCTCCCCCGGAGGCCATAGCCTCGAACGAGGCGTGGGCCGCGCACGCCGCCGCCAGCGCCGACGTCCCGGTCGCCACGCCCGCCGACGTCGAGTGGGCGGACGCCGTGATCTTCGGCACCCCCACCCGCTTCGGCAACGTCTCCTCGCAGCTCAAGCAGTTCCTCGACCAGCTCGGCGGGCTCTGGGGCCAGGGGAAGCTGGCCGACAAGGTCTACAGCGGCTTCGTGACCACGGCCACCCGTCACGGCGGCCAGGAGTCCACGCTCCTCGCCCTGTACAACTCGGTGCACCACTTCGGCGGCGTCCTGGTCGCCCCCGGATACACCGACCCGGCCAAGTTCGTCGACGGCAACCCCTACGGCACCTCGCACGTGGACGCCCAGGGCAGCCTGCCGGTGGACGAGGACGCGCTGGCCGCGGCGCGGGTGCAGGCCGCGCGGGTCGTGCGGTTCGCCGCGGCCCTCAAGGGCGCCGACGCCTGAACCAACCGGCCCGGCCCCGGGCGCGCACACGCCCGGGGCCGTTCCGTTCCGTTCCGCTATGTCGCGCCCCGTCGCGGGCGCTCGGGGATGCTCAGGGCCGGGGCGGTTCGTCGCCCCCGCCGGTGGTGGTCCTGAGCGCCGTCTCCTTGATGAAGAGCGTGAACACCAGCGCGAGCAGCGCGCAGGGCGTCGCGTACAGGAAGACGTCCCCCACCCCGTGCCCGTACGCGCCCTCGATCACCGCGCGCAGCGGCCCGGGGAGCGCGTTCACATCGGGGATGCCGCCCCCCGCCGCCGCGGCGGACGAGGCGCCGCCCCCCGCCGCCGGGTCGGCGAGGCCGTCCTCGGTGTAGGCCGAGACCCGGGTGGCGAGCAGCGCCCCCAGCACCGAGACGCCGATGGCGCCGCCGAAGGAACGGAAGAACGCGACCACCGAGCTGGCGGCGCCCAGGTCGGCCGGGCGCGCCTGGTTCTGGGTGGCCAGCACCAGGTTCTGCATCAGCATGCCGAGCCCCAGGCCCAGCAGGGCCATGAACACCCCGACCCGCGCGTAGGGGGTGTCGTACCGCACGGTGCTCAGCAGGCCCGTCCCCACGGTGATCAGCAGGCCGCCGGTGACCAGCCAGTGCTTCCAGCGTCCGGTCCGCGAGATCAGCTGCCCCGACAGCGTGGACGAGACGGACATGCCCACGATCAGCGGGATCGTCATCACGCCCGACATCGTCGCGCTCTCCCCGCGCGCCAGCTGGAAGTACTGGCTGAAGAAGACGGTTCCGCTGAACATCGCCACCCCCACGAAGAGCGAGGCGACGGAGGTGAGCGCGATCGTCGTGTCCCGGAAGAGCCGCAGCGGGATGATCGGCTCGCTCGCCCTGGCCTCGACGACCAGGAAGAGCGCGCCGAGCGCGAGCGAGCCGCCGACCATGGCGACCGTCTGCCAGGACGCCCAGGCGTACGCGTCGCCCGCCAGCGTCACCCAGATCAGCAGCAGCGAGACCGCCGCGCTCACCAGCGCCGCGCCCGCCCAGTCGATCCGCACCTCACGCCGCGTCACCGGCAGCCGGAGCGTGCGCTGGAGCACGACCAGCGCGGCCACGGCGACCGGCACGCCGATGTAGAAGCACCAGCGCCAGCCGAGCCCCGGCGTGTCGGTGATGGCGCCGCCGATCAGCGGGCCACCGACCGTGGCCGCGGCGAAGGTCGCGCCCAGGTAGCCGCTGTACCGGCCGCGGTCGCGCGGCGGGATCATCGCCGCCAGGATGACCTGCGAGAGGCCGACGAAGCCGCCGATGCCCAGGCCCTGCACGACGCGGACCGCGATCAGCATGGCCGGATTCTGCGAGAGCCCCGCGACGAGCGAGCCGGCGACGTAGATGACCAGCGAGGTCTGGATCAGCAGCTTCTTGCTGAAGAGATCGGCGAGCTTGCCCCAGAGCGGCATCGAGGCCGTCATCGACAGCAGCGTGGCGGTGACGACCCAGGTGTAGGCGGACTGGCCGCCGCCGAGGTCGCCGATGATCTGCGGCAGGGCGTTGGTGACGATGGTGGAGGAGAGGATGGCGGCGAACATGCCGAGCAGCAGCCCGGACAGGGCGCGCATGATCTCCCGGTGGGTCATCGCGACGGCGCCCGGCTGGGGGGAGGCCGCGGTGGCGGGTAGGGG
>NZ_LAVK01000486.1 GCF_001083795.1 Streptomyces sp. SBT349
GGGTGGGTCGTCAGGCGGCTCGGTCGAACAGCGCGGTCAGCAGACCGGCGCCCTCGGCCGGGGCACGCACCTCCAGGTGGAGGTCGGGGCCGTCCAGGTGGAGGCGGAAGTCGAAGAACGGGCAGCAGCCCTGCTCGGCGACCGCCAGCCCGGCGACCGCCGCGGCGCGCGCGGAGGGCAGCGTCAGCCTCAGGCCCCCGGGGATCCCCTGGCGGCGGGCGCCGTCCAGCACCTCGTGCCAGGCCGCTCGGCGTTCGGCCGTCCGCGCGCCGGTGAGCGAGCACGCCACCGGCGCCGAGCGCCGGCGGCCGGGGGTCGGCGCCACGGGCACCGACACCGGCCCCGGCACCGACACCGGCACCGGCCTGGCGGGGGCGAGGAAGCCGCACCCCGGGTCGCACCGGCCCGGCCGGTCCGGCAGCGCGTCCAGGTGCGCCAGCGCGGTGCGCAGGGTGGCGCTGAACGCCGCCAGCTCCGCCGTCCGCTCCCCGGCCGCCGCCAGGCGTGCGGCGATCCTCGGTCGCAGATCCGCCTTCACCTCCCGGCAGGCCCCCGACGCCCACACCGACAGCAGCTCGGCGATCTCCTCCAGCGCGAGCCCCAGGTGCTTGGCCGCGCCGATGAACGCGAGCCGTTCGACGGCGTCCTCGCCGTAGAGGCGGTAGCCGGAGGCGGTCCGGCCCGCGGGCAGCAGGCCCGCGCCCTCGTAGAACCGCAGGGTGGTCGCCGGGACGCCGGTGCGTTCGGCGAGCTGGGAGATCCGCATCACGCTCATGCCGCCGACCGTAGACCTTCGACCCGGGTGGAAGGTCAAGCCGCCGGACGGGCCCCGGGGCGGGGCCTCAGGTGCGGGTGGGCTTCGCGCCGCGGCCCCAGGCCATGCCCCAGCCGTAGAGGCGGTCGATCTCGGACTGGAAGCCGTAGACGTACCTCACCTCGCGCCGCGCCACCAGCTGGCCCTTCCTGGGCTCGATCATCGCCACCGCGCAGGACCGGGCGTTCGGCACCGGGTCGACGAGGCCGATCTCGATGTTCTTGCCGTCCGCGGACACCAGCGTCACCACCACGTCCGCGCGGTCGAACGCCGGGACGCCGTCGTAGATGTAGACGAAGACGAGCAGCCGCTTGAACTCCTCGGCGTGGTCCAGGTTCACGTACAGGCTCTCGCCCGACGCCGTTCCGCCGAAGCGGTCGTCGCCGCTCAGCTTGATGTAGGGCGCCGCGTTGAAGTCGCCCAGCAGGCCGCCCAGCGACTGCACCACGCCGCGCGTGCCGTCCTTCAGCTCGTACAGGCAGGCCAGGTCCAGGTCGATGCTGGCCACGCCCTGCGAGTGCCCGAGGATCTCGGCGGGCTTGAAGATGTCCATCGGCCGCCGCAGCGCCCGGGACAGGCCGTGGTTCCGCGCGCCGAAGTCCGAGTTGGCGCGCATGCGCCAGGACAGGTCGACGCGGAGCGTGCCCGTCTCGGAACCCTCCGCGGTGAGCTGGGCGGTCGGCGACCGCTTGGTCAGCTCCACCGCGTAGCTCGACAGGCCGCCCACGGTGTCGAACTTCTGCCGCCGCGCGCCGCCGTCCCGCCAGTACGACCACAGGGACACCATCGCCCGCGCCCACCCTTCGTTCCACCGCCACCCGGCAGCGGGACGGCCGGTGACCGTCCCGCTACCAGAGGCTTCCGCACCGGGCCCGCGGTTAACCCCCCGCGGGCCGGCGCTCACACCGCGCTCATACCTCGCTGGTCTCCCGGGACTTCCCGGTCCCCTCGCGTTTCGCGTCGATGCGGTTGGCCCGGACCGACGACCAGAAGGACGCCGCGATCAGTCCGACGCCGAACAGGCCCGTGATCACCTCGTGCAGGTGCCAGCGGATGCTGATCAGCAGCAGGACGGCCAGCGCGCCGATGGCGTAGTGGGCGCCGTGCTCCAGGTAGCGGTAGTCGTCCAGGGTGCCCTGGCGGACCAGGTAGATGGTGAGCGACCTGACGTACATCGCGCCGATGCCGAGGCCGAGCGCCATCAGGAAGATCTCGTTGGTGATGGCGAACGCGCCGATCACGCCGTCGAACGAGAACGAGGCGTCCAGGACCTCCAGGTAGAGGAAGAGGAAGAACGCCGCGCGCCCGGCGAGGCCGACGGCGGAGACCTGCTTGCCGTTGGTGCCGCCGGCCTCGGCGGCCTTCGCCTGGGCGGCCTCGGCCCTCGCGATCTCCTCGTCGGCCTTCTCCTCGTCCTCCTCCAGACGGTGCTCGAAGAAGTTGGAGAGGCCGCCCACCAGGAGGTAGACGAGCACGCCCGCCACCCCGGACAGCAGCACGGTGTCCGATTTATCCGCGTGCAGGCCGCCGTGCTGGTAGGCGTTGCTGGCGACGGTGGTGGCGGTCAGCAGCAGGGCGGCCAGGGCGACGCCCACCGAGAAGCCGTCGATCTTGCCCAGCTTGGCGAGCGGCTTCTCCAGCCACCGCACCCACTTCACCTCCCGCTCCTCGAAGATGAAGTTGAGGAAGATCATCAGCAGGAACATGCCGCCGAACGCCGCGATCGACGGGTGGGCGTCGGTGACGAGTTCCTCGTAGTGGTCCGGGTTGTCCACGGCCAGTTCGACGGCCTCGATCGGGCCGAGTCCCGCCGTGACCGAGACGATGAGGACCGGGAAGACCAGCCGCATGCCGAAGACGGCGATCAGGATGCCGATGGTCAGGAAGATCTTCTGCCAGAACTCGTTCATCCTCTTCAGGACACCGGCGTTGACCACCGCGTTGTCGAAGGAGAGGGAGATCTCCAGGATGGAGAGGATGAGGACCACCGCGAAGGCTTCCCATCCCCAGAAGAGGAGGGCGGCCACCAGGCCGACGATGGTGACACCGAACGACCAGCCAAAAACTCTAAGGATCACAAGAATTCCAGTCTCCCGCGCGGGCCGCGGATGTGCAGGCTGACATGTCAGACGTTGGAGGGCGACGGGGAAGGGGCGGGAAGGTCGCTCACAGCGCGCGGAGCGCCGTGACGTAATCGTTCAGGTCCCTGGCGTCGGGGAGCCCGTTGACCACTGTCCAGCGGATCACCCCTTCCCGGTCGATGATGAACGTGCCGCGCACCGCGCAGCCCTTCTCCTCGTCGAAGACGCCGTAGGCGCGGGAGACCTCGCCGTGCGGCCAGAAGTCGGAGAGGAGCGGGTACTCGAATCCCTCCTGTTCGGAGAAGACACGGAGGGTGAACGGGCTGTCGCAGGAGACCGCGAGGAGCTGGACGTCGTCGTTGACGAACGACGGGAGCGCGTCGCGGAGGGCGCAGAGTTCGCCCGTGCAGACGCCGCTGAAGGCGAACGGGTAGAAGAGGAGAACGACGTTCTTCCCGCCGCGGTGGTCCGCGAGCGTGAGCGTCTGGCCGTGCTGATTCCGGAGCCGGAAATCGGGGGCCTTGGTACCGGGCTCGATCGCCATGGGCGGGTAATCCGTTCCCCTGTTGGAGGTAAAGTGACGCGGCCCAGCCTACGACGCGGTCCCCGGCGGCAGAGATGCCCCCGGGGACCTGTGATCGTTCCCACGCCGGAACGGCGCCGAGACGCTACTTCTTCCCCGCGACCTTGGGGGTCACCAGGCGGCTGCCCGACCAGTCCTTCCCGGCGCTGACGCTGCTGGTCTGCGCCAGGCCCGCGGTCTGCGCCGCCTCGCCGATCTCGCTCGGCTCGACGTACCCGTCGCGGCCGGTCTTCGGGGTCAGCAGCCACACGGGCGCCCCCGGATCGATCAGCGTGGTGGCATCCACCAGCGCGTCGGTGAGGTCGCCGTCGTCCTCGCGGAACCAGAGCACCACGGCGTCTGCCACGTCGTCATAGCTCTCGTCGACGAGATCCTGGCCCGTGATGGCCTCGATTCCCTCACGGAGTTCCTGCTCGGCATCGTCGTCGTAGCCGAGCTCCTGGACCACCTGCCCAAGCTGGAAACCCAGCCGAGCGGCGGGGTTGGTCCGCTCCTCCGCGTGGTCCGCGGTCGCGCTCACGGATAGCTCCTGTTCTGTGTCGGAAGGTATTCGGTACGTACAGAGAGGCCCGCGCGTGCGCGGGGCTTGGCCGTAGTCCACACGGGCGGGGCGGATCGCGCAAGTACCCGGCCGCCGAGCCTGCCCAAACGTTGACGTCTTGGCCCACGGGTCCCGGGTGGTCACCGTCCGGTCCCACGGCCCCTCCGCAGGCCGGGAGGGCGAACGGGTGTTCGCCGCTCGCCCCGGGCGGGGCGTAGGGTGGCAGGTCGGCCCCGGGAGCTGGGGACAGGCCCCGCCTTAGTACTGCAACCGCATCTGGGGGTTGTGGCCTCGGCGTTTGTAGTGGGAGGTGCGGGCTCGGGCCTGGCTGCGTCTGCGGAAGCGTGACCAGTGGAGATGGTGCTCGTTGGTGTGGTGGCGGGG
>NZ_LAVK01000487.1 GCF_001083795.1 Streptomyces sp. SBT349
GGCGTACGGGAGGGGGCCGCTGGGGCGGTCGGAGTTCATGGGCTTCCCGGGTTCGCGTGCGTCTGCTGGGACTGCTGCGTCACCCCCCGCCGGGGTCAGGGTAGTTGATGACGGGCGCGCGGCGGCCTCGGCGGCGGGGATCGGCCGCCGCCCGGCCGGACTCGGGCCGGTGATCAGGGGCGGCCCGTTCCGCGCAGGCCGGCGAATGCGGTGGATATGACGGCTTCGACCACCTGGGAGGAGACCTGCGGCCCCCCGCGCTGTGGCCGATACCACTCGACGATCGAGTTGATCATGCCGAAGAGCAGCCGGGTCGCCAGCCTGACGTCCGTGCCCGGCCGCAGGTCGCCCTCGGCGACGGCCTTCCGCAGCAGCTCGGCCACGCTGTGGTCGAACTCCCGGCGGCGTTCCAGGGCCCAGCGCTCGGTCTCCGTGTTGCCGCGCACGCGCAGCAGCAGCGTGACGTAGGGCAGCCGTTCCATCAGCACCTCGGCGGTGCGGCGCACGACGTGTTCGAGGCGGTCGACGGCCGGCCCGGTCCCGGCGGCGGGCTCCTCCAGGACCGCGTCCAGGCCGTCGAGCGCGTGGCTGACGGCGCGGCGAAGCAGCTCCTCCTTGCCCGGGACGTGGTGGTAGATCGAGGACTTGGAGATGCCCGCGGCGCGGGCGAGGTGCTCCATCGACGTGCCGTCGTAGCCGCGTTCGTTGAAGACGCCGACCGCGACCTGAAGGAGCGTCTGCGGGGTGTACGTGTCGCGCCGAGCTGCCATCGCCGTCTTCCGTGTCGTGGTTGTCGTCCGTGCGCCCGAGCCGTGCTCCCCGGGCGCGCGGCCGGGGTCGTGCGCGTCCGCGGTCTTGCACCGACCGATCGTTCGGTAGCACTATCGTGCCATGGCCTCATCCCACCGTGCGACGCTGCACACCGCCGTCGAGACCCTGCGCAGCCGGGCGTACTGGACGCCGCATCCCGAGCACCCCAAAGCCTACGAGGGCGACGGCGAGGCCGCGTTCCGGGCGCTGTGCGACGACCGTTTCGAGCTGGGGCAGCCGGGCACGGACGGCTGGAGGGGGGCCGAGATCTCGCCGTACGGCTTCCCGCTCGGCATCACCTACCCGCACGCCGACCCCGATGTCCTGCTGCCCGCGATGCGCGCCGCGCTGCCCGCCTGGCGCGCGGCCGGGCCCGAAACGCGGGCGGAGGTCTGCGTGGACATCCTGGCCCGGATCAACGCGCTCACGCCCCTGTTCGCGCAGGCGGTGATGCACACCACCGGGCAGGCCCTCGGCATGGCGCTCCAGGCGGGCGGGCCGCACGCGCAGGACCGGGGGCTCGAAGCGGTCGCGTACGCCTACCAGGAGCAGACGCGCACGCCGGCGCACGCCGGGTGGAGCAAGCCGCAGGGGAAACGGGACCCGCTGGCGCTGGCCAAGGAGTACGTGCCGGTGCCGCGGGGGATCGCGCTGGTCGTCGGGTGCAACACGTTCCCCACGTGGAACGGGTTCCCCGGCCTGTTCGCCTCCCTCGCCACCGGGAACCCGGTGCTGGTCAAGCCGCACCCGCGCGCCGTGCTGCCGCTGGCGCTCGCGGTGCGCGCCGCCCGCGAGGCGCTGGCCGCGGCGGGCTTCGCCCCCGACCTGGTGGCGCTGGCCGCCGAGGCGGACGGCGAGGGCCTGGCGCGGACGCTGGCGCTGCGCGACGAGGTCAGGATCGTCGACTACACGGGCTCCACGGCGTTCGGCGACTGGCTGGAGGCCAACGCCCGCCAGGCGCAGGTCTTCACGGAGAAGGCCGGGGTCAACACGGTGGTCGTGGACTCCACCGCCGACTACCGGGGGATGCTGGCGAACCTGGCGTTCTCGCTCTCCCTCTACAGCGGCCAGATGTGCACCGCCCCGCAGAACCTGCTGATCCCGCGCGGCGGGATCGCCACGGACGAGGGGGAGAAGGGCTTCGCCGAGGTCGTCGCCGACCTGGCCGACGCGGTCGCGGGGCTGCTCGCCGACGACGCGCGGGCCACGGCGGTGCTGGGCGCGCTGGTGAGCGACGCGGTGCGCGAGCGCGTCGAGGCGGCGGGCGCCGGCGAGTTGGGCGAGGTGGCCCTCGCGCCACGGGCGGTGGCCCACCCCGGCTTCCCGGGAGCGACGGTCCGCACCCCGGCGATCGTCCGGCTGGACGCGGGCGACCCGGCGGCGGAGAAGACGTTCCTCTCCGAGTGCTTCGGCCCGGTGAGCTTCGCGGTCGCCGTGGACTCCACGGCGGACGCGCTCGCGCTGCTGCGCAGGACGGTGACCGAGCGCGGGGCGATGACCGTGCTGGGGCACACGGTCTCGGAGGAGGTGGAGGAGGCGCTGGTCGACGCGTGCCTGGACACGTGCGCGCAGCTCTCGCTCAACCTGACGGGCCGCGTCTACGTCAACCAGACCGCCGCCTTCTCCGACTTCCACGGCTCAGGGGGGAACCCGGCGGCCAACGCGAGCCTGGTGGACGCGGCGTTCGTCGCCCCCCGCTTCCGCACGGTGCAGATCCAGCGGCCGGGCTGAGGACCCGGGGTCGATACCTAGCCGCGCATGGGTCCCGGGAGGCCCGAGGGCGGACCGGCCGGGCGCCAGAACCGCCATGTGGGGTCCAGGACGTCGGCGTTGCGCTGCTCCCACTCGGTGGCCGCGCGCACGGACTCGGGCGGGCAGTCCCAGGCCCGGCCGCACTGGAGCGGACGCAGGCGCAGACGTGCCCCGGCCCGGCCGGAGACCCGGCCGATCCTGCCGGTCCGCTTGTCGACCACACACGCGCCGTTCGCCCAGGACATCGTGGCTCCCTCGACGTCATCGTCATCCTCGACCACCACTGTGGGGGTCCGAGGTCCCCCTCCCGCGCACCTATCCACCGCATTGCGCAACGCAAGCCCCCTTACGGGTGAGGGAAGCCGGGAATTCCGCGGGCGCGGCGGGAGTTCCCGACGTGGTGCCGCGAGGGACGGCGCCGTGAGACGGGGCGCCGTCGAAGGGAGCGGGCATGGGTGCCGACGGACGGGCGCATGTGAGGCTGGCCAGGCCCACCGGGGACCTGGCCGCGGCGGAGCGGTTCTGGACCGGGGGGCTCGGTCTGTCCGTCCTCTTCCGCAAGGAGGGCCTGCTCATGGTCGGCTGGCCGGACGCGGGCTGGCACCTGGAGCTGGTCGCGGCCGGGGAGGGGATCGTCCCGGCGCCGACGCCCGAGGACCTGCTGGTGGTCTACCTCGGCGAGGAGGTCCCCGAGGAGCTGGTCGCCCGCTGCGAGAGCCATGGCGGCACGCGCGTCGCCGCGCACAACCCGTACTGGGACACCTGGGGCGTCACCCTCCGGGACCCCGACGGGTACCGGCTGGTGCTGTCGACGCGCGACTGGGGCTGAGGCCGTGCACACCGTCGCCGTGCTGGCCCTGGAGGGCGTGGTCCCCTTCGACCTGGTCACGCCCGTCGAGGTGTTCGGCCGGTCCGCGCAGCGGCCCGACGGAGGTGGCCCCGCCTACCGGGTGCTGGTGTGCGGCACGGCCGCCGAGGTGGACGCGGGCCCGTTCGCGCTGCGCGTGCCGCACGGGCTGGACGCGGTGCGGACGGCGGACACGGTGATCGTGCCGGGCGTGGACGACGCGTACGGCCCGGTGCCCGAGGAGGTGTGCGAGGAGTTGCGCGCGGCGCACGCGCGGGGCGCGCGGCTGGCGTCGATCTGCGTGGGCACGTTCGTCCTGGCGGCGACCGGCCTGCTGAACGGGCTGCGGGCCACCACGCACTGGCTGGCCACGGACGAGCTGGCCCGGCGCTACCCGGAGATCACCGTCGACCCCGACGTGCTCTACGTGGACAACGGCTCGCTGCTGACCTCGGCCGGGGCGGCGGCCGGGCTGGACCTCTGCCTGCACATGGTCCGGCGCGACTTCGGCGCCGCGCTGGCCGCCGACGCGGCGCGGGCCGCCGTGATGCCGCTGGAGCGGGACGGCGGGCAGGCGCAGTTCATCGTGCACCCGGAGCCCGTCCCGGACGGGGCCTCGCTGGAGCCGCTGCTGGGCTGGATGCGGGAGAACGCGCACCGCGAGCTGCGGCTGGAGGACATCGCGCGCCGCGCCCGTCTCTCCACGCGCACCCTGAACCGGCGTTTCCGGGAGCAAACGGGCACGACGCCGCTCCAGTGGCTGCACCGCGCGCGGATCCGGAAGGCGCAGCATCTGCTGGAGACCACGGGTCACTCGATCGAGCGCATCGCCACCCAGGTCGGCTTCGGCTCACCGACCTCGTTCAGGGACACGTTCAAGCGGCTGGTGGGGACGAGCCCGCTGGGCTACCGGCGCGCGTTCCGCGTCTGAGCGCCGGTAGCCCAGCGGGCTCGTCCCCACCAGCCGC
>NZ_LAVK01000488.1 GCF_001083795.1 Streptomyces sp. SBT349
GGCGCGGGCGGCGGCGAGCACAACGGCTCCGGCCTGCCGCGTTACGCCATCGGCCTGCACGCCGACCTGTCCGGGCCGAGTGCCGCGCAGGGCCGGGCCCAGGAGAACGGCCTGCGGCTGGCCGTCGAGGAGTTCAACGCGGCCCCGGACCGCCCCTGCGACCTGGCCGTCGTCACCGAGGACGACGCGGGCGACCCGGTCGCCGCGACCGCCGCCGCCGACCGGCTGGCGGCCGACGCCTCCGTGATCGCGGTCGTCGGCCCCACCACGGACGCCGCCGGCGAAGCCGCCGTCCCGCGCTACGACGAGGTGCTGCTGCCGCTGCTCGCCCTGTCGGTCGGCTCGTTCGCCACCGTGCTCGGCACCCATCCGGCCCTCCTGCACGCCAGGCCGCCCACCTTCTTCGTCGGCCTGTCCCTCGCCGTCTCGGTGGTGGAGCGGACCGGGGCCACCACGCTCGGCTTCGTCGACGACCGCACCGGCGACATGGACAGCGCCCAGATGGTCAGGGCCGCGATGCAGGCCGCCGACTCCCTCGCCGTGGCCACCGTGCCGCGCGTGGTGAGCGCGGGCACCGAGGACTTCGGCCCGGTGATCGGCGAACTGGCCGCCGAGGGGGCCCAGGCCGTGGTCTACGGCGGCCCGGCCGGGGGCGCGGCCCATCTCGCCACCGGCCTGGCCGCGGCCGGGTTCGCGGGAACGGCCATCGGCGGCCCGGCCGTCCTCGACCCCGCCTTCCTCGCCGCGGCGGGCGAGGCGGCCGAGGGCTGGCTGGTGGTCGCGCCCTACATCGACCCCGCGGCCACCGCGGAGACGCGGGAGTTCGCCGACCTGTACCGGGGCCGTTTCGACGCCGATCCGCCGTACGGCGCGGCCGAGGCGTACGACGCGGCCTGGCTGCTGGCGGGCGCCGTGACGGCGCTCGGCGACGGCGGCGAGGTGGCCCGCGAGGCGCTCGGCGCCCGGCTCCGCGAGAGCACGCACGACGGCGTCGGCAAGGCCCTGGCGTTCGACCCGCAGGACGGCGGCTTCCTGGTCTCCGACGAGAACACGGGCGTCTACCTCTACCGGGTGGAGGGCGGGGCCTTCCGCTACCTCGGCGCCGCGCCGCTCCCTCCCCTCGGATAACGGGCCCGGGGAGCCGCGGCCATGCGACCGCTGAGCCCGTCCGACCCGTCGCAGATCGCCGGTCACCGGCTGCTCGCGCTGCTCGGCTCGGGCGGCATGGGCGCCGTCTACCTCGGCGCCGACCCGGAGGGCGGGCTGGTGGCGGTCAAGGTGATCCGCCCGGAGCGCGCCGACGACCCGGGGTTCCGGGGCCGCTTCCGCCGGGAGGTGGCCGCGGCCCGCCGGGTGTCCTCGCGGTGGACGGTTCCGGTGCTGGACGCGGACACCGAGGCGGCGGCGCCCTGGCTGATCACCGCGTTCGTCCCCGGGCCCTCGCTCGCCGAGGCGCTGGCCGCGCACGGACCGCTGCCGGAACGCTCCCTGCGCGGCCTGGGCGCGGTGCTGGCCGAGGCGCTGGCCGCCGCGCACGCGACGGGGCTCGTCCACCGGGACGTCAAACCGGCCAACGTGCTGCTCGCCCTCGACGGCCCGCGGCTGATCGACTTCGGCATCGCCAGGGCCGAGGACGGCAGCCGCCTGACCGCGACCGGGGTGGTGGTCGGCTCGCCCGGCTACCTCTCGCCCGAGCAGGCCCAGCCGGGGCGCGGCCCGGTCGGCCCCTACAGCGACGTGTTCTCGCTGGGCTGCGTGCTGGCGGTCGCCGCCACCGGGCGCCGCCCGTTCGGCTCGGGCCCGCTGCCCGCGCTGCTCTACCGCACCGTGCACGACGCGGCCGACCTGGACGGCGTTCCCGAGGAGCTGCGCCCGCTGATCGAGGGCTGCCTCGCCAAGGAGCCGTCCCAGCGCCCCCCGCTGGACATCGTCCGCGAGGCGCTGACCCGCGGGGAGCCCGCCGACCCCTGGTGGCCCGAGCCCGTCACCCGGCTGGTCACGGAGCGGGCCGCCGCGCTGAGGGGCCTCGGCGCGGTGCCCGCGAGGGAGGCGGGCCGGGGCGAGGACCCTCCGGGCGGCGGCCGTTCCGGGGCGCGGCCGGGGCGCGGTGACCGTTCACCGGGGGCGCGGGTGACGCGCCGCCGCCTGCTCGCCGCGGGCGGCGCCACGGTCGGGGTGGCGGCGGCGGGCGGCTCGTTCGCGCTCTGGTCGGCGCTGTCCGGCGGCTCGGACACCCCGCCCGCCGACGGCGGCGGGGACGAGCCCCCGCCCCGGTACACGCTGGCGCTGCACGCCGACCTCTCCGGGGAGCGGGCGGCGACGGGCCGGGCCGAGGAGAACGGCGCCCGGCTGGCGGTCGAGCGGCTCAACGCCCGTGAACGCCCGCCGTTCACCATGGAGTTCCTCGCCAGGGACGACGGGGGCGACCCGGCCCTGGCCGAGCGGGTCGCCCGCGAACTGACCGCGGACGAGACGGTTCTGGCCGTCATCGGCACCACGACCGAGGACACGTGCGCGGTCGCCGCTCCGGTCTACTCCGACGCGTTGCTGGCGCTGCTCTCGGTCTCGGTGGGCCCCGCCGGGGCGACCCCGGTCGAGCACGAGTCGTACCTCGCGACCCGCCCCGGCGACGGCGACCTGATGATCGCCGCGGTCTCCTACCTGACCGACCCGGTGGACGCCCGGCGCGTCCACCTGCTCCACGACGAGGCGGCCGGCGCGTGGTCGCGCGCGCTGATCCAGGGCATGCGGGAGGCGTACAGCGGCGCCCCGGGGGTGACGGTCGCGGTGCACACCCTGGCCGCCGGCGCCCGCGACCTCGGCCCGCCGGTCGCCGGACTGCTGGCGGACGGGCCGGACGCGGTGGTCTTCGGCGGCCGGGACCCGGGCCGGGCCGCGCTGCTGGCGCGGGCGCTCGGTGAGGCGGGGTTCGGCGGCGCGCGGCTGGGGTTCGAGCCGGTGATCGACGCGGCGTTCCCGGAGGGCGCGGGGGAGGCGGCCGAGGGCTGGGTGGTGGCGGCCTCGTTCACCGACGCGACCGCGGAGCCCCGGGCGCGGGCGTTCGCCGACGCCTACCGGGCGCGTTTCGGCGAGGACCCGCCGTACCACGCGGCCGAGGCGTACGACACGGCGCACCTGGTGGCCCGCGCGCTGGAGGAGCTGCCGGGCGGCGAGGTGCGGCGCCTCTCGCTGACGCGGCGGCTGCCGCTGGTGTCGCACCAGGGCGTCAGCAAGACGTTTGCGTTCTACCCGGAGACCGCGGGGGCCCGGCTGGAGGGCGCGCTGTTCCTGTACCAGGTGGAGGGGGGCGCGTTCCGCTACCTGGGCGCCGCCGACTCGGTCACCGGGGCCGCAGGTGTCGCCGGGGTCACCGGGGCCGCGGGTGTCGCCGGGGTCACCGGGGTCACCGCACCAGGTTGAGCGCCGAGAGCACGGTGAAGAACAGCACCAGCTTCTCGAATCGGGCCTGGTCGAGGCGGCTGACCCCGGCCCTGCCGACGAGGGCGCCGAGCAGCACGGCGGGCAGCAGCACCGCGTTCAGCTCCAGCGAGTCGACGCTGATCAGGCCGAGCCCGGCGCTGAAGGGGACCTTGAAGACGTTGACGATCAGGAAGAACCAGGCGGCCGTGCCGAGGAACCGCATCATCGGGAAGCCCACCGCGAGGAAGTAGAGCGCCATGACGGCGCCGCCCGCGTTCGCCACCATGGTCGTGAATCCGGCGAGCAGCCCGTAGAACAGCGCGGCCCCGCCGAAGCCGCCGCCCGCGACGACCGCGGCGGCGCCGTTCCCCGGCGGCGCGGCCTCCGCCCCGGTCCGGGATCCGGCGCCGGTCCGCCGCTTCTTCTTCGCGCGCTGCCACAGGTGCACGGCCACCACGACGAGCAGCGTCGCGCCGATCGTGCGCCGCATCACCGTGTCGTCGACCTGGGCCACGAAGACCGTCCCGGCCAGCACGCCCGCGGCCACCGAGGGGAAGACCCGCAGCAGCGCCTGCCAGTCGGCGTGGCGCCGGTAGGCGCTCACGGCGAGCAGGTCCCCGGCGATCAGCAGCGGCAGCAGCGCGCCGCTGGACTCGCGGGCCGGGAGAACGGTGGCGAAGAGCGCGACGCTGATCGCGCCGACCCCGCCGATCGCCGTCTTGGCGAACCCCACCAGCACCGCGCCGAGCGCGAGCACGGCGAGTTCCGACCCGCCGAGCCCGTTCATCGCCCGCTCACCGAGGTATGGGCACGTCGGAGGCAGCGGCAGTCATACCATCATCCCATCATGGGGAGCCGCCCCGGGGAACCATGCCCCCCGCACGCGACGGCCGGAGCGGTCACGGCTGTATTCCAAGCCGCCCTTCCCGCCCTCCC
>NZ_LAVK01000489.1 GCF_001083795.1 Streptomyces sp. SBT349
CCGCGGTTCATCGTGTCCCTGGTGTCGCCGTCGGCCTGGCCCGCGAGCGCGTCGGCGAGGGCGTGGACGGCGGGGTTGTGGCCGACGAGCATGAGGTCCGTGAACGCGATGCGCCTGCCGCAGTACACGGCGGACTACGACCCCTACGACGCCGAGCCGCCCGAGGAGCGCGTCGGCTGGGGCGGCAAGGCCGCCTTCGCCACGATGGCCGGCACGGTGATCCTGGGCGTCACCATCATGCTCGCCGGCACCGAGGGGCAGGCCGGCCCACCGCAGCCGCCGGGGGAACGCCGCCAGGCGCACGCCACCCCGGGAGGCGAGGAGTCCGCGGCCGGGATCCAGCCGCTGCCGCCCGCCGTGCCGACCTGGGTCTCCATCCCCACCATCGATGTCGAGGCCCCGCTCACCGGCGTCGGCCTCGACCCGGACGGCTGGCTCGAAGCGCCGCCCGAGGACATCCAGAACCTCGCCGGCTGGCTCCAGGACGCGCCCGCCCCCGGCACCAGGGGCACCGCCGTCGTCGTGGGCCACGTGGACAACGCCGCGGGCCCCGCCGTCTTCTACGGCCTCGGCGCCCTGGCCGTCGGCGACACCGTCGAGGTCATCCGCGAGGACGGGATCGCCGCCCGGTTCTCCGTCTACGACATAGCCGTCTTCGACAAGGAGAGCCTGCCGGAGTACGTCTACGAGGACACCGGCAGGCCCGAGCTGCGCGTCATCACCTGCGGCGGCAGCTTCGAGCAGGGCTCGGGCTACTCCGACAACGTCGTGGTCTTCGCGCACATGACCGGCAGGGCCTGACGGTCCCGGCCCGCCCGGCCCGCATGACGCGAACGGCGGCACCGCTTAACCCATATGTCCTGTTCCGAAGGTTATCTGACTGATCATCGGCTTACGGTCGCTCTGCGGGGTGACGCTCACATCCGATGAAGGAGCCTTCTGATGAGCAGACTGCGAACCGCACTGGCCGCCGCCGGGCTGAGTGCGACGTTCCTCGGAGTGAGCGCGCCGGGCGCGCTCGCTCTCGTCGAGCGGGAACAGGGCCGGGTTCCGGCCCAGGACGACGACACGTCCTTCGGCTTCAGCGTCTCCCCGGCCGCCGTCAGGGCCGGCGGAGCGATCGACCTCACGGTCACCAACTGCACCCGGTTCGAGGCGACCGCCGAGTCCGCCGTCTTCGACGAGGTCGTCCTCGGCATGCCGGGGCAGCTCCAGAGCGCCAGAACCACCGTCGACACCGACGCCAGGCCGGGCGACTACGGCGTGACGTTCACCTGCGGCTCGGAGACCGGCACCGCGACGCTCACCATCCTGTCCGGCAGCGCCTCGCCCACCGCCACGGCGACCTCGACCTCCACCGCGGTGCCCACGCGCGGCGCCCAGGCCGGCGTCGGCGGCAGCCAGTCCGGCGGCGACACCATGCTGTGGGTGGGCGCCGGGCTCACCGCGGCCGTCGCCGCGGGCGCCGTGGTGGTGGCCCGCCGCAGGGCCGGACGCCACCGCTGAACGGGACCCCGGCCGGCTTCTCCGCACCGGCCGGGGCCGACCCGCCCCGGCCCACCGCGCGGGGCGTCAGCGCGCCGCGGTCGCCGCGTAACGCGACAGGAACAGCGCCTCGGCGACCGCCATCCGCTCCAACTCCTCCGGCGAGACGCTCTCGTCCACCGCGTGGATCTTCGCCGCCGGGTCGCTCAGCCCGATGAGCAGGATCTCGGCGTCCGGGTAGAGCGCGGCCAGCGTGCTGGTCAACGGGATCGAGCCGCCCTGGCCGACCACCGCCATCGGGGTCCCGTCGTACGCCTCGCGCATCGCCGAGGCCATCGACGCGTACGCCGGGCTCGCGGTGTCGGCGCGAAACCCCTGCCCCTCGCCGACCACGTCGGTCGACACCCGCGCGCCCCATGGCGCGCGCGAGCGCAGGTGCTCCGCCAGCAGCGTGCCCGCCGCGCCCGCGTCCACCCCCGGCGGCACCCGCAGGCTCACCAGCGCCCGCGCGCCGGCCTGCACCGAGGGCGTGGCACCCACCACGGCCGGGCAGTCGATGCCCAGCACCGTCACCGAGGGACGCGCCCACACCCGGTCGGCCACGGAGCCCGAGCCGATCAGCTCCACCCCGTCCAGCACCCGGGCGTCCTCGCGGAAGACCTTCTCCGGGTACGCGGTACCCGGCCAGGTCCCGCCCCCGGTCAGCCCGTCGACCGTCGTCGAGCCGTCCTCGTCGTGCAGCGACCCGAGCATGCGCACCAGCGCGGCCAGCGCGTCGGGAGCGGCCCCGCCGAAGGCGCCCGAGTGCAGGTTCCCCTCCAGGGTGTCCACCTGGACGCGGACCGCCACCATGCCGCGCAGCATCGCCGTCACCGTCGGCTGCCCCGCCCGGAAGTTCCCGGTGTCCCCGATCACCACGGCGTCCGCCGCCAGCAGCTCCGGGTGCGCCTCCGCGTACCGCTCCAGGCCGCCGGTGCCCTGCTCCTCGGAGCCCTCCGCTATCACCTTCACGCTCACCGGAACGCCGCCCGCCGCCCGCAGCGCGCGCAGCGCCAGCAGGTGCATCATGACGCCGCCCTTGCAGTCGGCCGCGCCGCGCCCGCACCAGCGCCCGTCACGCTCCGTCAGCTCGAACGGAGGCGAGGTCCACGCCGCCTCGTCCAGCGGCGGCTGCACGTCGTAGTGCGCGTACAGCAGCACGGTCGGCGCGCCCTCGGGTCCGGGGAGGTGGCCGTACACCGACGCCGTGCCGTCGGGGGTGTCGAGGAGGGCCACGTCCTGGAACCCCTCGGCCCGCAGCGCGGAGGCGACCCACTCCGCCGCGGCCCGGCACTCGGCGGGCGGGAACTGCGCGGGATCGGCGACGGAGCGGAACGCCACCAGCTCGGCGAGCTCCCCCCTGGCCGAGGGCATCAGCGAGGCGACGGCGGCGGAGATCGCGGTGTGATCGGGACGGTGCTCCATGGAACGCTCCTTGCGTGCGCGCCAGGTGGGCGCACGTGCAACATCTGTACGAATGCTCGGGGTGGGGCCGATCATCCCACAGCCCGCTCCGCCCACGGCGGCGAACTAGGATGCCGTCCGGTGACCGAAACGTAGGCACGCAGCGGGGAGCGGCAGCACATCGTGAGCAGCGAGAGAGAGTCCGGGACCGGGATGGTGTGGGACGTCGTGGTGGTGGGCGCCGGGCCGGGCGGCGCCTCCGCGGCCCGTGCCGTCGCGGAGGCCGGCCGCCGGGTGCTGCTGCTGGAGAAGGCGGAGCTGCCCCGGTACAAGACCTGCGGCGGCGGCATCATCGG
Source organism: Streptomyces sp. SBT349 (assembly GCF_001083795.1). Taxonomy (GTDB): domain Bacteria; phylum Actinomycetota; class Actinomycetes; order Streptomycetales; family Streptomycetaceae; genus Streptomyces. The sequence continues at coordinate 3,285 of NZ_LAVK01000489.1, forward strand.
CCCCACCCGCGACGCGCTGCCCCCCGGCTTCGAACTGCCGCTCAAGGAGCGGGTGCACGCCGTGACGTTCTCCCTCAACGGCAAGATGACCCGCACCCGGCGCTCCAAGCGGATGCTCTTCGGCCTGGTCAACCGCCCCGAGTTCGACCAGCGGCTCGCCGAGGCCGCGGTCAAGGCCGGCGCCGAGCTGCGCACCCGCGCCACCGTCGCGCGCGTGGAGCAGCACGGCCCCGCCGTCCCCGACCGCCGCACCGTGGCCGTGGTGCTGTCCTCCGGCGAAACGCTGCTGGCCCGCGCCGTGGTCGGCGCCGACGGCAGCGCCAGCCGGATAGGAGCCCATGTCGGGGTGCGGCTGGCGCAGGTGGACCTCGGCCTGGAGGCGGAGATCCCCGTGCCGCCCGAGGTGGCGGCCGACTGGACGGGCCGCGTGCTGATCGACTGGGGCCCGCTGCCCGGCTCCTACGGCTGGGTGTTCCCCAAGGGGGACACGCTCACCGTCGGCGTGATCTCCGCCCGCGGCGACGGCGCCGCCACCAAGCGCTACCTGGAGGACTTCACCGCGCGGCTGGGCCTGGCCGGGTTCACGCCGTCCGTCTCCTCGGGACACCTCACCCGCTGCCGCACGGACGACTCCCCGCTCTCCCGCGGCCGGGTCCTGGTCTGCGGCGACGCGGCCGGCCTGCTGGAGCCCTGGACGCGCGAGGGCATCTCGTTCGCCCTGCGCTCGGGCCGGCTCGCCGGGCAGTGGGCCGTCCGCATCGCGGAGGCGTCCGACGCCGTGGACGCGCGCCGGCAGGCGCTGAACTACACCTTCGCCGTCAAGGCCGGGCTCGGGGTCGACATGGGCGTCGGCCGGCGGCTGCTGACCGGGTTCGCCCACCGCCCGGGGCTCGTGCACGCCGCCCTGATCGGCTTCCGGCCCGCGTGGGCGGCGTTCACCCGCATCACCCGCGGCTCCACCACGCTGGCCGGCCTCGTCCGCACCCATCCGGCCGCCCGCAGGGCGCTGGCCGTCCTCGACCGCGGCCAGGCGGCGGGGAAGGACTCGGGCACGGCGCGGGGCAAGGG
>NZ_LAVK01000048.1 GCF_001083795.1 Streptomyces sp. SBT349
GGGGCGACCTGCCGGTCCCCGGCGGGGGCGGGTCTGCCTTCCAGGATTCCCGAGGTGAGGAGGATGACGAGGCCGGCGAGGGGGACGACGACCAGCCCCAGGCGGATCGAGCTCGCGTCGGCGACCAGCCCGACCACGGGCGGCGAGATGAGGAAGCCGATCCTCAGCAGGAACGCGGTGATCGTGATCCCCGCCCCCGGCCACAGCCCGGGTATCTCGTCCGCGGCGTGGAACGCGGCCGGGATCAGGGTGGCGATGCCGAGCCCCGCCAGCCCGAAGCCGACCACGGTGCTGGGCACCGAGGGCCACACCAGGGCGGATCCCATGCCGGTGACGACCAGCAGCCCGCCCAGCCGGGAGGTGGTGCGCTCGCCCAGCCGGTGAACGACCCGGTCCCCCAGGAGGCGGCCGACGGTCTGCATCCCCTGGAGCGACGCGAAGCCCAGCCCGCCGACCACGGCGTTGGCCGCCAGCTCGTCGCGCAGGTAGACCGAACCCCAGGAGGCGCCCGAGTCCTCGACCGCCGCCGCGGCTCCCGCGAGCAGGCCGAGCACGGCCAGCAGCTTCAGCACCGGCCAGTGCAGGCCCCCTCTGGCCGCCGTCGCGTCGCCGCTCTCGGGCCGCTCCCGTTCCGCGTCGTCGGCGCCCGGCAGCAGGGACCGGGAGGCCACCGCGGCGGCCACCACCGTCAGGGCCCCGGCCACGGCCAGGTGGGTGCCCAGCGGAATCTCCGCCTGGGCCGCGGCTGCGCCCGCCAGGCCGCCGAGGACCGCGCCGACGCTCCACAGGCCGTGGAAGCTGTTGAGGATCGACCGGCCGTAGACCCGCTGGACCCGCAGGCCGTGGGCGTTCATGGAGACGTCGGTGATCGCGTCCAGGCTGCCCGCGGCGAACAGGGCCGCGCACAGCAGCGCGAAGCCGGGCGCGGTGCCGACGAACACGACGTTGACGCCCATCAGCGCCAGCGAGACCACGGCCGTCCACGCCGAGCCGAACCGCTTGATCAACGGGCTCGCCAGCAGCCCGACGACCAGCGCGCCCAGCGGCATCGCGGCGATCGCGGTGCCCAGGGCGGCGTTCGACAGGTCGAGATCCGCCTTGATCTCCGGGTAGCGGGGCACCACATTGGCGAAGACGAACCCGTTGGTGAAGAAAAGGGTGGCGACGGCCACTCGCGCCTTGACGGCTCCGCCGACGGCAGTGCTCATGGTTCTCTTCCGGACTGCGATCGGGTACACCGGGCGGTCGATCATCATACATATGGCCGATGGGTGCGGAAATGCCACCACCTCTCCGCACCGCCCGCGGGCTCAGGACAGGGCGGTGGCCTGGTAGAGCGACTGCGCGGGGATGCGGCGCAGGCCGGTGCGGCGCGGCGGGGAGAACCCCGCCTCGGTCAGCCACCCGGTGAGCTGCTCCGGGCTGTAGACCGCGGCGCCCGAGCTGAGGTGGAAGAACAGCCCGAGGCAGGACGCCGACGCGCTCGGGCGGCGGCGGCGGCGGTGGCCCTCCCGCTCCCGGAAGAGGTCGAGGATGGCGAGGCCGCCACCCGGCCGCAGTGCCGCGTGGGTCCGGCGGAAGAGGGCCAGGATCTCCTCGGGCTGGAAGTGGTGGATGAGGTTGCCGCACAGGGCCAGGTCGTGACCGGTGCCCAGGTCCGTCTCGCGGAGGTCGCCCTCCTGGAAGTCGACCAGCCGCCCCTGGCCCGTGCCCGCCAGGAGGTCCCGGCCGACGGCCGCGCTCCCGGGGAGGTCGACCACGAGGGCCCGCATCGGAGGGTTCCGCCGGCACAGCTCGGCCGCGAACCAGCCGTGTCCCCCGCCGAGGTCCAGCATGCTGCGCGCGCCCGGGGGCACGCGCACGGCGGAGGCCAGCTCGGGGGCGCTGTAGCGGGCCAGCTCGTACTGTCCCGTGATGTAGTCCCGCCAGTACGGGGCGGCGGCCGGGGCGGTGTGGTGAGCGGCCGTTCCCCCGCCCCGGACGACGTCCGGCAGCCCGGCCCACCACTCCCAGTGCTCACCGCCCGCGGCCACGAAACGGCTCACGGACCGGTCGGAGCCGGGCACCAGCCAGCGGCGCGCGCGCCGGGTGGGTGCGTAGCGGCCCCCGCGCCGGCGCAGGTAACCGAGCGCCTCCAGGGCCTCGACCAGCAGCCGCGTCGGCTCGGGGCGCAGCGCCAGGTCGTCCGCCAGCGCCTCGGCGGTGGCCGGGTGCTCGGCCAGCCGCTCCAGGATCCCCAGCCGCGCCCCGGCGACGAGGACTCCGGACAGCGCCATGCCCGCCATGGACTCGAAGGCCGGAACGGGCGCCAGGCGCGCGCGGAGCGCGAGGCGTTCGGCGAGGGTCTCGCCCCGAATCGCCATCCGCATGGGCCGGTCCTCCCTCAGCGGGCGAGCTGGTCGACGACGGCGCGGAAGATCCACGGGGCCCGCGCGCAGCAGGGCAGCAGGGCGCCGCGCGCCGGTGGCAGGGCCGTCGCCAGCAGCAGCCCTCGCGTCAGCACCCGGTACCGGCGGGTGAGCTGGGCCCACCGCCGCTCGTAGAGCGCGGGGGCCTCCGCGACCAGCGCCGCGACCGCCGCCTCCGCCTGGGCGAGGGCGAGGCTGATGCCCTCGCCGGTCAGCGCGTCCTCGTACCCCGCCGCGTCGCCCACGAGCAGGGCGCGGCCCGCCACCCGCCGCAGCGGGGTGAGGCGCAACGGGCCCGCCCCGCGTACGGCGGAGGCCGGACGGGCACCCTCCAGGCGGGCCGCCAGCCCGGGGAAGCCGCCGAGCAGGGCCGCGTAGGCGCCCGGGCCGCCCAGGGCGTTGCCCCCGCCCGGCCGGTAGAGCACCGCGACATTGACCTGGTCGGGGCCGAGCGGAGTGACATACGCCTCCGTGCGCGGCCCCCAGATGACCTCGACCGCCTCGTTCCAGGGGACCACCCGCCAGTGACGGCGCAGCCCGAAGCGGCGCCGGCCGCCGGACCTGACCGGGATGCCGAGCTGGCGCCGCGACGCCGAGTGCAGCCCGTCCGCCGCGACCAGCCAGCGCGCGCGCACCCCCGCCGCCGTGACCCCGGCCGCGTCCTGGGCGATGCGCGTGACGCGCCGCGTGCTCCACTGCGCCCCCGCGGCCTTGGCGGCGATCGCGAGGCCGGCGTGCAGTTCCGTGCGCCGGACGCCCAGGCCGTTGCCCGAGCGGAACGGGGCGTGGACCCGCCGCCCCGAGAGGTCGGCGTAGTCGATGCCGGTGAGGGCCGCGCCCTCGGGGCGCACATCGAGGGCGGCGAGCCGGCGCACGCCCGCGGGCATGATGCCCTCGCCGCACGCCTTGTCCACCGGGCCCGTCCTCGGCTCGCAGATCAGCACGGACATCCCGGCCCGCGCGGCGTGCAGCGCGGTGGCGAGCCCCGCGGGGCCGCCGCCGACCACGAGCAGGTCGGCCTCGTAGCTGCCACGGCTCACGCGGCCAGCCTCAGCGCGGCGTTCTCCACCCGGAGCCTGACGGCGAGGACCGCCGCGTTGGCCAGGGTGAACAGCAGCGCCGTGGTCCAGGCCGTGTGAACGAGGGGCAGCGCGACGCCCTCGACCACCACCACGGCGTAGTTGGGGTGCCGGAACCAGCGGTAGGGGCCCCGGGACACCAGCGCCGTACCCGGCACCACGATGACGCGCGTGTTCCAGTGCCGTCCCAGGGAGCGCACGCACCACCAGCGCAGGGCCTGCGCGAGGACGGCCAGGCCCAGCGCGGCCCAGCCGAGAGCGGGGAGGAACGGGCGGTCGGCGAGCGTGACCTCCGCGAGGATGCCCACGAGCAGGGCGGCGTGGACCGCCGCCATGACGGGGTAGTGGCCCCGGCCGTACTCGACACCGCCCTGGGACTCGGCCCACCGGGTGTGCCGCCGCGAGACCACCAGTTCGGCCACGCGCTCCGCCGCCACGGCCGCGACGAGGGCGACCAGCCACATCGGCGTCCCCGGCATCTCAGGCCGCCACCAGGACGAGGGCGGCGTTCTGCCCCCCGAAGGCGAACGACGTGGTCAGCGCGGCGCTCATCGGAACGGTGCGCGGGCGGCCCACGACCAGGTCGAGGCCGAGCGCCGGGTCGCACGCGGCGGTGCCCCCCACCGGCGGCACGGTCTGCTCGCCGAGCGCCAGGACGGTCGCCGCGGCCTCGATCGCGCCCGAGGCCCCCAGGCAGTGCCCGGTCACCCCCTTGGTCGCGGTCACGGGCGGCGGATCGCCGAAGACCCGGCGCAGCACGGCGGCCTCCACCTCGTCGCCCAGCGCGGTGGCCGTGCCGTGCGCGTTGAGGTGGTCGATGTCCCACGGCCCCAGCCCCGCGTCCTCCAGCGCGTTGCGGATCGCCCGCTCCGCGCCGCGCCCCTCGGGGTGCGGGGCCGTCGTGTGATGCGCGTCGGCGGAGGCGCCGTACCCCCGCAGGCGGGCGCGGACCGGGGCGTTGCGCGCCCGCGCGTGCGCCTCCGACTCCAGCACCAGCACGGCCGCGCCCTCGCCCAGCACGAAGCCGTCGCGCTCCTCGGCGAAGGGCCGGCAGGCGCTCTGCCCGCCCCGGGCGCCGGACAGCACGCCCATGCGCGCGAAGCACGCCACGGCCATGGGAACGCGCCCCGACTCGCTGCCGCCGGCGAGGACCACGTCGCAGGTGCCCCCGCGCACCAGGTCGCGCGCCACGCCGATCGCCGTGGTGCCCGAGGCGCAGGCGCTGCCCGTCACGAAGTTGGGCCCCTGCGCGCCCACCCGGATCGCGATCTCCCCCGCGGCCATGTTGGGAACGCTGCGGGGCAGGGCGTAGGGGCTGACGCGCCGGGGCTGGCCGCGCCCCAGCCGGTCGAACTCCTCCTGGTACGTCTCCAGGCTGTTGCCGCCGACGCCGACGACCACCCCGACCCGTTCGGGCCGCCACCCGGACGGGTCGAGCTTCGCGTCGGCCAGCGCCCGGTCGGCGGCGGCCAGGGCGAGCCGGGTGAAGCTGTCCAGCCGTCTGCTCAGCCGCCCGCCGAGCTCCCGTTCCGCCTCGAAGTCCCGCGCCGGGCAGACGTGGTCGACCGGAAGCCCGGCCAGGGCGGGGTCGGCGGAGGCGGTCGGGGCCCCGGAGCACAGGCCGAGCCAGAACTCCTGCGCGTTCGACCCGGCCGGGGTCACCAGGCCCAACCCGGTGACCGCGACCTCAGCCGCCCGCATGGGCCGCCTTGTCGTCGGCGGCGGACCGGGCCAGCGCCTCGAGGGCGAGGGCGGCCTGCGCCAGCGTCGTGTCGGCGTCGATGCCCTCGACGTCGGAGGGGAGTTCGAGGCCGAGGTCGTTCTCGACGGCGACGACCAGCTCGACCATGGCCAACGAGTCGACGTCGAGCTCGCGGAACGTCTGGTCCGGGCGCAGACCTGCCGGTTCGACGGCGATCTGCTCAGCGAGGAGGGAGATCAACCGCTCCTGGAATACCGAGGCCGTGGGAGACATGTACCGGGCTCCTTCGTGGGGGTTGCGCTGCGGACGCCCCTGCGGGCGTGGCCGCGGACGGGGAGATCTTGCGTGCGCCGGTCGGGGCGGTCCAGGCGGCGCGCCCCACCGGCCGGCCGTTGTCACCAGCGCAGCAGCACCAGCTCGCTGGCGAATCCCGGGCCCATGGCCGTCATGAGCCCCGCGGAGCCGAACGGCGGCGGAGCGGCCATCGCGGAGCGGAGGACGTCGAGCACCGAGGCCGACGAGAGGTTGCCGCGCGAGGCCAGGGAGTGCCGGGTGTGGTCCATCGCCCGCGGGGGCAGCCCGAGGGCGCGCTCCACGGCGTCGATCACCTTGGGGCCCCCGGGGTGGCAGACCCACGAGGCGACGCCCTCCGTCGTCATCCCGTGGTCGAGGAGGAACCCGTGCACGTCCTTCGGCAGCTCCGCCTCCGCGACCACGGCCACGTTCGGCGAGAGGATGATGCCGAACCCGTCGGAGCCGATCCGCCACCCCATCACGTCCCCGCTGTCCGGGTAGAGCCTGCTGCGCGAGCCCAGGACGCGGGGGCCCTCGGGGACCTCGTGACCGAACCGGGCGCCGACCGCGACCACGGCCGCCGCGCCGTCCCCGAACAGGCTGGCCGCGACGAGATTCGCCATCGAGACATCGGAGCGCTGGACGGTCAGCGAGCACAGCTCCACGGCCAGGAGCACCGCCACCTGGTCGGGGAACGCGCGGAGGTAGTCGTGCAGCCGGGCGACCCCCGCGGCCCCGGCCGCGCACCCGAGGCCGAACAGCGGGATGCGCTTGACGTCCTCGCGCAGGCCGAGCCGCTGTACCAGCCGGGCCTCGACCGAGGGAACCGCCAGCCCGGTGACCGTCGTGCTGATCACCGCGTCGACCTCCTCGGGCCGCACCCCCGCGGTCTCCAGGGCGGTGCGCAGCGCCCGCTCCCCGAGGTCGAGGGCCGCGGCGAGCCAGGCGCCGTTGGCCCCGGTGAAGCCGTCGAGGGAGGGGTACTCCCCGAGGGGGAGCGCGAGGTGCCGCGTGCGGACCCCCGTGTTCGCGGAGATCTTGCGAAGGACGCGGCGCATGTCCCCGTCACCGCCCAGGCACGCGTCCGCGAACGCCTCGATGATCTCTTCCTGCGCGTAGCGCAGCGCGGGCACGGCCACTTCCGCCGCCGCGATCCGCGGGGCGCCCTCGGGGTCGTCGGGACGACCCGGCGGGGCCCCTGGGGGGCTGTGCACGGTACGGCGCATGCAGCATCTCTCTGTGACCGATGACGACAATGCGCAAACCATAGATACCGAAAAGCCGCGGATGCTCCAGACATAACGTATGCACCTATAAGTAATACTGCGCTGGCCCGGCAGCCGGGAGGGGTCCCGGACCCCCCGCCCTAGCGTCGTCCGCGGGTCACGCCCCCGGCGAAGGAGGAGACGACATGGAGTCGTTCAGCAGAGCGTGCCGTGGTCGGCCGGAGGGCGGCGCCGCCCTCCGGCCGCTGATCAGCGGCCCGGCCCTCCGGGCCACCGCGTCGACCGCGTGGGCGGTGCGGCGCCACCCCGGGTGTTCCGGGGGACGCCCGGCCCCGGTCCGGGGGGCTCAGCGCACCGGGCGGTAGGTCGCGATGACCACCCCGCTGCTGGTCGGCCGGGCGCTCACCAGCGCGAGCTTCTTCAGCGCGGCGTCCTCGGCGAACAGCCTCCGGCGCCCCTCACCGGCGATCACCGGGTGGATGAGCAGCACCAACTCGTCGAGCAGGTCCCGCTCCAGCAGGGACCGGACCAGCGTGGGGCTCCCGGCGACCGATATCCCCTTGCCCTCGCCCTCCTTGAGCCGCTGGACCGCGGTCGTCAGGTCGCCACGGATCAGCGTGCTGTTCGCCCACTCGCCGACGTCCTCCAGCGTGGTGGAGGCGACGTACTTGGGCGCGTTGTTGATCCAGTCGGCGAAGCCCGCGTCCTCGCCACCGGTCACGGTGGGCCAGTACCCGGCCCACTCGGAGTAGGTCACCCGGCCGAGGAGCACCGTGTCGGTGGTCTCCAGCGTCGTGGCCAGCGACGCGCCCATCTCCTCGTCGAAGGCGAACTGCCACTGGTCCGGTGACTCGACGACCCCGTCGAGCGAGATGAACAGACCCGAGACGACCTTGCGCATGATGATGACCTTCCTGTTCCTGGACCGAGCGCCCCCAGGCTAGGCGACCGGAAACGCGCCGGTCCCGCACGGAAACGACAGCGGCGTCGGCGCTCGTGACGGACAGCTCACCGGCGCCGGCGCCCCGCCCGTTCCCGTGCCGATCGGGCGGGTCAACGTCATGGCGCGCGCCTCCGGCATATTCACTCCTTAGGAGCTGGCGAGGGGTGGCGATTGCCGGAACTGTGCGTGTTCGCCTGCCTGTTGACCCATAGCGTGGCCTTGCTCCCCTCTGCCCCGCCTCCGAAGGACGCCGATGTCAGAACAGCCACGCCCCGGCAGGCTGGTGTGCCTGGCCGTGCTGCCCGCCGCCCTGGTCGCCGCGATCGCCGCCGCGGCCCTCGCCTCCGGCCCGGCGGGACCCCTGACGGCCGTCGCCGCCGCGCTCACCGGCGCCGTGCTGGGCGGAGCCGCCCTCGCCGCCGTCGGCGAGGCCAGGGCGGCCACGGCCCGGCTCACCGCGCTGCGCCGGCGCGCGGCCAGGGGCCGCGTCGAACTCCAGGCGCTGCTCGGCAAGGTGGAACGCGGCGAGCGGGTCAAGCCTCCCGAGGGCCCGCCGCCCGCCGACCCCTCCGAGGACCCGGTCGACCAGCTCCGCCACGAGATCGAGAGCGCCCGTCATGCCGCCGAGTCCGCGGTCTTCCAGGCCGTCGCCGCGGCGGGGCGCGTCGGAGGCGGCGACGAGCGGGTGGAGGTCTTCGTCAACCTCGCGCGCCGCATGCAGTCGTTCGTGGACCGCCAGATCGAGTACCTCGACGAGCTGGAGGGCGAGGTGGAGGACCCCGACCTGCTCAAGGGCCTGTTCCACATCGACCACCTGGCCACCCGGCTGCGGCGGCACGCGGAGAACCTGGCGGTCCTGGGCGGCGCCGTCTCCCGCCGCCGGTGGATCCGCCCGGTCGGCATGTCCGAGGTGCTGCGCTCCTGCGTCGCCGAGGTCGAGCACTACGCCCGGGTCAGGCTGGTGCCGCCCGCCGAGGGCACCCTCCGCGGCCACGCCGTCGCCGACGTCGTCCACCTCCTCGCCGAACTGGTCGAGAACGCCACCGGGTTCTCCGCCCCCCAGAGCCAGGTGCTGCTGCGCGCGCGACGGGTGCGGGCGGGCATCGCCATCGAGGTCGAGGACCGGGGCCTCGGCATGACCGCCACCGAGGAGAGCCGGATGAACGCGGTGCTCGCCGGGACCGACCGCCCGGCCGTCACCGAACTCCTCGACGACGGCCGCGTCGGCCTCTTCGTCGTGTCCACGCTGGCCAGGCGCCACGGCATCGCCGTGCGGCTCCAGGGCAACGTCTACGGCGGCGTCCAGGCGGTCCTGCTGCTGCCGCACGACCTGCTGGACCCGGGGAACGCGGGCCGCCACGCCCCGTACCGCGCGATCAGGACCGCGGGAACGGAGGCCGCCCGCGTGCCGCGGCCCCCCTCGCCCGAGGACCCGCCCCGCGTCGCGCTGCCCCATGCGCAGCGGGCGCAACTGCCCACCTCCCTCAGCTGAACGCACCGCGGAGCGCCCATGTTCACCCTGGCCTACGACCCCACCGGCCGTCTGCTGCTCACCCCGGAGGACCCGGACGCCCCGGCCAGGACCCGGCGGCTGCGGGAGCTGGGCGTGGCCGTCGGCGACGAGCCGGTGCCCGCGTGGGACGCGGTGGCGCGCCGCCTCGCCCACGCCACGGGAGCCGCCCGCGCGATGGTCACGCTGGTCGGCGAACACCGTCAGTTCTTCGCCGGACTGCATGTGTCCGAGGGGCCACGGGGACCGCGGTCCATGGCCAGGGACCGGGGCTTCTGCCCCTACGCCATCGTCCGCAGGAAGGCGCTGGTGCTGGACGACGTCGCCGACTACCCGCGCTTCGCGGGCAATCCCGTGGTGGACGAGGCCGGGGTGCGCTCCTACTGCGGCGCGCCCCTCCTCGAAGCCTCGGGCACGGCGCTGGCGGCCGTCGCCGTCGCGGACCTGGTGCCCAGGGCCTGGGGCCGGCACGGGGTGGCGGCGGTCAAGGCGGCGGCGGCCGAGCTGACCGGCCTCCTCCTGGCGGGCCGGGCGCCATGGCAGCCGCCCCACCCCCCTGAGGTCTAGACCGCCTCGTCCAGCCCGAAGAAGCCGATCGCCCGGGAGGCCATCCCGTCCACGAGCAGGCTGTGCCCGGTGCCGTACAGGCTGATCACCTCAAGGGGCGCCTGAACGCCGTCCGTTCCGTACCGCGCCCGCGTCCAGCCGGGCCGCGGCCGGTCGGTGAGGGCCGGGATCCGGCTCACGCCCAGGACGTCCGTCCACTGCCTGATCTGCTCGCGGAAGTTCGGGTAGCGCAGGATGTCGTCCTCGGTCCCGTGCCACAGCTGCATCCGCGGCCGTTCGCCCGCGTACCCGGGGAACGCGCCCCGCACCAGGTCGCCCCACTCGGCGGGCGACCTGCTGACGCGGCCCTGGGCGCAGTCGGCGTTCCACCCCGTGCCGTCCGTGGTCGCGAAGCAGCCGAACGGCACGCCCGCGAACGCCGCGCCCGCCCGGAACACATCCGGGTAGACGCCGAGCAGCACATTGGTCAGCATGGCGCCCGAGGACATCCCCGTGACGTACACCCGGTCCGGGTCGGCCCCGTGGGTGCGCACGACATGAGCCACCATCGACCGGACGGCCAGCGGGTCGCCGCCGCCGCCGCGCCGCAGCGCCTGCGGCGAGGACACGTCGAAGCAGCGGCTCGGCCGGGTGACGGAGGGGTAGACGACGATGAAGCCGTACCGGTCGGCGAGCGAGGCGAACTCCGTGCGCAGGTGGAACACGGGACCCGAGCCGTCGCAGTAGTGCGCGGCCACCAGGACCCCGGGCCGCTCGGCGACGCCCTCGGGCACGTACAGGTACATGCGCAGGCCGCTCGGGTTCTCCCCGAAGTCCCGCACCTCGACCAGCGCCGCGGCCGACGCCGGGGGAGCCATCACCAGCGCCCCCGCGAGCAGGGGGAAGATGCCGCAGAGCACCGTGGCGAGAAGGGTGCGGACCGGCCGCCTGGCCCGGAACGTCATGGGATCGCCCTCCTGCGGCCCGGACTCCGGCGGGTCCGGGCAGGCGTGGACGTCCGGGCGCGCCGGGCCCGTGGGACGAGAAGACGGTGGGGTGGACCACCATCGTCGCACGAACGCCCGAGCGGCAGGGCCCGGCCCGTCCGCCGTCAGGCGCCCCCGTCGCCGAACCGCTCCCGGTAGGCGGCGACATCGTCGTCACCGATCTTGGTGAAGAGCACCGGCGGCACGGTGAACGGCGTCCCCGGCCGGATCGCGTCCAGCGCCCCTGCCTCCTCGGCCGTCACCCAACTCCCGGCGGACGCGGGGGAGTCGGCCCCCGCGCCGGTCCCGGAGGCGAACACCCCGGCGAGCGCCTCCGCGGTGAACGGGATCACCGGCGCCGAGACCACCGCGTACAGCCGGATCAGGTTCATCGCGGTGCGCAGCGTCAGCGCCGCGGCGTCCGGGTCGGTCCTGATCTCCTGCCAGGGCGCCTTCTCGTCGAGATACGCGTTCCCCGCGCTCCACAACGCGCGCAGCGCGAAGGCCGCCTTGCGGAACTGGAGCGCGTCGAGCTGCTCCTCGTACGCGGCCAGCAGCCGGGCCATCTCGCCGCCCAGGCGGCGCTCCGCGTCGCCCGCCGCGTGCCCCCCGGGGACCTCGTCGCCGAACCGCCTGCGCGAGAACGTCAGCACCCGGTTGACGAAGTTCCCCAGGGTGTCGGCCAGATCCTTGTTGACCACCGAGGCGAACAGCTCCCAGGAGAACGCCGCGTCGTCGGACTCGGGCGCGGCGGCGGTCAGGAAGTACCGCCAGTAGTCCGCGGGCAGCAGCTCGATCGCCGCGTCCCCGAAGACACCGCGGTTCCGCGAGGTGGAGAACTTCCCGCCGTAGTACGTCAGCCAGTTGAACGCCTTGACCTGGTCGACCTTCTTCCAGGGCTCCCCGGTCCCGAGCTCGGTGGCGGGGAACATGACCGTGTGGAAGGGAACGTTGTCCTTGCCCATGAACTCGGTGTACCGCACGGTGCCCTCGGACGCGTACCACCAGGAGCGCCAGTCGCGCTCCTCGCCCCCGCCCGCCGCGTCGGCCCACTCCCTGGTGGCGCCGATGTATCCGATCGGCGCGTCGAACCAGACGTAGAACACCTTGCCCTCGGCCGCCAGTTCGGGCCAGACATCCGCGGGCACGGGCACGCCCCACTCCAGGTCCCGCGTGATCGCCCGGTCCAGCAGCCCCTCCGTCAGCCACTTCCCGGCGATCGAGGAGGCCAGGGCCGGCCACCGGGCACCCGCCTCCTCCACGAACGCCGCCACCTCCTTCTCCAGGCGCGACTGGAGCAGGAACAGGTGCGTGGTCTCCCGCACCTCCAGGTCGGTGGAGCCGCTGATCGCGGACCTGGCGTCGAGGAGGCCGGTCGGTTCGAGCACGCGCGTGCAGTTCTCGCACTGGTCGCCGCGCGCCGCCTCGTAGCCGCAGTAGGGACAGGTGCCCGCGATGTAGCGGTCGGGCAGGAAGCGGCCGTCGGCGGGCGAGTACACCTGGCGGGTGGCCCGTTCCTCGATGAAGCCGCGCTCCTTCAGGCGGCGCGCGAAGTGCTGGGTCATCTCGGTGTTCCGCGCCGAGGACGTGCGGCCGAAGTGGTCGAAGCGCAGCCCGAAGCCGTCGTAGACCGCCCGCTGCGCCTCGTGCTGCCGCGCGCAGAACTCGGCGACCGGCAGCCCCGCCGCCCTGGCGGCCAGTTCGGCGGGGGTGCCGTGCTCGTCGGTGGCGCAGATGTAGAGGACCTCGTGCCCGCGCTGCCGCAGGTACCTGGCGTAGACATCGGCCGGGAGCATCGAACCGGCCATGTTCCCCAGGTGCTTGATTCCGTTGATGTACGGCAGCGCGCTGGTGATGAGGTGGCGGGCCATGCTCGGATGCTCCCATGGGTGAGAAAGAACGGCGGGCGGACGACCGCCTCGGGGACCAGGCGCATCCTATCCAGCCGAACGGGCCCCGACCTGCGGAGTTCCCGGCCCAACGACCCTGGCTCGTCATCGGCGTGCTCAGCGGCACGTCATACGACGCGGTGGACGCGGGCGTCGCCGAGATCGCCTTCGACGCCGCCGGCGACCTGGTGCTGCGCCCGCGCGGCCTGCACACCGAGCCCTACCCGGAGGCGCTGCGCTCGGAGCTCGCCGCCTGCCTGCCCCCCGCGGCCACCACCCTGGAGGCCGTGTGCCGCCTGGACACCGGGCTCGGGCGGTTCTTCGGCGAGGTCGCCGCCCGAGCGAACGCCGCGCTGGCCGGGGGCGCCGCCGACCTGGTGGCCTCGCACGGGCAGACCGTCTACCACTGGGTCACCGGCGCCCGCGCCCGGGGAACGCTCCAACTCGGCGGCGCGGCCTGGATCGCCGAGGCCACCGGGCTGCCGGTGGTCTCCGACCTGCGCACCCGCGACATCGCCCGCGGCGGCCACGGCGCGCCCCTGGCGGCGATGCTCGACGCCCTGCTGCTGCTCGACGGCGGTGACCGCGCGGGCGAACGGCGCGGCGCGCTGAACCTGGGCGGCATCGCGAACATCACCGCCCGCGGCGACCGGGGCCAGGTCCTCGCCTACGACCTGGGACCGGCCAACGCCCTCATCGACGCGGCCGTCGCCGAGGCGAGCGGAGGGGCGGAGCGGATGGACACCGGCGGCGCGCGGGCGGCGCGCGGCCGGGTGGACCGGGAGCTGCTGGCCGAGCTGCTGGGCGAGCCCTACTACCGGCTGGCGCCGCCCAAGTCGACGGGCAAGGAGCTGTTCCACGCGGCCTACCTGGCCGAACGCCTCGACGGGCGGGGGCGGCGCCCCGCTCCCGACGATCTGGTGGCCACCCTCACCGAGCTGACGGCCGAGCTGGTCGGCGCGGCCTGCCGCACGCACCGGCTGGCCGAGCTGGTCGTCTCGGGGGGAGGGGTGCGCAATCCGGCGCTGATGGGGAGGATCCGGGACCTGGCCGACCGCACGCGGATCAGGGAGGCCGAGGAGTTCGGCCTCGCCTCCCAGGCCAAGGAGGCGTATCTCTTCGCGCTGCTCGGCTTCCTCACCGTGCATGGCCTGACCGGGAGCGTTCCCTCGGCGACCGGCGCCTCGACGGCGGCGGTGCTCGGATCGATCACCCCGGGCGCGAGCCCGCTGCGCCTGCCGGAGCCCCGGGCGGGCCGGGGGCCACGGCGGCTGGTGATCGAGGGACGCGGCGGTGGGGGAGGGGAGGCGACGGGTGGTCAGACGGCCTCGGGGAGCCGCTCCGGGGGCCCGGGTCTCGCGTAGAACCAGCCCTGCGCCGAGTCGCAGCCCAGCTCGCGGAGCTGCTCGGCCTGGGCCGAGGTCTCCACGCCCTCCACCGTCACCGACAGGCGGAGGGTGTGGGCCAGCGAGACGATGCCCTCGACGATCTTCAGGTCCACGGGGTCGGCGGGGTCGCGCTGGAGGCCCTGGGTGAAGGAGCGGTCGAGCTTCAGGGTGCTGGCGGGGAGCCGTCTGAGGTTCGCCAGGTTCGAATAGCCGGTGCCGAAGTCGTCGAGCGCGATGCCCACGCCCAGCTCGGCGAGCTCGCGCAGGGGCCGCAGCTCGTTCTCGTCGGCGCTGATCATCGCCGTCTCGGTGACCTCCAGGCAGAGCGAGCTGGGCGGCAGCCCGGCCTCCTCCAGCACCGCGATGGTGTCCTGGACCAGCTCCGGATGGTGCAGCTGACGCGGCGAGAGGTTGACGTTGACCTTCAACGGGCGCGGGCCCCCGATGCCGCGCACCTGCCACTGGCACGCCTGCTGCACGGCCTCCTGGAGCACCCAGCGGCCGAGCGGCACGATGAGCCCGGTGTGCTCCGCCAGCGGGATGAACCGGTCGGGCCCCAGGACCCCGTGGCGCGGGTGGCTCCAGCGCACCAGCGCCTCGGCGCCCTCCAGGCTGCCGTCCTCCATCTTGACCAGCGGCTGGTACTCGATGAAGAACTCGGCGCCCTTCAACGCCGCCGGCAGGTGGTGCGTGAGGTGGTGGCGGCTGATGGCCCGCGCGTCGGAGTCGGGGTCGGCCACCGCGTACCGGTTGCCGCCCTCCGCCTTGGCCCGGTACATCGTGATGTCGGCGCTGCGCAGCACCTCGGCCGAGGTTAGCTGCTCGGTCGCGCCCTCCACGATGCCGATGCTGGCGCGCACCAGCAGCTCACGGCCGCCGACCTCGACGGGCGTGGACAGCGCCTCCAGCGCGCGCTCGGCGAGGTCGGTGACGGCGTCCGGGCTCTGCGGGTCGAGCAGCAGCGCCACGAACTCGTCGCCGCCGATGCGCGCGAGCATCTGGCCGGGGCCCGAGACGCAGGTCTGGAGCCGCTCGGCGACGCCGATCAGCAGCTGGTCGCCCACGGCGTGGCCGAGGCTGTCGTTGACCGCCTTGAAGCCGTCCAGGTCCAGGTAGCACAGGCCGATGCGGGTGGGCGCCGAGCCCGTGGCGAGGGCCTGTTCGAGGCGCTCGAAGAACAGCGAGCGGTTGGGCAGGTCGGTCAGGGCGTCGTGCGTGGCCTGGTACCGCAGCCGCAGGTGGAGCAGGCGGCGCTCCGAGACATCCTCGACCATCGCCAGCATGTAACGCGGCCGGCCCTCCGCGTCGCGCAGCAGCGAGACGGTCAGGTTCGTCCACAGCACGGTGCCGTCGGCTCGGCTGTACGCCTTCTCCATGTGGTAGTGCTCGCGCTCGCCCCGCATCAGCTCGCGCTGCATGCGCCACACCTCGGGGGAGTCCTCCGGGTGCGTCCACTCCAGGATGTTGCGGCTGCGGATGTGCGTGCCGGAGCCGCCGAACATCTGGGCGAGCGCGTCGTTCACGTCGAGGATGGTGCCGTCCATGTCGGCGATGCTGATGCCGAGGGCGGCGTCCTTGAACACCGTGCGGAAACGGGTCTCGCTCTCGTGCAGCGCGTTGGCCATCTCCGACTGCGCGGTGAGCGCCGCGACGGAGACCGCCTCCTGCTCGCTGCGGGTGCGCTCCTGGAGGGCGCGGGCGAACCCGGCCGAGATGGCGTGCTGGAGCCGGGCGCAGCGGGCGCGGGCCTCCTCGGCGGGCAGCTCGGCCGGGTCGAGGCAGTACAGCAGCAGATAGGAGTCGACCACGCCCAGCACGCTCGTCAGCGCGTCGGGCGCGGTGCAGTGCGCGGCGACCAGCGCCTCGCCGACCGCCCGGCCGGGCGAGGGGTCGAAGCGCGGCGCGCGGAGCGCGTCGCTCAGGCGGCGCGCCAGCGACACCAGCAGCCGCTCGAACTCGGGTCGGGTCATGGACGTCGCGGTGGCCGGGTAGACCGCGCGGCACCAGATGGTCGCGAAGCGCCGCAGCCCGTCGGGAGGCTCCCCGCTGACGTCGGCGTGGGGGAGGTCGGCCGCCCCCGAAGGCATAGAAGTCACGCTGTGCGCCCTACTCCCACGAAACCGCTGTACACGATCGGGTCCTCCTCGTCGACCGGCCCTTCGGGGCGCCAGTCGGGCAGCGCCACCAGGCCGGGCTCCACGAGCTCGTAGCCCTCGAAGAATCGGGCGATCTCCTCGAACGACCGCATGACGAAGGTCGAGCCCCCCCTGCGGTACACCTCGGAGACCTCCTCGCCCTGCTCGGTGGTGGCCGGGCCGCCGTCGGTCGAGGCGTGGCTGAGGACCAGCATGCTGCCCCGGGGCAGCGCGTCCCTGAACTCGGCGACCCGCTCGTACGGCTTGTCCTCGTCGTCCATGAAGTGCAGCAGCGCGACGAGCAGCACCGCCACCGGGCGGTTCGGGGCCAGGAGGTGCTGGACCGGCTCGGTCGCCAGCAGGGCGGCCGGGTCGCGGAAGTCGGCCGCCACGATCTCCACGCCCTCGATGTCCCTGACCACGGCCGTGCTGTGCGCGACGGCCACCGGGTCGTTGTCCACGTAGACCACGCGCGCCTCGGGACTGGCCTCCCGGGCGACCTCGTGCACATTGCCGAAGGTGGGAATTCCCGATCCGATGTCGAGGAACCGGGTGACACCCTCGGAAATCGCGTGGCGCACCGCGCGGCGCATGAAGGCACGATTCGCCTGAACGATCTTGGGGAGCCCGGGAAACGCGTCGAGGACCTTCCGCGCCGCCACCCGGTCCGCCTCGAAATTGTGGGAACCGCCGAGGTAGTAGTCGTACATCCGCGAGACGCTCGGCACGGACAGATCGATGCCGTGCGGTGCCCAGGCGGGTCGTTCCATCGACGTCTCCAATGTCCCCTGCATATGCGCGATGTGGGTCCAGCGGTCGAGACTACTGACCCGGCGCCAGATGAGGGAAGGAAACGGAGGATCAACATCCCCCTCCGGAGGGGTTACCTCTGCATCTGTCCGCAAATAGGCGATCGGCGGACCGATGGAATCAAGCCAAAGTCCTGGCTGATTCCCGGGGGGTGGCGGAGATTCAGAGGGACACCCCCCGGTCCCTGAGGTAGTCCAGCGGATCGACGTCGGTGCCGAACGCCTCGCCCGTCCGGATCTCGAAGTGCAGGTGAGGACCCGAGGAGTTCCCCGTGGAGCCCGAACGCCCCACCCGCTGGCCGCTGCTGACGGGCTGTCCCTCGGAGACCGAGATGGCCGAAAGGTGGGCGTACTGGCTGAACTTGCCGTCGGGGTGTTTGACGATCACCTCGTATCCGAAGGAGCCGGCCCAGCCCGCGGAGACCACCTCGCCGTCGGTCACCGACGTCACCGAGGTGCCGGTGGAGACCGGAAAGTCGACACCCGTGTGGTACCCGAGGGACCAGGAGCCCCCCGAGGCGTGGTAAGCGGTTCCGGTGCCGCCGCTCACCGGCGCGGTGTAGGCGGCGGCCGGCTCCTCGGCCCGCTCGCCCTGCGGCTCCTCCGCGGGCCGCTCGGGCTCGGGTTCGGGCTCCGGAGCCTCCTGCCGCTCCTCCGGCTCCTCGCGCTCGGCCTCGGCCTCGGCTTCCGGCTCGGGCCGGGGCTCCTCGGCGCGCTCGCGCAGGGCAAGGCGCTGGCCCGGGAAGATCAGGTCCGGGTCGCCCCCGACCGTGGCGCGGTTCAGCTCGTACAGCGACTGCCAGCCGCCGCCGACCTCGTTCGACCTGGCGATGCCCGACAGCGTGTCCCCGCTGATCACCTCGTAGAGGTCACCGGACCGCTCGCCGGGCCGCGTTCCGGGCGCCGCCGCCTGCTGCGCCCGCGGCTCGGACGCCGCCTCCGGTGCCGCCTCCGGCTCCGCGGCGGGCTCGGGGGCGCGCTCCGGGCTGATCCGCGGCGGGGCGCCGTCGCGCGTCAGCCCCGCTTCGGCCGAGCAGGTCGGCCAGGCGCCGGGGCCCTGCTCCGCCAACACCCGTTCGGCGACGGCGATCTGCTGCTCCTTGGTCGCCAGGTCGGCCCGGGGCGCGTACTCGGCGCCGCCGTACGCCTCCCACGTGGACTGGAGGAACTGGAGCCCGCCGAAGAACCCGTTGCCCGTGTTGACGCTCCAGCGGTTGCTGCTCTCGCACTCGGCGACCTCCTCCCAGGTCTCCACCGAGGCGGCGCTCGCGGTGCCCGCCCCTATCAGCGGGATGGCCAGCCCGGCACCGCTCGCGGTGACGGAGAGCGAAGCCCGGGAAACGGCGCTCGGCCGGTACCTGCGGTGTCGTCCACGTGTGGTCATGGGCGGGTCCCTCCCCGAGCCGACTGCCCTGCGCCGTTCGCCAAATGGTCCCGTCAGATTATGACCTGATCACGGGAGTTGTACGGCGGATCAACGATATGGGTGCGGAATCGCCACGGCAAGGGAGCCTTGACCTCTCAGGCGCCCCACCAGGCACAAAAGGTGTTGCCGCACACCGGGGGCTCTTGTTCACAAGGGAGTGAGCGCGGCGCACGCCGCCCTTCCTCTTTATGTTCGTGGTGTCGGCCAGGCCATGCAGTATGAACTGGAAACCGGAACCGGCTCCTTCGTTCAGCCTGAGAAACTCATCGTCAAGGACTGCGCCGAGTTCCAGAGCACGTTCCTTCCCTGGATCGGCACCAAGCCGGCGCTCTCCGACGAGGAGATCCGCGTGCAGGTCACCACCCATGCCGACGCGCATCTGGAGCGTGGCCGTACCGCTGTAGCAGCGGGACCTGGTCGAGGTGGTGGCCAAGCTCACCCGGGTGGTCCGCGTCAAGGGGTAGACGGCCGTTCTCACCCGAACTGACGGCCGTCAGCCGAGGCCATGGGCTCCGACCGCGACCGGTGTTACGGTCGGAGCCCGGGTACGGACCATGCGAGGGAGCTCCCATGGAAGCCTTGTCCGATCTCCTCCCGCGCCTGGCCGGGGAGCGTGTCGTCGAGCCGCTGATCGTGTTCGACTCCCTGGAGCAGGCCCTCCACGCGGCGGACCGCTGCCCGGTCAGCTGCGTGTGCATCACCGGCACGGGCGGCAACTGCCAGGCCACGGGGAACAGTTACGCCCCGGCCTAGGTGGGAACGTGCGTGACGGCGGGGGCGACTGGGACGGCGAGGCACTGGTCAGGCGGGCCGGTGCCGGCGCGCACGCGCTGCGCGCCGGGGGGACCTGGATCACCGTCGTGCCCGCGGGCGTTCCGCTGGCCGAGCACGGCTGGAAGCTGCACGTCTCGGCGCGCCCCGGCACGTTCCCCGCGGTGGCCGCGGCGGTGCTGCCGGTGCTGCTGGCCGAGCGCTGCCACTTCAAGCTCGCCGCCTCCCGGGCGGCGCTGGTCCGGCTCAACGAGGGGCGTGACGCGCCCGCCTCGGTCGGCAAGGCCCTGACCGTCTACCCGGATCCGGGCCGGATCCGTCCGCTGGGGCTGACGCTGGCCCGGCTGCTCGCCGGCCACGAGGGGCCCCGGGTGCTCAGCGATCGGCGGGTCGCCGAGGACGCCCCCGTCTACTACCGGTACGGGCCGTTCGTGAGCCGCTGGTTCGCGGGGGAGCGGGGCAGCCTCGCCATCGGGATCAGGGGGCCCGGCGGGGAGTGGTTCGACGGCGTCGCCACGCTGGAGTACCGGCAACCGCCGTGGGCCGCCGACCCGTTCGGCGACGGAAGCGACGGAAGCGACGGGAGCGACGGGAGCGACGGGGCCGGCGGGCCGCCGGCCACGCTCGGCGGGCGGTACCGCCTCACCCGCGGGATCCACCGGGCCGCGCAGGGCAATGTGTTCCGGGCCGAGGAGCGCGGCACCGGGCGGCGCGTCGTCGTCAAGCAGGCCAGGGCCCATGTGGGGGAGGGGCGCTTCGGCGACGCGCGCACCCGCCTGCGCAACGAGCGCCGGGCGCTCACCACTTGCCACGGTGTGGACGGCGTGCCCCGCTTCCTCGACCACTTCGCGCACGGTCCCGACGAGTTCCTGGTGACCGACGACGTCGGGGCGCTCAACCTGCTGCACCACGTCCGCACCCATGGCGCGTTGCCCCCGGAGGCCCTGCGCCGGCTGGTCACCGCCCTGGCGGGCACCGTCGCCGCACTGCACGACCGCGGCGTGATCGTGCGCGACATCAGCCCGCGCAACGTGGTGCTGGGGCGGGAGCGCGCGTTCCTCGTCGACTTCGGGCTCGCGGCGCTGGGCGGGGCCCATCCGCCGGGCGGCACCGCCGGGTTCGCGCCCGCGGACCAGCTGCGGGGCGGCCCGCCGCGCCGCGCCGACGACTGCTTCGCCCTCGGGATGGTCCTCGGCTTCGCGGCCACCGGCATGCTCCCCGTGGCCGGGCCCGCCCCCCGCGAGCTGGCGCGGCGCCGGATGCTCCAGGCGCTGTCCCCGCCGCACGGCGCCGCCCCCGCGCATCTGGTGGCGGCGGTCGGCGCGTTGCTCGACCCGGGGGAGGGACGCGCCGAGGCGGCGCTGCGCGCGCTGGCCGCCGGGCGGTGGCCCGGCCGGGACAACGGGCCCGGCCCGCCGGCGCCGCCCCCGGTGGCGCCCCTCCCCGCCGACCCGGCGGCGGCGCTCGCCGGGCGCGTGCTCGACCTGCTGCTCGCCGGCGTCGAGCCGTATCTGCGGGGCGGCGACGGGCACGGCATCGGCTCGGTCGACGCCAGCCTCTACACCGGGAGCGCGGGCGTCGGGCTCGAACTGCTCCACCACCGTGACCAGCCGGGCGTCGACCGGGCGCTGGAGGGCCTGGTCCGCCACGCCCGCGCCGCGACCCGCCAGGTGCCCCCGGCCGAGGGCCTGTTCGCGGGCGCCACCGGCGTCGACCTCTTCCTCGCCCGCGCCCGCGCGGCCGGGTTGGACGCGGGGGGTGCCGAGGCGGGGGGCGTCGACGCGGGAGGCGCCCCCGAGCCGCACGACGATGTCTTCAGCGGGGCGGCGGGCGTCGGGCTCGGCCATCTGCTGCTCGCCGAGGCCACCGGGGACCCCGCCCACCTCGACGCCGCCCGCGGCCAGGCCGAGGTGCTGACGGCCAGGGCCGAGCCGCTCCTCGCCACGGCCGGGGAGACCGGGCTGCCGCCGGAGGCGGGGGTCGATCCCGCGGTCGGTTACGCCCACGGGCTGGCCGGGATCGTCGACTTCCTGGTGGCCCTCGCCGAGCGGACCGGCGACGCCGGCACCGGCCGGGCGGCGCACGCGCGCGCCCGGCGCCTGGCCCGGCGCGCGACCGAGCTCTCGGCAACCGTCGCGCGCCCCGCGGCCGTTCAGCTCGCCGTGTCCTGGTGCCAGGGGCTGGCCGGCGCGGCGCGGGCGCTGCACCACGCCCATCGCGTCCTGGACGAGCCGCAGTTCGGCCGGGCCGCCCGGCGGGCGGCGGAGGTCTGCGCCGCATGGGTGCCCCGCATGGAGAACCTGTCGCAGTGCTGCGGCGTCACCGGCGTCGGCAGCGCCCTCCTCGACCTGGCGCGCGGCGGCGACGAGCGGTATCTGGCCGCGGCCGGAGGGGTGGCGCGCCATCTGCTGGTGCGCAGCCACGGTCCGGACGACGCGCCGGAGCTCATCGGCAGGGGGCGCCAGGACGCCCCCTGCTCCTACGGGATGGGGTACGCGGGCATCCTGGCGTTCCTGCGCGGGCTCACGTCTCCCGGCGCGCCAGATCCGTTGGGGTCGCGACGGCCGTCGGGGCGGCCGTCGGGGCGCCCTCCGGCGCCGGCGTCTCGTGAGGCGCGGGAGCGGCCACCGTCCCGTCCGTGACCGCCGCGGTATCCGGCTCCCCGGCGCCGACCGTGGCTCGTTCCCCGGGACCGGCCGCCGCCGCCTTCCGTGGCGGGCGGAGCACGGCGAGGATGACGGCGAGGAACGCGCAGGCCACCAGGCCGTCCATCCAGTAGTGGTGGGCGGTGGCGACCACGGCGAGGATCGTGGTCAGCGGGTGGAGCAGCCACAGCCAGCGCAGCCGGGAGCGGCACGAGACGATCAGCGCGATGGCGATGAACACCGCCCACCCCACGTGCAGGGAGGGCATCGCGGCGAACTGGTTGGCCATGGAGTCGGGCTCCGGCTTGCCGTAGACGGCGGGGCCGTAGAGCAGGCCGGTGTCCACCATGCGGGCCTCGCCGAAGAGCCGGGGCGGCGCCAGGGGCACCAGCAGGTGGAGCACCAGGGCGGCGCTCGTCAGCCAGGTGAGCACCCAGCGGACCCAGAGGTAGTGCCCGGGACGGCGCCAGTACATCCATACGAGAAAGATGACCATGGCGGGAAAGTGCACGGTGGCGTAGTACACATTGATGCCGCGGATCAGCACCTCGCTGCGCATCACCAGATCCTGTACCCACGCCTCACTGGGCAGGCGCAGGGCCCGTTCGAGTCCCCATACGAGATCCGCATTCTCATGGGCGTCCCTGAACTGGCCGTTGGCCGCGCGGCGGCCGAACTTGTACGCCATGTACAGCGCGATGACCAGCGGGAGTTCACGGATGAGCGGGGGTCTGGACGACACCGCGGGCCGCTCCCGGTTCCGTGCGAAGAGATCTCGCTTCAGGACTCGTGGACTTGGCATAGGCAGTATTCCCGAATAACTGAGGTGGCGGTGCACGGGACCGTCACATGGCGCCGGGTGGGCTTCACGCTTCGATCTTCTGTTCCCCGCCGGGAGTTTACGTTGCTTCTGCCCCGGCCGGACGCCGCCACACGAGACCGGTCCCTTTCCGGCCCCGCGCGCGGGGCCGTCGCCTCGCCGTCGCCCTCCGTTCGCCGCCCCCGCGGGCCGGTCGTCGCGTGGGACGGCTTCCGGCCAGGTCACGGGCGCCCGGGCCCTGCTTTGTCCTCGTTGAGGGAAAAGTTCTAACGATTCGTGCAGAACTTCTTCCATCCCCGCCAGCCCACTGCTACATTCCCCACCCAAAGCCCGGCGCGGACCTCGTGCCGGGGCCCGATGCCGACGGTGGCGGGAGGGACAGCGTGAGGCGGATGACGGCTCGGCCGGGGAACGTGCATCAGGCGCGTCTTCTGCGTCTCCTGCGCGACGGCGGGCCCAGCTCGCGCGCCCAGCTCGGCGACCGGATCGAGCTCTCCCGCTCCAAGCTGGCGGTGGAGATCGACCGGCTGCTCGACACCGGCCTGGTGGTGGGCGACGGGTTCGCCGCGTCCCGCGGCGGGCGCAGGTCCCACAACGTCCGGCTCGCGCCCCAGCTGCGCTTCCTCGGCGTGGACATCGGCGCCACCTCCATCGACGTGGCCGTGACCGGTCCCGAGCTGGAGATCCTGGGTCACCTCACCGCGCCGATGGACGTCCGCGAAGGGCCGGTGGCGGTCTTCGAGCAGGTGCTCGCCATGGCCGCCAAGCTGAAGGACGCCGGCCTCGCCGAGCACTTCGACGGCGCCGGGATAGGCGTCCCCGGGCCCGTACGCTTCCCCGACGGGATCCCGGTGGCGCCGCCCATCATGCCGGGCTGGGACGGCTTCCCCGTGCGCGAGGCGCTCGGCCAGGAGCTCGGCTGCCCGGTCATGGTGGACAACGACGTGAACCTGATGGCCCTGGGCGAGCAGCACGCCGGAGTCGCGCACTCCGTCCAGGACTTCATCTGCGTCAAGATCGGCACCGGCATCGGCTGCGGGATCGTCGCCGACGGCAAGGTGCACCGCGGGGCCACCGGCAGCGCCGGCGACATCGGCCACATCCAGGTCGAGGCCGACGGCCGGCAGTGCCCCTGCGGCAACCGCGGCTGCCTGGAGGCGTACTTCGGTGGCGCCGCCCTCGCCAGGGACGCGGAGGGCGCCGCCAGGGACGGGCGCTCCGCCGAACTCGCCGCCCGGCTCGACGCCGTGGGCACCCTCACCGCCGCCGACGTGGCCTCGGCCGCGTCCGCGGGCGACGTGGCCGCCCTCGACCTCATCAGGAACGGCGGGAACCGCACGGGTCAGGTCATCGCCGGCCTGGTCAGCTTCTTCAACCCGGCCCTGGTGGTGATCGGCGGCGGGGTGACCGGCCTCGGCCACACCCTGCTCGCCGCCATCCGCACCCAGGTGTACCGGCAGTCCCTCCCGCTGGCCACGGGAAACCTCCCGATCGTTCTGGGAGAACTCGGCCCCGCCGCCGGCGTCACCGGCGCGGCCCGCCTCATCAGCGATCACCTCTTCAGCTACACCCCGACATAACCGACGCGAGGGCACCGCCCTCACCGCCCAGATCCCTCCGAGACCGCTCCACCGGACGGACCGCCCCCACCGGGCCGCACACCCCGAGCCACAGATCCCGAGTCGCACCACCGCACCACCCCACCCTGCCCACGCACGCCCGCGCACCGGCACCGCCGAGGAGGCCAGCCATGGCAAGCGCGCCACCGCCGATACTCACGCTGAGTGGCATCAGCAAGTCGTTCCCCGGCGTTCGCGCCCTCCAGGGCGTCGACCTCGACGTCCTGCCAGGGGAGGTCCACTGCCTGCTCGGACAGAACGGCGCCGGCAAGTCGACCCTCATCAAGGTCGTCTCGGGCGCCCACCAGCCCGACGCCGGCGAGATCACCTGGCAGGGCGAACACACCGTCATCGGCTCGCCCAGCGCCGCCATGCGGCTCGGCATCGCCACCATCTACCAGGAGCTCGACCTCATCGAGCACGTCTCCGTCACCGAGAACGTCCACCTCGGCAACGAGAAGTCGAAGGCGGGCTTCGTCCGCCGCGGCGCCGCCCGCGCCGCCACGGCCGACATCCTCGCCCGGCTCGGCCACCCGGAGATCAGCCCCGACCGCATCGTGAGCTCCCTCTCCGCGGCCGGCCGGCAGGTCGTCAGCATGGCCCGCGCGCTCTCCCACGACGCCAAGCTGATCATCATGGACGAGCCGTCCGCCGTGCTCGACCCGGACGAGGTGAACAACCTCTTCCGCATCGTCGACAACCTCACCGAGGCCGGCGTCGCCATCGTCTACATATCCCACCGCCTGGAGGAGATCCGCCGCATCGGCGACCGCGTCACCGTCCTGAAGGACGGCCGCGCCGTCGCCCGGGGGCTGCCCGCCGACACCACGGCCACGCGCGACATCGTCTCGCTCATGACCGGCCGCGACATCGAGCACCCCTTCCCCGAACGGCCCGGCCCGCCCCCCGCCGCGGCGGACGCCACCCCGGTGCTGCACGTCGAAGGGCTCGCCAGGGAAGGGGAGTTCGCCCCCCTCGACCTCACGGTGCAGGCCGGTGAGATCGTCGGCCTCGCGGGCCTGGTCGGCTCGGGCCGCTCCGAGATCCTGGAGACCATCTACGGCGCCCGCCGCCCCACCGCCGGGCGCGTCCTGGTCGGCGGCCGCCCGCTGCGGCCCGGCAATGTCACCTCCGCCGTCCGCGCCGGCGTGGGCCTCGCCCCCGAGGAGCGGAAGGCGCAGGCGCTCTTCCTGCTCGACTCGGTCACCCGCAACGTGACCATCTCCTCCCTGCCGCGCTTCTCCCGCGGTGGCTGGCTGGACCGTTCCGGCGAACGCAAGGCCGCCAGGGAACACACCCGCGAGCTGTCCCTGCGCCCCGACAACCCCGAGGCCAGGATCCGCACCCTCTCCGGCGGCAACCAGCAGAAGGCCGTGCTCGCCCGCTGGCTGCTGCGCGACTGCAAGGTGCTGCTCCTCGACGAGCCCACCCGCGGCGTCGACGTCGGCGCGCGGGCCGAGCTCTACGCCCTGATCCGCCGCCTGGCCGACGAAGGGGTCGCCGTGCTCCTCGTCTCCAGCGAGATCCCGGAGGTCCTCGGCCTCGCCGACCGGGTGCTCGTCGTGCGCGAGGGACAGGTCGTTCACACCGCCCCCGCCCCGGAGCTCGACGAGCACCGGGTTCTCGATCTCGTCATGGAAGGGAGTCCGGCGTGACCCACGGCGCCACCTCCGAACCCGCAGCATCCGCGCTCACCAAGACGGAGACGCCGGGCGCTTCCCCACCCCAGGGCGGCGGGGAGCGGTCCGCCTCCCGGCTGGTGCTCGGCAAGCTCACGGACGTGCACACCGTCTCGCTGATCGGCGTGCTGCTCGCCCTCGTCGTGATCGGCACCATCACCGAGCGGGAGTCGTTCCTCACCACGGACAACCTCCAACTCGTCCTGACCCAGGCGTCGATCATCGGCGTGGTCACGGTCGGCATGACCTTCGTGATCATCGGCGGCGGCATCGACCTGTCCGTCGGCGCCATCGTCGCGCTCGCCTCGGTGTGGTGCACCACCGTCGCCACCCAGGAGTTCGGCTTCGGGGGCATCCTCTTCACCGCGCTCGCCGTCGGCCTCGGCTGCGGCCTCGTCAACGGCACCCTGATCGCCTTCGGGCCGATGGTCCCGTTCGTCGCCACGCTCGCCATGCTGGCCTCGGCCCGCGGCCTCGCGCTCCAGATCACCGGCGGCAGCACCCAGTCCGTCACCGTGGACTCGGTGCTCGAACTCAGCCGCCGCGACAACTTCGTCCTCGGCGTGCCCCCGCTGGTCATCATGTTCGCCGTGGTCGTCGTCCTCGGCTGGCTGCTGCTGACCCGCACCACCTTCGGCCGCCGCACCGTGGCGATCGGCGGCAACCCGGAGGCCGCGCGGCTCGCCGGCATCGCCGTCAAGCGCCAGCGGCTGATGCTCTACGCCCTGTCCGGACTGTGCTGCGGCATCGCCGCGTTCATGCTGGTCGTCCTCACCGGCTCCGGACAGAACACCAACGGCAACCTGTACGAGCTCAACGCCATCGCCGCGGCGATCATCGGCGGCACCCTGCTCAGCGGCGGGCGCGGCACGATCCTCGGCTCGGTGCTCGGCGTCCTGGTCTTCACCACCATCACCAATCTGTTCATCCTGAACAACCTCGACAGCGCGGCCCAGCAGATCGCGCAGGGCGCGATCATCGTCGTCGCCGTTCTCCTCCAGCGACGCACCGCAACCACCTGACCCGCACACCTTAGGAAGGTCGACCGTCATGAGCTCTTCTTCCTCACGCAAGGGCCCGCTCGCGAGCCGCAGAAACATGCTCTTCGGGTCGGCCGCCGCCGCCTCGGGGCTCTTCATCGCCGGATGCACCAGCAACGAGTCCAACGACGACGAGGGCGCCGAGCAGCAGGCCCCCGCGGCGAGCGAGGAGCCGGGCACCCCGGTCACCATCGGCTTCGCCGGCCCGCAGGCCGACCACGGCTGGCTCAACGCGATCAACGAGCAGGCCCGCGCCCGCGCCGAGCTCTACGACGAGGTCACCCTGGAGATCACCGAGGGCTCCAACGACACGGCCACCCAGATCGGCCAGGTCGAGGCCCTGATCAACGGCGGGGTCGACGTGCTGGTCATCCTGCCCGCCGACGGCGTCGCGATGACCGAGACCGGCCTCGAGGCGATGCGCGCCGGGATACCGGTGATCAACCTGGACCGCATCTTCGACAACCCCCAGGCGTACCGCACCTGGATCGGGGGCGACAATTACGGCATGGGCCTCAATGCCGGACACTACATCGGCGAGCAGCTGCGCGACGTGGAGAACGCCCGCGTCGTCGAGCTGTCGGGCCCGGACAGCCTGGAGCTGACCGGGCAGCGCACCCAGGGCTTCGACGACGCCCTGGCGAACTACCCCAACATCCAGAAGGTGGCGCGCCAGGCGGCCGAGTTCACCACCGAGTCGGGGCAGGAGGTCATGTCGGGTCTCCTCCAGGCGGAGTCGCAGTTCCACGCCCTGTGGAACCACGACGACGACCAGGGCGCCGGCGCGCTCCAGGCCATCGCCCAGGCGGGGCGCGACGAGTTCATCATGGTGGGCGGCGCCGGTTCCAAGGCCGCGATGGACCACATCAAGGCCGACGACTCGGTTCTGAAGGCCACCGTGCTCTACCCGCCGACGATGGCGGCCTCCGCCATCGACCTGGCCAGGGCGCTGGGCCAGGCCCGGGGGATCAACGGACTGGCCGAGTTCGAGATCCCGTCCTCGGTGACGCTCTTCTCCGCCGTGGTGTCCGCGGACAACGTCGACCAGTACCTGCCGACCGGCTTCAACTGATCCGTACCCCCAACCGACAGGGAACCAGATGCCGTACTCCACCACCGCACCTCCCCTCGGCGTCGGCATGGTCGGCTACGCCTTCATGGGGGCGGCGCACTCCCAGGGCTGGCGCACCGTCGCCAGGGCCTACGACCTGCCGCTGACCCCCGTGATGGCCGCCGTGTGCGGGCGTGACCGGACCGCCGTCGAAGCCGCCGCCGACCGCCTCGGCTGGGCGGCGGCCGAGACCGACTGGCGCGCCCTCATCACCCGCGACGACGTCACGCTCGTGGACATCTGCACCCCGGGGGACAGCCACGCCGAGATCGCCATCGCCGCCCTGGAGGCGGGCAAGCACGTGCTGTGCGAGAAGCCTCTCGCCAACACCGTCGCCGAGGCCGAGGCCATGACCGCGGCGGCCATAGAGGCCCGCAAGCGCGGGCAGCTCGCCATGGTCGGCTTCAACTACCGCCGTGTCCCGGCCCTCGCGCTCGCGCGCAAGCTGATCGCCGAGGGCCGGCTCGGCACGCTCCGCCACGTCCGCGCCAGCTACCTCCAGGACTGGGCGGCCGACCCCGCGTTGCCCCTGGTCTGGCGGCTGCGCAAGGAGAAGGCGGGCTCCGGCGCCCTGGGCGACCTGGGCGCGCACATCATCGACATCGCGCAGCACCTCTCGGGGGAGCTGCTGACCGGTGTCTCCGCGCAGACCGAGACGTTCGTCAAGGAACGCGCCCTGCCCGACGGAGAGGAGGGGCAGGTCGGCGAGGTCACGGTCGACGACGCGGCCGTCTTCAACGGCAGGCTCGCGTCCGGCGCGCTGGCCTCCTTCGAGGTCAGCCGCTTCGCCGCCGGCCGCAAGAACCAGCTGCGCGTCGAGGTCAACGGGTCCGACGGCTCGCTGGTGTTCGACCTGGAGCGGCTCAACGAGCTGGAGTTCCACGACAACACCCAGCCCGCGGCCGAGGGCGGATTCCGCCGCATCCTGGTGACCGAGCCCGACCACCCCTATCTGGAGGGCTGGTGGCCCCCGGGGCACGGCCTGGGCTACGAGCACACCTTCACCCACCAGGCGCGGGACCTCGTTCACCACATCGCGAGCGGGACGCAGCCGGAGCCGACGTTCGCCGACGGCCTCCAGGTCCAGCGCGTGCTCGCGGCGATCGAGGAGAGCGCCGCGAAGAACGCCGTCCACACCTCCATCCCCGTCCCGGCAGCCGAGTGAGGATTCTTAAGGAGACCACGCACCATGCCACGGAACTTCACCCTGTTCACCGGCCAGTGGGCGGACCTGCCGCTGGAGGAGGTCTGCCGCCTGGCTCGCGAGTTCGGCTACGACGGCCTTGAACTCGCCTGCTGGGGCGACCACTTCGAGGTCGACCGCGCCCTGGCCGAGCCCGACTACATCGCGGGCCGACACGCCCTCCTGGAGAAGTACGGCCTGAAGTGCTGGGCCATCTCCAACCACCTGCTGGGCCAGGCGGTCTGCGACAACCCGATCGACGAGCGCCACCAGGGCATCCTGGCGCCGCGGATCTGGGGCGACGGCGAGCCCGAGGGCGTGCGCCGGCGGGCCGCCAAGGAACTGGCCGACACGGCGCGGGCTGCCGCCGCCTTCGGCGTCCAGACCGTCATCGGCTTCACCGGCTCCTCGATCTGGCACCTGGTGGCCATGTTCCCGCCCGTGCCGCCCGGCATGATCGACCGCGGCTACGAGGACTTCGCGGAGCGGTTCAACCCGATCCTCGACGTCTTCGACGCCGAGGGCGTCCGGTTCGCCCACGAGGTGCACCCCAGCGAGATCGCCTACGACTACTGGACGACCAAGCGCGCCCTGGAGGCGGTCGACCACCGTCCGGCGTTCGGGCTGAACTTCGACCCGAGCCACTTCGTCTGGCAGGACCTGGACCCGGTCAACTTCCTGTACGACTTCCAGGACCGCATCTACCACGTGGACTGCAAGGAGGCCCGCCGCCGCCTCGACGGCCGCAACGGGCGCCTCGGCTCCCACCTGCCGTGGGGCGACCCCCGGCGAGGCTGGGACTTCGTGTCCGCGGGCCACGGCGACGTGGCCTGGGAGGACGTCTTCCGGATGCTGCGCGCCATCGGCTACGACGGGCCGATCTCGGTGGAGTGGGAGGACGCGGGCATGGACCGGCTGGCCGGAGCCCCCGAGGCCCTGGCCCGGCTCAAGGCGTTCGACTACCCGCCGCCCACCGCCTCCTTCGACGCGGCCTTCGGCGGCGAATAACCCGCCCGCTCCGTCAGCGGGTTCCTCC
>NZ_LAVK01000490.1 GCF_001083795.1 Streptomyces sp. SBT349
CGGCCACCCGTCACCCCCCGATCCCCACCACGAACCAGGAACCAGGAACGACCTCCAGGGAGGAACCCCGATGTCCGCCACAGCCTCTCACCGGCCCGGCCATGTGATGGCAGGGGAGATGGCCGAGCAGCCCGCGGTGCTGCGCCGACTCCTCTCGGAGGGTGCGGCCCCCATCCGCGCGGTCGCCGAGCGGATCGCCGCCCGGCAGCCGCGCTTCGTCCTGCTCACCGGCCGGGGCACCTCGGACAACGCCGCGCTGTACGCCAAGTACCTGCTGGAGATCCGGCTCGGCAAGCCGTGCGGCCTCACCTCGATGTCCACCACCACCGCCTACGCGGCCACGCCCGACCTCACCGACTGCCTGGTCATCGCGGTCAGCCAGTCCGGCGGCTCGCCGGACCTGGTGGCCTCCACCACCTCCGCGCGCGAGGCCGGGGCGACCACGCTCGCGGTGACCAACAACGCGGACTCGCCGCTGGCACGGGCCAGCGAGTTCCACATCGACGTGCTGGCCGGTCCCGAGAAGGCGCTGCCGGCGACCAAGACCTACACCGCCGAGCTGCTGGCGCTGTACCTCTTCGTCGAGAGCCTGCGCGGCGGCGACGGCGTGGCCACCGCGAAGGAGCTGCCCGAGCTGGCCCAGCGCATCCTCGACCGGCACGAGGAGATCCGCCAGCTGGCCGCCCGCTACCGGTTCGCCGAGCGCATGGTCCTCACCTCCCGCGGCTACGGCTACCCGACGGCCAAGGAGGCCGCGCTGAAGCTGATGGAGACCAGCTACATCCCCGCCCTCTCCTACTCGGGGGCCGACCTGCTGCACGGCCCGCTGGCGATGGTCGACAACGTCTCCCCGGTGATCGCGATCGTGACGGACGGCCGCGGTGGTGAGGCGCTTCAGGCGGTGCTCGACCGGCTGCGGGACCGCGGGGCCGATCTGGTCGTCGTCGGGCCCCGGGCCCAGGTCGAGGCGGCCTCCGCGGGCTTCGCGCTGCCCACCGAGGGCGTGCCCGAGGAGCTCCAGCCGATCCTGGAGATCATCCCGCTCCAGCTGCTGGCCTACGAGGTCACCCTCGCCCGGGGCCAGGACCCCGACGCCCCCCGCGCGCTCGCCAAGGTGACCGAGACCCGCTGAGCGGCCCCACGCCGTCCCGTCGAGGGCCGGGCCGCCTCAGAGCAGCGCCCCGCCGGCGGCGTCCACCCACTGTCCCGTGACCCACCGGGCGTCGTCCGAGGCGAGGAAGCCCGCTATGTCCGCCACGTCGGCCGGCTGCCCCAACCGGCCCAGGGGTGAGGATCCGGCGACGGAGTCCCGCGCCTCCTCGCCGCCGCGCAGCCAGTCCGCGTTCATATCCGTGTCGATGACCCCGGGTGCCACCGCGTTCACCGTGATCCCGCGGGGGCCGAACTCCTTGGCCAGGCTCACGGTGAACTGGTCCAGGGCGCCCTTGGACATCGTGTAGGCCACGATGTCGGTCATGGCGCCCGCCCGGCGCGTGAGCCCCGTGGAGAGGTTGATGATGCGGCCGCCGTCGCGCAGCCTGCTCAGGCCGAGCCTGGTGATGAAGAAGGGGGCCTTCACGTTGACCGCGAAGAGGGCGTCGAACTCCTCGGGCGTGCTGCCCTGGATGCCGGTGCGGGGGCCCGTGATCCCCGCGTTGTTCACCAGGATGTCCAGCCCGTCGGCCTGCGCGTCGAAGGCCGCCCACAGCGTCTCGGCGTCCCCCTCCGTCCCCAGCAGGGCCCGCACGGGGAAGGCGCTGCCGCCCGCCGCCTCGATCGCGGCCACCGTCTCCTTGGCCGCGGTCTCGTCCCGCCCGTAGTGCACCCCGACGCGCGCCCCGTCGCGGCCCAGCCGCTCCGCGATCGCCCGTCCGATGCCCCGGCTGCCGCCGGTGACCAGTGCCGTCTTCCCCGAGAGCGTGCTCATGCCGCCGCCCAGCCCTTCTCTAGTGGTCGCTACAGAAAGAACGCTAGCACACCTTCTGGAGCGACCGCTATAGAATGGGTGGCATGGCGAGCACACAGCGCGGGCGGCCCCGGTCCTTCGACCGGGAGACGGCCCTGGAGCAGGCCCTGCGGACCTTCTGGGAGCACGGGTACGACGCCACCTCCGTCGCCGACCTCACGCGCGTCATGGGCATCGGCGCGCCCAGCCTGTACGCGGCCTTCGGCGACAAGAGGACCCTCTTCGAGGAGGCCGTCGAGTCCTATGTGACGCGGTACGGCGGCTTCCTGGACCGCGCGATGGCCGAGGAGCCGACCGCAAGGGAGGCCGTGGCCCGCGCGTTGCGGGAGGCCGCCGTCGAGTACACGCAGCCGGGCCGCCCGCACGGCTGCATGGTCATCTCCGCCCTGGTGAACTTCTCGGAGGCCGCCGCCGAGGTCGCCGAGGACCTGCGCGCGCGCCGCGCGTACAACCTGCGGTCCTTCGAGAGCCGCATCCGGGTCGACATGGCGACCGGCGCGCTGCCCCGGGACACCGACGCCGCCGGCCTGGCGCGCCTCGTCGGCGCGGTCCTCCAGGGGATGAGCCAGCAGTCGCGCGACGGCGCGAGCCGGACGGAGCTGGAGGCGGTGGCCGAGATGGCGATGCGGGCCTGGCCCGAGCCCGGGGAGGGCACCTGACGCCGGGGCGGGAGCCGACCCGACCGGTCGGCGGGGAAGGCCGCGGGGCCCCGGGATACCCACGGGCCGCGGCGCCGGGGAGGGACCCTCAACCCTCTCGGCACCGCAGCCCGGAGCAGTGCGGGCCGCCGGCGCCGTCAGGGCAGAAAGCGCCGCCTGGCCGCGCTCCACCCACCCGGGACCGGGTGGGCAGAAGCCTGCGGGTCACCCATTCTGAACCGCCCCCGGCCGCCTGTCCATGCTCCGAGACCAACGAAGACGGCGCGAGGCGCCTTTGCGCGCGCCGGTAAGCTCGCCGATGTGCCCTCCATGAACGACCTCGTGCGCCAGCACACCAGCCTCGGGGAAGGCGACCTCGAATGGCTGCACCTGCTGGTCTCCGAGTGGCAGCTGCTCTCCGACCTCTCCTTCGCCGACCTCGTCCTGTGGCTGCCCACCAGCGACGGCACCCGCTATGTCTCGGTCGCCCAGATGCGGCCCAACACCGGCCCCACCTCCTACCAGGACGACATGGTCGGCCACCTCGTCCCGCGCGGCCGGCGCCCGTTGCTCGACGTCGCCCTCGACGAGGGCCGCATCGTCCGCGAGGGCGACCCCGAGTGGCGCGAGGAGGTGCCGGTCCGCGTCGAGTCCATCCCGGTCCGCCGCGAGGGCAGGGTCCTCGGCGTCATCGCCCGCAACACCAATCTCCTGACCGTCCGCACCCCGAGCCGCCTCGAACTCACGTACCTCCAGAGCGCGTCCGACCTCGCCCAGATGATCGCGGGCGGCGCGTTCCCCTTCCCGGGACAGCAGGTGGGCATGGACCGCGCTCCGCGCGTCGGCGACGGCTTCATCCGGCTCGACGCCGACGGCGTGGTCCAGTACGCGAGCCCCAACGCGCTCTCCGCCTACCACCGCCTCGGACTCGCCGCCGACCTGGTCGGCCTGCCGCTCGGCCCCACCACCGCCGAACTCGCGCCGACCCGCGGCCCGGTGGACGAATCCCTCGTCAAACTCGCCAGCGGATGGGCGCCCCGCGAGGCCGAGATCGAGGGGAACGACTGCGTCATCCAGCTCCGCGCCATCCCGCTCAAGCCCAAGGGCGAGCGCACCGGTTCCCTCATGCTCCTGCGCGACGTGACCGAGCTGCGGCGCAGGGAGCGGGAGTTGATGACCAAGGACGCCACCATCCGGGAGATCCACCACCGGGTGAAGAACAACCTCCAGACGGTGGCCGCCCTGTTGCGCCTCCAGTCCCGGCGGATCGGCGCGACCGGCGACAGCAGCGCCAGGGCCGCCCTGGACGAGGCGGTCCGCCGCGTCGGCTCCATCGCCATCGTCCACGAGACGCTCTCACAGAACCTCGACGAACGTGTGGAGTTCGACGAGATCGCCGACCGGGTCATCGCGATGGTCACCGAGCTCGCACCGGACGGGCGCGTCATCGGTACCCGCAGGGGCCGGTTCGGGATCCTCGACGCCGAGACCGCCACGCCGCTGTCCATGGTCCTCACCGAGATCCTCCAGAACGCGCTGGAGCACGCGTTCCCCACCGAGGAGCGCGGCACGGTCGAGGTGCACGCCCGCCGCAGCGAGCCCCTGCGGAACGGGGACCGCCTGGTGGTCACCGTGCAGGACGACGGCCGCGGCCTGCCGCCGGGCTTCGACCCCCACCAGGACGGCAGCCTCGGGCTCCAGATCGTCCGCACGCTGGTGGAGGGGGAGTTGGGGGGCACGTTCGACAT
>NZ_LAVK01000491.1 GCF_001083795.1 Streptomyces sp. SBT349
GCCTTAGGGTGAGGCCATGCGCACAGGGGAGCTGCTCGGCCGGGGCCGCGACGCCGACGTGTACGCGCTGGTGGGGGACCGCACCCGGGTGCTGCGCCGCTACCGCGACGGCACGCACGCCACCGGCGAGGCCGAGGTGATGGCCCACCTGGCGGACCACGGATACCCGGTGCCCGCCGTCCACCCCGGCGCCTCCCCCGAGCCCCCCGACCTGGTGATGGAACGGCTCGAAGGCCCCACCCTGCTGCACGCCGCGCTGGCCGGGGAGGTCGCCGCCGAGGAGGCGGGCGCGATCCTCGGCGACCTGCTGCACCGCCTCCACGCCGTCCCGGGCGGAATCATCCACCTGGACCTGCACCCCGACAATGTGATGCTCACCCCGCGCGGCCCCATGGTGATCGACTGGCGCAACGCGGAACGCGGCCCCAGCGGCCTCGACCGCGCCATGTCGGCCGTCATCCTGGCCCAGGCGGCGGTCGGGGACTGGCCCGTGGCGGCCCCCGTGCTCGCCGCGTTGCTCCCGCGCCTCGACGACGCCACCGCCGACCACCTGCCCGAGGCCCGCGCGCGGCGCGCCGCCAACCGGACCATGTCGCCGTCCGAGGTGGCCGATCTGGAGCCCGCGATGGACCTCATACGCGGGCTCAGGTGGCCCGAAGCTCAAATTTCCCTCTGAGTACCCACTGGAAGAGGTCGGGCCCTTGCGCAACGGGCATGGAATGGGTGAACGATGACCGTACCGGCACGGAGCCTCCTCCCTCGGAGTCCGCTATGACTGGCACCTCCCCAGCCGCCGTTCCCGAGGTGGGAACGATGGTTCGTGACACCTCGCGCGACAAGGTCGGCCGCGTCATGGCCCACCTCCACGGCACCCTGTGGCTCCGCCCGCCCGGCGGCGGCCAGGAGTGGACGGCGCGCCCGCAGGACGTCATGCCGGTGAGCGCCAGCGAGTCCCTGAGCTCCCGCGTCGCCGAACTCAACCGCCGCGCGCGGCACGGCTTCTGAGGCGGCGCCTCCGGTACCGGGCGGCGAGGGTCCCGATCCACCGGCCGCGGCGCGGTTGAGGGGGGCGGGGAGGGGAACCCGGCGGGGATGAACAGGAAGAACCGGGACGGAACGGACAGAGAGTTCCGGCGCGGGGACCGTGTGTCATGGCGGAGCCACGGCAGCGAGCCGGTCGGAACGGTGCGGCGGAAGATCACCGAACGGACCGAGGCCGCCGGCCGCACCGTCAATGCCTCGCCCGACGCGCCGCAGTACGAGGTGGAGAGCGAGAAGTCGGGCGGCACGGCGGTCCACCGGCCGGAGGCCCTGACCCCGGAGGCCCCGAATGATCACGGATCGTGACCGGACGATCGCGGAGTTCCGCCGGGCGGTCAACCTGCCGCCACGGCGGCTCGAACAGTGGCTGGAGACCGACGAGTCGCGCGGCGCGGGGCAGCGCCGTGGCGACGGCGAGAGCATCGGACACGCGTCCGGGCGGCGGATCGTCGGCCTGCTGCGCACCAGGAAGGCGGACCTCTCGGACGCCGACCTGGCCCACATGCGCAAGGTCATCGGCTACGTCCGCCGGCACTTGGCGCAGCGGCCCGGCGGGGACGTCCGGGAGTCGCGCTGGCGGTACTCGCTGATGAACTGGGGCCACGACCCGTTGCGCTGACGGACCGCCCGTGACATCCGCGCGCGGAACGGGGCCGCGTGACGATCGCGCGCGAGCCGCCGGGTAGGTTCTGTGATGTCGGCCGTTCACCTCGCCGACGCAGGGCGTTCGGGTGGCGGAGACGTGGCGGATACAGAGAACGGACGGCCGGGCGGGCGCGCGGTGCGGTCGGCGCGGTCGGTGTGGGGCGCGCGTGCGGCGTGGGGCGTCTGGTTGCTGTGGCTGCTGGCCGGGCTGCTCGCGGCCCGGCAGGCGGCCGAGGTGCTGCGGCTGCCCCCCGCGGAACGGCTCACCGGCCTGCCGGGCGCCGGCGGCGGCCTGCCCGACGACCTGTACGCCGACGGCGCCTGGTCGGGCACCCCCCTCTCCGCGCTGCTCACCGAGCCGCTGAGCGGTCTCGCGCCCCACCACGCGGGCGCCATCTGGACGTTCGGCACCCTGCTGCTGCTCGTCGCCCTCGGCCTGACCGCCGCCCGCGGCCTCCCCGCCGCGCACCGCGCCTGGGCCGCGCCCGCCGCGATCTGCCTGCTGACCGTGATCCTGCCGGTCCGGGACACCGTCACCACCGCGCAGGCCGGGCTCGTCCCGGTGCTGCTCGCGCTGACCGGCTGGCTGCTGGCCGTCGCCGAACGCGGCCCCGGCGGCCCCCGCGGCGCCCACCGCACCGGGGGCGTTCTCCTCGGCCTGGCCGCCGCGCTCCAGCCGACGCTGCTGCTGTTCGCCGCGCTGCTGTGGCTGACCGGGCGCCGGCGCGCCGCCGCCGCGGCGGGGGGCGCGTTCGCCGCCGCCACCGCGCTCGCCTGGGGCGCGCTCCCCGCCGCGTCCGAGACGTTCTGGCTGCGCCACCTCGCCGGCGCCGGAATCGACGCGTCGCCCGAGGCCGTGGGCAACCAGTCCCTGCACGGCGCGTTGCTCCGCCTCGGGCACGACGGGCCCGGCGAGATCCTGCTGTTCGTGGCGCTCGCCGGAGCCGTCTGCGCCCTCGCGCTCCGGCGCGCGACCGCCTACGCGGCGGACGGGCAGCCGCTGCTCGCCGCGGCGATCACCGGCTGCGCGGCGCTGGCGGCCACGCCCGCCGCCTGGCAGCACCAGCAAGTGTGGGTGCTGTTCGCGCTCGCGGGCCGGGCCGGGCGGCGGACCGCGGACCGGCCGATGTGGCCGGTGTTCGTGGTGCTGGCGCTGGCGCTCGAAGGCACGGCCCTGGTGCCGAAGCTGGAGTCGCTCGCGGTGATCGGCGAGAACGTGCCGCTGATCGCCGCGCTGCTGGCGGCCTGCTGCGTCCGTTTCCTGCGGCGCGACTCGGAGCTGTGGTCCCGGCCGGTGCGCGCGGGCCTCGCCTCCCGGCCGAACCTGCTGCTCGAACTCGTTCTCATCCGCGTCGGCTACTGGGCCTACTCCTGGGTGCGCTCGTACGCCCGCGGCGACCGCGACACGGCCGAGGCGCACGGGCACCAGATCCTCGACATCCAGCGCTTCCTGCGCATCGACATCGAGCACGGCGTCAACCAGGCGGTGGCGGGGAGGCGTTGGCTCGCGGACGCCATGGACCTCTACTACCAGACGTTCCACTTCGCGGTCCCGCTGACGATCCTCGGCTGGCTCCTGGTGCGCCACCCGGCCGCGTACCGGACTGCCCGCAGGTGGATGGCGTTCACCACCCTGTTCGGCCTGGTGGGCTTCTGGCTCTACCCGCTCGCCCCGCCGCGCCTGATGCCGGGGCTCGGCTACATCGACACGGCCAACGGCCCGCAGGACCTCGACGACCCGCGGTTCGGCGCCCTCACCGGCGTCACGAACCCGTACGCGGCGATGCCCTCGCTCCACGTCGGCTGGTCGCTGTGGTGCGCGCTGGTCCTGTGGCGCGTCGCCCCGTACCGCTGGCTGCGCTGGGCGGGGTTCGCGTATCCCCTGCTGACCACCGTGGTGATCGTGGGCACGGCGAACCACTACCTGCTCGACGCGGCGGGCGGGGCCGCGGTGGTCGCCGCGGGCTACGCGGCGTCGGCGGCGATGCTGCGGGCGGTCGCCTACGCCGAGCGCGTGCCGGTGAAGGCGACGGAGGCGCCGAGCCCGATCAGGGCCACCCCGCCGGTCCCGCTGACGAGCGCCAGCCGCCGCGGCGACCGCCCGAACCAGGCCCGCGCCCCCGAGGCCGCCAACCCCCAGGCCCCGTCGGACAGCAGCGCGAGCACGGCCCCGGCGAACCCGAGCAGCAGCATCTGAACGGGAACGTGCCCCGCGTCCCGATCCACGAACTGCGGCAACACGGCGGTCAGGAAGACGATGCTCTTCGGGTTGGTCACCCCCACGAGAAACCCTTCCCGGACCGGCCTTCCCCCGCCCCCGCCGCTCCCGCCGGCCTCCAGCCGGACCCGCTGTTTCCTGCCCCGGAAGGCCCGCACGCCGAGCCAGACCAGGTACGCCGCCCCGGCCAGCTTGATCCCGTTGAAGAGCAGCACCGACCGTTCGACCACGGACCCGACCCCGAACGCCACGGCGACGACGAGGGCGTACCCGCCCAGGGCGTTCCCGAGCACCGACCCCAACGCCGCCCGCCGCCCATGCGCCAACGCCCGCCCCACGATGAACACCACACTCGGTCCGGGCACGACGGACAGGAGAAACGACATCCCACAGAACGCGACAACCTGCTGCAC
>NZ_LAVK01000492.1 GCF_001083795.1 Streptomyces sp. SBT349
CCCCACACCTGGCCGCCCCTGAACCCTGATCCCCAGCGCCCTGTCGTCCCAGCCTGGCTGGGACGCCCGGATGATCCCCCGGGCAATTACCGGCTCCGGATCGGCCTCAGCGACGATGTCCCAGGCGCAGGCCTCGACGTCGACGTCCTGAAGAGACGGGCGGTTCGCGAGGATCCCCGACCCGAGCTCGACGGAGCGCCACCCCACTGCTCGCTGCCGCCCGGCGACGGTCAGCTCAGGCGTTCCCCACCCCGCCGCGACCGCCGTCGCACCGCGCAGGCTCGGGCACGGTGGCCGCCGTCGCCGAGCTGGCCGCTCGCCACGCCTTCCGGCGCCCAGACGGATCGGGATGGCCCACAACCACCCGTGGACCCGTAGTGCCTCACGCCAGTTCCGCGCCGAGCCCTTCCTTCACCCCAGCGACCCGCCCGAAAGGAGCAACCACACAGTGAACAACTCCCTCCCCCCGCCGAGGAACCGCCGCGCGGCCGTGTGCCAGCGGCACCTGCTTACTGCTCTCGGCCCCGGCGACCACGACATCGTCGTCTCAGTCCTACCCACCCCCGTCGCGGCGCATATGACAGCTGTTGTCTCCCCGGACGGGAACCGCTGGTACGAAGCGTTCGACGCGGTCATGCTCTGCCTGACCCTGGAGATCGCGTTCGGACCCCACGAGGGTGGCGGCCTCATCACGCGCACGCTCCCGCTCGGAGGACACCGGGAGACGGTACGCGGGTGAGCGATAGCGGACGGCTGGCTGCATCCCCTCACCGCACGGTCCGTACGGAAGGCGTACACCACTGACCCGTGCACCGGCGCCCCAGTCCCGCCCGAGGCCCACGTGGATTACCGCCCGGGCCTGCCGATCCCTCCGTTCACCGGATGACATCCCGTGCGCCCAGCAGCGGCCCACCGGGGCGCTGCACTCCTGCCAAGACGGACGAGAAGACGAGAGGAGGGAGACGACGGGCTGAAGAACATCGCCTCCAAGCGGCTGATCCACAACCGGCGGCCGGGCGGTTCTCCTCCGCTCCGGCCGTTCCCCTTCCCCATCCCCTTCGGGGATCCCGTTCCAGGCAATGACCTCGAAAGGACGAAACATGACCAGCTCTCAGCACACGGCCGAGTACCTGCTCATCCAGGCACTGGCTCGGGAAGGAATCACAGGCACCCCGGACAGCACCGCCTCGAACCCTTACGTCCGGATCGACGTCGGTGACGGAGCCGCGATCTGGGTGAGCGGCACCGGTTGGCACGAGAACGAGACCGAGTACCCGCCTACCGAGCACGACGGCTGGCTGGCCTGCCACTACCCCGACCCGGAGAACGACACCGGGGACTTCACCGTGATCCACAACGGAAGCGGGACAACCGACTTCGCAGTGGACACGGCGGCTGTCGTCGCGGCGATCCGCCCCTACCTGCCTGCCGCCGACCACTGACCCCAGCCCTCGTCGGACCCCAGCCGACACACCCCCTGACGCGGAACGCGAGGCACGGCAGCGGGCATGGGGCACGGGGAGGGCTTTGCGGTCCGCGACCCCTCTTCCGGCCCCCCGGTCCCACCCGGCCTGCCCGCCGGGCGTTCACTCCGAAGAGAGGGTGACGCGCATCGGCGACGTGGTCTCTGAAAGAGCCGGAAACCTGCACCCCTCCTTCCTCCTCGAACGCGCACCGCGTGCCGGCGTGGACGTCTTCGGCTGCTGAGTGCGGCAGACTGCCGGTGTGCTTTAAGGAGGCCCCCGGTGAAAGTCGACTTGCAGAAGGCTGTGGAGACCGCCCAGGAGTTGCTCGACGCGCTCAAGGAACTGGACGGCGCGGAACCCGATGACGGGCCGGCCAGGAAGGCTCGCCAGCAGCGGGCAGAGATTACGCGCACACTGCTGTACCTGGCGCACCTCGGGGATCGGACCCGAGTGGAGATCATGGACACCTACCACGCCTACAAGAGCCAGGACATGCGGTCAGGAGGTGAACCCGGAAGTGAATGAGGCCGCGCTCTCGCTGCTCGACGACGTCGTCGGCCGACTGGAGCAGGCCATCAGAGCCCGCGATTGCCCTGCCATCGCCATCGTGCAGGGCGAGCGAAAACTCACCCTCTCCGACTACGACTACCTGCGTGACCAGCAGACTGCCGCCGCGTTTGAACGCCGAGTCGCTGAGCACGCTCGCCGCATCCACGCGGGCCGGTGGGTCTTCGCCGTTCCACAGGTCTGGCTCCAAATACCGGAAGCGATCGTCTCGCGGGCCGTCTCCAACCACCCGCTGCGCGAGGGCGAGCAGGAAGCCATCACCTGGACCGCCTTCGACATCGATGATGGTGTGGACTACGGCCTGGTGCCCTACACTCGCCGCCCCAATGGCGAACCCGTCTTCGACGACCCCGAGGTCTTCACCATCGATGTCACCCCCGGCGAGCGGGCGCCCGGCTGGACCCTGCTGCGCACGATGCTCGGCGACGACAACGACCGCACGCCCGGCACCTGACGCCCGGCGCACGGCACGCCGTGGTGAAACTCGGAACGACCGGCTCGCCCGTGTGGGGATCCGGCCGACAGCACGGGGCCGTTCGGCATCGGACCACCAGATGCCGACGGCCACACAATTCCCCACCCAGACGTGCGATCCGGTGCACGGTGGGCGGACATGACCGCCAGGATGGCGCAGGAACCGGGCGCCAGAGTGCCAGCTTCGTCTGCCTGCAGGCTGCGGTGACGATGGCCCCTGATCACTGCTCCGACGAGACCGCTTTTCGCCTCCCGCGTCCGGCGTTCCCACCCCGGATTGCCAACGGCGAAGGCATCCTTGGTCCATGAACGTCCTCAGCCCTGTACGACTGCTCGCCGCACACGTCAGGACCAGCCTCGGCGACGGCCCGTTCCCCCCGCCTGGCGGCTGGACACACATGGGTGCCGTGATCTGTGACGCCAGCTTCCAGGCGCGCCGCAAGTACGAGCTGACGATTCGGCCGCGGATTCTCCGGCTCCACTCCGCATGGCCCGACGCTGTAACCGTCCGAGGCTTCAAAGCTCGACTGGCAACGGAAGACCTCGCCACCGCCATGGACTT
Organism: Streptomyces sp. SBT349; assembly: GCF_001083795.1. Classification (GTDB taxonomy): domain Bacteria; phylum Actinomycetota; class Actinomycetes; order Streptomycetales; family Streptomycetaceae; genus Streptomyces. Next base: position 3,070 of record NZ_LAVK01000492.1, read on the forward strand.
CAACAGCCCCCGCAGGGTCGCGACAGCCCACGGAGTGACCGATCTGCTGGCCTCGAACGGAGTCGATACCCGCGACGACCTCCACGCATGGCTCGGCCACCAGGCCAACCGCGGTGCACTGCGGGCGGTAAGGGGCGTCGGGCCGAAGACTGTTGACTACATCGGGAACCTTGTCGGGCGATCGCAGGTGGCGGTGGACGTGCACCTGTGCGCTTTCGCTGCAGACGCCGGTGTCTCGGTCCTTGGGTACGAGGAACTGCGAGGCGTGTACGAGGCGACCGCCACCGTTCTCGGGCATGAGCCTGGCGGATTGGAGCACGCAGTCTGGCGGTTCAAGTCGCAGGCCAGGTAGTCCATCAACCCGCAGAACCGCTACGCAGGGGCGGTTCATCCACCAGTGCCCTCGCCATCCGCACGGTCAATACGTGTCCCACCAGCCCGACTAGTTTGAGGAAGAGATCGAGTAGCGTGCTCCCGGGCTGCTGCCTGACGGTCAGCTCCCCGAATCGACGCAGATGGCTTCGGCATGCAGCGTCTGCGGCTCGGTGCCGGTGTTCCGGGCGGCGACGCCCCAGCCAGTCTGGTTGGTGCTGACGAAGCCGCCGCCGGACGTCAGGACCTCCCATGAGTCATCCTCTTCTTCGGTGACGAAACCACCTCCTGTCGCAGTCTTTCCCACGGGACACACCGCGACGACCTCCCCCACAGCCCCGGGCTCGACCTCGACGGAGGTCAGGACCGGCTCGAAGCCCGTGACAGCGTGCACGCCGCTTGCCGCCACTCCGAGCACTGCGGCAGCAGCCGTGCACACTGTGGCCATTCTCCGGATAAGCCTCACGCGATCACCTTTCCGTTCACGTTCCGAGTGGTTTCGGCGACGCGGACAGCATCAGAGACACGCGCGCCCAAGTGCGGGCGCGACACGACGAGGCGCCTCAGGCTTCCCCCGTTAAGCCGCCACCACGCCCGCTGGTCAGGCCCGGAGTGCTTCACGCCGGCGGCGCCTACGACGCCCGTAGGCGGGTCCCCACCCCTCGCGGCAAAGCCCTCCTGCGCGTGCTCGACAAGCCACACGTCCGCGAACCCATGCATCAAGCCCTGGGCCCCACCAAGCTGCGTGGGAGCGGTTCGTGATTGCCCGTGAGACGGTCGGGCAGGTCCTCGCGGAGCCGCGTCGCAGCGAGCAGGCGCCGGTGGCCGCGCCCGGTCAGCGGCCGCGACCGGGCGCTGGGGCGGTGCC
>NZ_LAVK01000493.1 GCF_001083795.1 Streptomyces sp. SBT349
GAGTCGGCGGGGACGGGCGGGGCCTGCCGTTCGGCGGCGGAGCGCACCCACTGGTCGATGCGGCGCTCGAAGTCGGCGGTGGAGATGAGGACTTGGTGCGGCTCGGCCATGTTCATGAGCCGGCTGTAGAAGTCCTGGCCCTCGCTGGGGCGGATGGCGATCTCGGCCACGACACCGAAGTCCGGGGAGGCGAAGGAGGGGGACACCACGGACTGGTGGAGGGTGTCGTCGTCGCGCTCGCGGAAGATCCAGCCGTCCCAGTTCACCGTCATCCAGGGGATGTCGGCGTCGCGGTGGCGTTCCGCGAAGGAGTCCATGAAGGCGTTGCCTGCGGTGTAGGCGTAGAAGCCGAGGCCGCCCAGGTGCGAGGAGAGGGAGGACTGCATGAGGACGAAGTCCAGCTTCCGGCCGCGCAGGAACTCGGCGAGCACCAGGGTGCCCTCGACCTTCGGGCGCAGGCGGCGGACGCAGTCCTCGCGGCCGGTGTCGTCGAGGCCGCGGAAGGCCCGCTGGGTCTCGAAGACGCCGGCGGCGTGCACGACGCCGTCGAGGCGGCCGAACCGCTCCTCCATGGTCGCGAAGAGCGCGGCGGTCTGCTCGCGGTCGGCGGCGTCGCAGCGGACGGCGAGGATCTCGCCGCCGAGGGCGACCAGCTTGCGGATGCGGGCCACCCGCTCGACCAGGGCCTCGTCGTCGCTGTCGATCGGTGCGCTGTTGCCGTCCTCCCAGAGGGAGGCGTCCGGCACCGTCTCCATGCCGGTGAGGACCAGGCGGGCCCGGCAGGTGCGGACCAGGTACTCGGCGAGGGTCATGCCGATCCCTCCGAGGCCGCCGGTGATGAGGTAGACGCCGTTCTCGCGCAGGCGCAGCGGGCGCCGGTCCTCGGGGACGGCGGGCAGCTCGTCGCGTTCGTAGCAACGGACCCACCGCGCACCGGGGGTGAGCGCCACGGTGGGGTCGGTGGACGCGCCGAGGAGTTCCGCCACGAGCTCGGCGGACCAGGCGTCACCCGGGAGGCCGGTGATGTCGAGGGTGCGGGCGGACATGGCCGGGAAGTCCTGGGGGATGACCAGACCCGGGCCGGCGAGCAGGGCCCGGTCCGGCACGACGTCGGCGGGGTCGGTCCCGACGGGGTGCATGCCGCGGGCGGCGACGTCCAGGCGCACGTGGCGCGAGCCCTGGAGCAGGCCGATCTCCTGGACGGCGTACAGCAGGGTGTAGAAGCCGCGGTCGTACTCGGTGTTCAGGACGGCGAGGCGGCCGTCGAGGGTCGCGCCGTCGTCGAGCGGGCCGGTGCACCACAGGTGGACGACCCGGTCGAGGGGGCGGCGGTCCAGGCCGAGGCCGCGGATGGCCGCCTTCACGGAGTCCTCCTCGCCGGGGCGCACGGGCAGGACGTCGCCGCCCCCCCGGCCGGTGCCAGCCTCGTCCGGGACCATGTGGAGGCAGTCGACGCCGCGGGCCCGCAGGGCCTGGACGACCCGCGCGCTCTCGCCGTCGTTCTCCGCCAGCACCAGCCAGCGTTCGCCGGTGGCGTCGTGAACGCCCGGCACCCGGCGGCGGAACCGCCAGCTCGGGTAGTAGGCCCAGCGGTCCAGGTCCTTCTCGCGGCGGACGGTGCCCCGGGCCCGGTCCCGGCCGTCGGCGGCGCCCCCGGCCGGTGCGGGCTCCTTCAGGTGCTGTTCGCGGGAGAACACGCGGGCGGGCAGCTCGACCGTGCGGCCGGTGCCGGGGCGGCCGGCGGGCGCGGTGTCCGCCGGGAGCCCGGCGACCCAGAGGGCGGCGAGGCCGTGGAGCCACGCGACGCGCGGATCCTTGTCGGCGCGCAGGGGGCGGACGGCCGGTCCGGCGGCCGGGCTCTCCACGGCGCGGGCGAGGAACCCGTCGGGGCTGAGGTCGACGACGACGCAGCCCCGTCCGGCGGCGGCCTCGGCGACGGCCTCGGCGGCCGGCATCAGGTCGAGGGGGCCGCCCAGGTGGGCGGACCAGTACCCGGCGTCCAGGCCCGTGCGGCCGACGACGGTGGTGACGAGCCGGGCGGTGCCGGACCGGACGGGGACGGCATCGGCGAGGGGCGCGAACCGCGCGGCGACCTCGGCCAGCAGGGGGGAGTGAAAGGGCAGAGCCGGATCGAGCACCCGGTGCGGGATGCCGGCCTCGGCGAGGCGGCCGGTGACCCGCGGCAGGGCGTCGGCGGCGAGGGACAGGACGGTGCGGTCCGCGCTCAGCGTGACGGCGGGGTGGGCGAGGTCCTCACCGAGGGTGGCGGCGATCTCACCGGCGGGCAGGCGTACGGCGATCATGGCGCCGGCGGGGGCGTCCCGCAGGAGGCGGGCGCGTTCGAGGACGAGGCGGAGCGCGTCCTCCTCGGTGATGACGCCCGTCGCGGCGGCGGCGGCGTACTCGCCGAGCGAGTACCCCACGATCCGGTCGGCGCGTATGCCGCGGGCGGCGAGTTGTTCGGTCAGGGCCAGGAGGACGGCGACGTGCAGGGCGTGCGCCGTGGGCAGGTCGTGCGCCGTGGGCAGGTCGGGCCCGGCGGCGTCGGCCGGAACCTCGCCCAGCACGCTCTCCAGCGGGGCCAGCGCCGGCTCGACGCCGCGCGCGGTGTCCCAGAGGCGTTCGAGGGCGGCGGTGAACGCGGTCTCCCAGCGGTGGAGGGCGCGGGCGGTCGGCAGCAGGTCGCTGCCCTGGCCCGGCAGCGTCAGCAGGATCTCGGACCCGGGCCGGTGCCAGCCCTCGGCGGTGTGCTCGCCGGCGCCCTCCAGCCCGACGGCCAGTTCGGCGGGGCCGTCGCCGACGGTGGCGAGGCGGTAGGCGTGGTCGTCACGGCCCTCGCGCAGGGTGTGCTCGACGTCGGCCGGGGCGGGGGCCCGGGCGGAGCGCAGCGCGCCGGCGAGGGCGGCGGCGGTGGCCAGGCAGGAGTCGGGGTCGGCGGCGGAGACGCGCAGCACGTGGGGGCCCCCGGCGGGCGCGGTCCGCGGCCGGGTGTCCTCGTGGCCGCGGACGACCGCGTGCACGTTGGTGCCGCCGAAGCCGAAGGAGCTGACGCCCGCGACGCGTTCGGCGGCGGGCAGGTCCAGGGTGCCGGCCGCGTGGGGCAGCGGGGCGTCGACGGCGCGGAGGGCGTCCATGGGCCGGTCGAGGTTGGCGAGCGGAGGGATCACGCCGCGCGAGACGACCTCGCATGCCTTGATGAAGCCGACGACGCCTGCGCCGACGCGCAGGTGGCCGAAGTTGGCCTTGGCCGAGCCGAGCGGCGGCAACGGGGTGTCGCCGAACGCGCCGGCCAGCGCGGACAGTTCGCTGCGGTCGCCCAGCTGGGTTCCCGTGCCGTGGCACTCGACGTAGCCGACCTGGGCCGGTTCGACCTCGGCGACCTCCAGGGCCTGGGCGATGACCTCCGCCTGGCGGGAGGCTCGCGGGGCGGTGAACGACGCCTTCTCGGAGCCGTCGTTGTTGACGGCGGAGCCCGCGAGGACCGCGCGGATCGGCCAGCCGCGTTCCGCGGCGATGCCGGCGTCGGCGAGGAGGACCAGGCCGCCGCCCGAGCCGAAGACGGTGCCGCTCGCGGCGGCGTCGAAGGGCCGGCAGACGCCGTCCCTCGCCATGATGCCGCCCTCCTGGTGGAGGTAGCTGGTGGGCTGCGGGAACTCGACGTCCATGCCGCCGGCCAGGGCCAGGTCGCATTCGCCGGCGGCGATGGCCTGCGCGGCGGTGTGGATGGCCAGCAGGGAGGAGGAGCACGCGGAGCCGACGGACAGGGCGGGGCCGGTCAGTCCGAGCTTGTACGCGATGCGGGTGGCGGCGTAGTGGCCGTCGCCGCCCATGAGGGTGGAGAGCTGGTCGTCGGCCGCCGCCCGCCCGTCGTGGGTGTGGAGCAGGTAGCCGCTCAGTCCGGTGGCGGCGTACACGCCGATGTCGTGGCCGAGTCCGTCGACGCGGACACCCGCCGCCTCCAGGGCCTCGACGGCGCACTCCAGCAGCAGCCGCTGCTGGGGGTCGATCTCGGCGGCCTCACGCGGGGAGTAACCGAAGAAACCGGCGTCGAACAGGCCGATGTCCTCCAGTCCCCCGTAGGCGTGGACGCGCCCTCCGGTGGTGGCGCCGACATTGGTGGAGGCCCGGGTGACGCCGTCACGGCCGGCTGCCACGGTGTTCCACAGATCCGCCACGTCGCGCGCACCCGGCACGCGACACGCGTAGCCGAGGACGGCTGTGCCTTTGCCGTTCAACTCGTTGACTCCTTCTCCTGGGTTCGGGGGGTGGGGTGGTCCGGGGC
>NZ_LAVK01000494.1 GCF_001083795.1 Streptomyces sp. SBT349
GGTCCAGGGGGTGGGCGGACGGCTTGGCGGTGGCGGTCATGGCATGACGCTCCTGGTCAGTGATCGGCGTGCAACCAGCAGGCGACGGTGCGGTCGCTGCCGGGTTCGACGGGCTGGAGCACGGGGACGCGCTGGTCGCAGGGCTCGAACGCCTTGGGGCAACGCGGGTGGAACGCGCATCCGGCGGGCATCGACCTGAGGTCGGGGGGCGACCCCGGGATGCCGCTCAGCTCGCGGCGCGGTCCGTGCAGCGCGGGGAAGGAGTGCAGCAGCCCGTCGCTGTAGGGGTGGTGGGCGGTCTGGTAGATCTCCTTCGACTTCGCCTGCTCGACGATGCGCCCGCCGTACATGATGGCGATCCGGTCGGAGAACTCGATGAGCAGCGAGATGTCGTGCGTGATGAACACGACGGCGAAGTCCAGCTCGTCGCGCAGCCGGGAGAGCTGGCGCAGGATCTGCCGCTGCATGACCACGTCGAGCGCGGTGGTCGGCTCGTCCAGGATGACGATCTCGGGGTCGAGGGCGAGCGCCATGGCGATCATCACGCGCTGCCGCATGCCGCCGGAGAGCTGGTGCGGGTAACTGCCCAGACGGTCGGCGGAGATGCCGACCAGGGAGAGCAGTTCCGCGGCGCGGGCGGCGCGTTCGGCCCTGCTCATCTCCGGGCGGTGGGCCCTGAGCACGTCGGTGAGCTGGGACTGCACCGAGTGCACCGGGTTCAGCGAGTTCATCGCGCCCTGGAAGACCAGGGAGATCTCCTGCCACCTGAAGGCCCGCAGCTGCTCGGGCGACAGGGCGAGGATGTCCGTGTCGCCGCCGCCGCGCGGGTAGTACCGCACCTCTCCCCCGGTGATGACGCCGGGTGGGGACAGCAGCCGGGTGACGCCGTAGGCGAGGGTGGACTTGCCGCTGCCCGACTCCCCCGCCAGGCCGAGGACCTCGCCGCGGTGCAGGGTGAGGTCGACGTCGCGCACGGCGTGCACGGCGGCGTCCCCGAGGCCGTAGTCGACGCACAGGCCGCTGATGTCCAGAACGGCTGGGGTGCTCATGGCCGCTTGTCCTTCCCGGTGGTGTCCTTGCCCGGGCCGGCCTGGGAGCCGGCGCCGGGGCCGTCCTTCGCCGTGCCCTTCCCGGCGTCCCGGGGAGCCCGGACGACGGGCGTGAATCCGACGCGCATCCGCACCGAACGGTCGACACGCCCCTCGGAGCGGAGCCGCGGGTTGATGAACTCGTCGATGCCGAAGTTGATGAGCGCCAGCGCCGTGCCCAGCATGGCGATGCACAGACCCGCGGGCACGAACCACCACCAGGCGTCCTGGGCGAGCGCCTGGTTGCTCTGCGCCCAGAACAGCACGGTGCCCCAGTTCCAGTGGGAGATGTCGGCGACGCCGATGAACGCCAGCGTGATCTCGGAGAGGACCGCGAAGATGACGGTGCCGATGAAGCCGGAGGCGATGACCGGGGTCAGGTTGGGCAGCAGCTCGAAGACGATGATGCGCCAGGTCGACTCGCCGGTGGCGCGGGCCGCCTGGACGTAGTCCCGGCCGCGCAGCGAGAGCGTCTGGGCGCGCAGCACGCGCGCGCCCCAGGCCCACGAGGTGAGGCCGATGACCAGGGCGATGGTGAGGTCGGTCGTCTCGGGCAGCTGGCTGGTGACGATGATGATCAGCGGCAGGCCGGGGATGACGAGGAAGACGTTGCTGACCGAGGAGAGCACCTCGTCGCCGATGCCGCCGAGGTAGCCCGCGGTGACCCCGATGAGGACGCCGAGGACGGTGGCGATCAGGGCGGCGACGAGGCCGACCACCAGCACGCCCCGGGTGCCGACCAGGATCTGCGAGAAGATGTCCTGCCCGGTCTGGGTGGTGCCGAACGGGTGGTCGAGGGACGGCGGTTGGAGCAGTTCCTCGCTGCGCGCGGACGGGTCGTAGGGCGCCAGCCAGGAGCCGGCGATGGCGATCACGACGAAGACGCCGAGGATGACCAGGCCGGTGACGGTCTTGGGGTTGCGCAGGAAGCGCAGCCGGTCCCGGCGAGGGACCGCGGTCGCCTCGCCGGAGGCCACGGCGGTGTCGGTGGCTTGGAGTGCCATGATCGCTACGCCTCCCGTCGGGTGCGTGGGTCGAGGAGCAGGTAGACGACGTCGGCCACCAGGTTGGCGGCGAGCACGGCGAGCGTGATGAACAGGAACACGCCCTGCATGAGCGGGTAGTCCTTGGCGCCGACGCCCTGGAAGAGGACGTAGCCGATGCCCGGATAGGAGAAGACCATCTCGACGAGCAGCGTTCCGCCGACGATGAAGCCGAGGGAGAGCGCGAAGTTGGAGATGTTGGGCAGGATGGCGTTGCGGGCCGCGTAGGAGAACATCACGCGGCGCTCCGGCAGGCCCTTGGCGTGGGCGACCAGGACGTAGTCCTCGGCGGAGACGGACACCATCATGTTGCGCATGCCGAGGATCCACCCGGCGATGGCGCTGACGACGATGGTGATGCCGGGCAGCGTGCCGTGGTAGATGGCGCTGGAGATGAACTCCCAGTCCCAGCCGGGCACCAGGCCGTTGTCGTAGCCGCCGGAGGCGGGGAAGACCGGCCACTGCACGGCGAACAGCGCGATGGCGATCAGGCCGAGCCAGAAGTAGGGGATGGCGGAGATGAACGTGGTGACCGGCAGCATCCCGTCCAGCCAGGAGCCGCGCCGCCAGCCGGCGTAGACGCCGATGCCGGTGCCCAGCAGGAAGCTGATGACGGTGGTGAGGCCCATCAGCGACAGCGTCCAGGGCATCGACTGGCTGATGATGTCCGAGACGCCGGTGGGGAAGTAGGTGAACGAGGTGCCCAGGTCGCCCTGGAAGAGGTTGCCCCAGTAGTCCAGGTACTGCCGCCAGAGCGAGGCCTCGGTGTCCAGGCCGAAGAGGGTGCGCAGCGAGTCGATGGCCTGGGTGCTCAACTGCCCCTGGTAGCGGTTGATCAGCGCCTGCACGGGGTCGCCCGGCATCATGCGCGGGATGAAGAAGTTGATGGTGATGGCCGCCCAGGCGCTGAAGAGGTAGAACGCCAGGCGTTGCAGGAAGTACCTCACGCGGACGCCTCCTGGGGGGCGGGCCGCTCCTCGGAGGTGCCGTCGTAGAGCCAGCAGGCGGCCCACTGGCCGCCGGCCAGGTCGAACCGCGGCGGCACGTCGGTGCGGCAGCGCTCCATCGCCATCGGGCAGCGCGGGTGGAAGCGGCAGCCGGAGGGCGGCGATATGAGGCTGGGCGGCTCGCCGCCGTGCTCCTCGCCCTCGGTGGCGTCGGCGCCCTCGGCCGCCCCGGTGCCCGAGCCGGCGCCCGAGGCGGCGATCCGGTCGGGGTCGGGCGCGGAGCCGATGAGCAGCTGCGTGTAGGGGTGGGCGGGCCGCTGGGTGACGGTCTCGCTGTCCCCGCCCTCGACCATGCGGCCCGCGTACATCACCAGGGTCTCGTCCGCGAAGTAGCGGGCGGAGGCGATGTCGTGGGTGATGTAGAGGATGGCGAGGTTGAGGCGTTCCTTCAGGTCGCGCAGCAGGTTCAGGATGCCGAGGCGGATGGAGACGTCCAGCATCGACACCGGCTCGTCGGCCAGCAGCACCTTGGGGTCGGCGGCCATGGCGCGGGCGATGGCGACGCGCTGCCGCTGGCCGCCGGAGAGCTCGTGCGGGAACGAGGGCAGGTACCGCTCGGGCGGGGTGAGGTGCACGCGGGTCAGCAGGTCGGCGAGGGCCTGGTCCAGCTCGGCCGAGGTGCGCCCGGCGCGGCCGTGGATGCGCAGCGCCCGGGTGAGGTGGTACCGCACGGTGTGCGTGGGGTTGAGCGAGCCGAACGGGTCCTGGAAGATCAGCTGGACCTGGCGGCAGTAGGCGCGGAAGGCGCGGCCCTTGGGGGCGCGGACGGGCTTGCCCGACAGCCGCAGCTCTCCCGAGGTGGCCGGGTAGAGCTGGGCGAGGAGGCGGGCGATGGTGGACTTGCCCGAGCCTGACTCACCCACCACGGCCGTGACGGTGCCGCGGCGCAGCCGCAGGGACACGTCGTCGACGGCGTGGACCACGGGCCGGTCACGGTCGGCGAAGCTGCGCAGGGTGCGCCGGACGCGGAAGTGCTTGCTGAGGTCGCGGGCCTCCAGCACGACGGCGTTGTCGGGCGGGTTGGGGTCGTCGCGGGGTGGCGACGCGGGTGCTTCGGGCATGACGGGGGTCCTGTCGTACATCGGCGAGGGTTGGCCCCCGCCCCCGCCGCTGCAGGCGCGGGGTTGGTGTGCGGCGGGGG
>NZ_LAVK01000495.1 GCF_001083795.1 Streptomyces sp. SBT349
GGCCAGCTCGCGCAGCGCGGCCTCGGCCACCGACAGGCCGCCGGTGTCGACACACACGTCCCCCACCCCGCCCGCGTCCAGCGCGTCCGCCTCCCGCAGCACATCCTCCACCTGACCGTCCCCGCCGGGCCGCCCGAGGAACCGCCGCCTCAGCTCCTCGCGCCCGGCCCGCAGCCGGCACACCGTCAGCGCCGCCCCCGGAACCAGATCGGCGTGCACCCCGCGAGCGGCGTCCACCACCCCCGACACCACCACGCACGTGGCCCCCGCCGCCCGGAAACCGTCCACCACCGCGCCCAGGTTCTCCGCCTGCATCCGGTGCCGCCCCGGATCCCCCTCCGGCTCGGGGAAGCACATCCCCACCTGGTCGATGTCGACGAAGCCCGCCTCGACCCCGTCCGCCCTGAGCCGCTGGTGGATCTCCCACGCCACCGTCGTCTTGCCCACCCCCGGCGGTCCGCACAGCCACAGCACCGGAACGGGTTCAGCACGCGACGGGACGACGACGAAGGCCATGGCCGGGATCGTCGCCGTTCCCCGCCCGGGTGTCGACCGAATTCCCCGCACGCCCCCGCCGCCGGCGGGTCCCTACACCTCCCGCAACGGCTGCTCGGTCCAGATCGTCTTGCCCGTCGCCGTGCGGCGGCTGCCCCACCGGTGGGCCAGCTGGGCCACCAGGAACAGGCCCCGGCCGCCCTCGTCGGTCGACCGCGGGCTGCGCAGGTGCGGCTGCGTCTCGCTCGGGTCGGAGACCTCGCAGATCAGCGTCTCGTCCCGGATCAGGCGCAGCCCCACCGGACCGCCCGCCCAGCGGATCGCGTTGGTGACCAGCTCGCTGACGATCAGCTCGGTCGGGAAGACGATGCCCATCAGGCCCCACTCGGTCAGCTGGGCCGTCACCGTCTCCCGGGCCCGCCCCGCCGTCTCGGGATCCGCGGGGAACGACCAGTCCGCCGTCATGTCCTCGGGAAGCGCCTGGACCCGCGCCACCAGCAGCGAGATGTCGTTGGCGGGCGAGCGGGCGGGCTGGAGCGTGTCCAGGACCGCCTGCCCGGTCTCCGCGGGCGAACGGTGGTGGGCCACCTGGAGCGACAGGCACTGGCGCAGCCGGTCCATCCGCTGCTCCGACGTCTCCCGTGGCGGCCCGCCCTCCTCGCCGTCGCCCTCGTCCTCGCCCTCGTCCTCGCCCGTCGCGGCGACCAGTTCGTCGCTGAACATCACCAGCGAACTCCCCGGCTCCAGCCTCATCCCCACGGACTCGAACGACGCCGCGCCCGCGCCCAGCACCGGCCCCGACGTCATCGCCACCACCTCGACCGGCCGGCCGGGCCTGGCCACCAGCGGCGGCAGGCGCCCCGCCGCGGCCATCTCGCAGTGGCCGTTCACCGGGTCGTAGACGCAGTACAGGCACGTGGTGCCGCCCGCGCCCGCCCGCCCCTCGGGACCCCGCGGCTCCGTGTCGGCCAGCCGCGTCACCAGGTCGTCCAGCCGGGTGAGCAACTCGTCCGGCGGCAGCTCCAGATCGGCCAGGGTCTGCACCGCCGTCCGCAGCCGCCCCATCGTCGCCGTGGCCGCGAGGCCGTGTCCCGCCACGTCGCCCACCACGAACGCCACCCGCGCCGAGGACAGCGGGATGACGTCGTACCAGCTCCCGCCGAGACCGGCCGCCGTTCCCGCCGGGAGATACGTGCCCGACGTCTGCGCCGCCCGCAGCTCGAACACCGGCTGGGGCAGCAGGTTGCGCTGGAGCGTCTCCACCGACTTGCGCTCGCGCGCGTACCGGCGCGCGTTGTCCAGGCCGAGAGCCGCCCGCGACCCGATCTCCTCCGCCGCGTCCACGTCCTGCTTGCTGTACGGGTCCGAGCCCGGGGACCTCCACAGCCCCACCGCGCCGAGCATCAGCCCCCGCGCCTGGAGCCGGACGACCAGGAGGGAACCGGGCGCGGACGGCCACAGCGACCTGCCCGCCACGGTGCCCGAGGAGGCGTCCCCGAGGGAACGGACCCACATCGGGCCCTGGTCCGGATCCAGCAGCGCCGGCCGCTCGAACCGGCCGAGACCCCGCGCGTGCTCGACCCGGAACGCCGCCCCGGCCGGGACCACCTCCTGCGGCCACTCCCCGTCGGCGACCTCCACGGCGACCCGGCGCACCGGGACGCCGAAGAGCAACTGACCCGGCTCGTCCCCGTCGAGCAGCGCCTGGGCCAGGTCGACCGCCGCCATGTCCGCGAAGTCGGGCACCAGCACCCGCGCCAACTCCTCGGCGTCCCGCGTCACATCGAGCGCGACCCCGACCCGACGCGCCGCCGTGTGCAGCAGCTCCGCGCGGCGGCGCGACGTCTCCTCCGCGGTGATGTCGGTGCACACGGCGGCCACGCCCAGCAGCTGGCCGTGCCCACCGGGGAGCCGCAACGCCGAGAGGGCGACGACGCGCTCGCGCTGGGGCGCGCGCCGCAGCCGCGCCGAGTGGACGAAGTTGATCAGGGGCTCCCCGCTCTCGGCGACCCGTGAGAGCTGCTCCAGCACCGGATGGGCGTCCTCGGGGACGAGAACCTCGTCGAGGGGCTGGGGGAGGTCGGCTTTGGGCGGGGGATCACCCTCGGGGACGAACGCCCGGGGGGCGGCGTTCCTCCGGCTGACGCGCAGCTCCGCGTCGTGGATCACCAGGCCGATGTCGCTCTGGGAGAAGAGCGCGCGCACCAGGGCCTCGTCCTCGTCCTCGCGCACCGCCGCGGACTCGGCCGTCATCATCACCACCTGGTGGGCCCCGCCGCCGACCGGCACCGGCAGGACGTCGAGCCGCACCTGCGTCATCCGCCCGTCCGGGCGGCGCAGGTCCATGGTGAGCGGGACCTCGCACTCGGCCAGCTCCGCCCAGGTCGTGGGCGGGTCCAGCAGGTCGGAGAGCGGGCGTCCGTTCAGCCGGGGCGCGGGCATGCCGGTCAGCCGCTCCGAGTCCGGCGTGCTCGCCAGCACCTCGCCGTGCGCGCCCAGCAGGAAGACGACGAGTCCCCTGTCCGATGTCGACGGAGGCGGGTGCGGGTGCGGATGTGGCGAGGCTCTCACGCCTCTCACTGTCGCGGACGCGCGGCGGGTCGGCGACGCCGCCCGGAGCATTCGGGTGACGGCGACGGGCCGTGCACCGGGACGGCGCACGGCCCGTCGCGTCAGGCCGGGTTCGCCAGGCCCGCCAGTTCCGTGCCCGCGAGCAGGAACGCGCCGACGCCGAAGTCCGCCGTCGTCTCGTAGGTGACCGGCTGGCTCGACTCGGGCCGGTCGCCGACGTTCTGCACATGGCCGAGGAAGCCGTCCGGGTGCACGGCCGTCTCGACCAGGCCGTTCCAGGCGCGCGCCGCCATCGGCAGGTAGGCCGCCGCGTCGACCAGCCCGGCCGCCACGGCGTAGGCGGTCCCGTAGGCGAAGAACGACGTCCCGCTGGACTCGGGGCCCGGCAGGTGCCGGTCGTCGGCGAGGTTGACGTTCCAGAAGCCGTCCGCCCGCTGGATCGGCCGCAGCGCGGTGACCAGCGCGGTCAGCGTCTCCCGGTACTCGGCGACGTGCGCGGCCCCGGCGGGCAGCGCCTTGAGCGTCTTCACATGCCCGGCCGCCACCCAGCCGTTGCCCCGCGACCAGAGCACCTTGCGCCCGTCGGGGGAGGAGATGCCGCCCGGCAGGAACCGGTCGTCGCGGAACCACAGCCCCGTCTCCGGGTCGTACAGGCCGGGGCCGCCCTGAGCGCGCTTGGTGTGCTGGTACAGGGCGTGGAGCTTGTCCTCGAACCCCTGGTCGCCACGGAGCACGGCGAGGCGCGCGAACGGCGGCATCGCCATGTGGAGGGCGTCGTCCCACCACCAGTCGTCGTTCTTCTCGGGGCGGTCGACGCGGACCATGCGGTGGAGCGAGGTCTCGATGGCCTCGATCCTGGCCTCGTCCCGCTCGATCTCGTACAGGTCGAGGTAGGTCTGGCCGGCGTTGTGGTTGTCGGCGTGCCGGGTGGTGACGCCGCCGTTGAGGCCGTATCCGTGCCGTTCCGCCCAGTCGGTGGCGTAGGCGAGGTAACGGGCCTCGCCCGTGAGCCGGTGCAGCGCCATCAGCCCGCTGAAGAAGGTGGCGCGGGCCCACTGGTTGTTCCCCGGGTCGCCATGGGTGGATATCCAGTGGTCGGCGACGCGGCGGGTGACGGCCACGATCGCGTCGCCGACCACTGGATATCCACCCATGGCGACCCGGGGAACAACCA
>NZ_LAVK01000496.1 GCF_001083795.1 Streptomyces sp. SBT349
CCCCGCCCCCCCCCCCCCCTTCCGCGTCGTCCCCGGTCTCGTCCACCGAGACCCGCAGGGTCAGGGGTCCGGTGGCCTCCGCCCAGGCGCCGAGCCCCAGCGAGGCCCTGCCTCCCACGAGCCGTACGCGCCGCCTGTCGTCGGCACCGTTCCCGCCGTCCCGGGCGACCGTGAGCGCGACGCCCTCGGGTCCGACCAGGGGGACCGTGCCGTCCGTCGTGCCCCAGCGGGCCACGCCGACCGCGTTCAGCAGCCGCTCCGCCTCGGCGGAGGCGTACTCGCAGGCGCCCTCGGAGGGGATCACCACGCGCACCGGCAGGCCGCCGACGCGTAGCCGCACCACCTGGCGGCACTCGCGGAACGCCACCTGCCAGGAGGCGACCACGACGGTGGTGGTGCCGGACGGCAGCCAGACCCGCACCTCGCGCCCGGCGGGCTCCATGTAGGTGACGTGGCCCGACGCGTCGGCCTGCCGGCCGCCGACGAACAGGCGGAACGGGCCGGTGGAGGCGAGCCTCAGCGTGCGCCACTCGGCCTGGTCGGTCTCCAGCACGGTGGCGGCCAGCGCGACGCGGTACTCCGGGGTGGGGCGGAAGGCGCTCCAGTCGACCAGCCCGTCGTCCGCGGTGTGCGCCCGCCGCCAGGTGCCGGTGTGCACGACGCCCGCGGGCGAGGCGTAACGCACCTGGCCGCCCTCGGTCACGGGCCCGCTCGCCGGCTCGGTCCGCAGCGGCCTGTGCCGGTACAGCTCCTCCTTCAGCGGCGTGGCGTCGGGCCCGTTGGTCAGCCGCCACCGGCCGCGTTCGCCCCAGGGGTCGCCCTCGGCGTCCAGGTGGGCGCCGAGGTCGTCCACCGGCTCGGCCCAGGCCGGGGTCACCAGCCAGTCCCGCACGGTGCCGCGCGCGTCGAGGGTGTGCGTGGTGCGTCCGGTCGGCGGCTGCTCCACGGTGCCGGTGTCCTCTCTCACGTGCGTCTCACTTGAGTCCGGTGGCGGCGATGCCGCGGACGATGTACCGCTGGAGCACCAGGAAGATCACCACGACGGGCACCATGCTGACGACCGACATGGCCAGGATGTAGTTGAACGGCGTGGCGAGCTGGCTGTTGAACTGCGCGAGGGCGACCGGGAGGGTGTACATCGACTGCTCCTGGCTGATGATCAGCGGCCACAGGAAGTCGTTCCAGCGCCACATCACCGAGAAGATCGTCACCACGGCGATGGCCGGGCCGCACAGCGGCACCACGATCCGCGCGAAGATGCGGAACTCCCCCGCGCCGTCGATCCGGGCGGCCTCGATGAGGTCGTCGGGGATGGTGAGCATGTACTGCCGCAGCAGGAACACCCCGGTCGGGGTGGCCGCGGGCGGAATGATCAGCCCCCACAGGGAGTTGACCAGGCCCAGGTCGGCGGCGGTCTGGTAGACGGGGATGAAGATCAGCTGGAGCGGGACCATGATGGTGCCGAGCACCAGCAGGAACAGCGCGTCGCGGCCACGGAAGTTGTACTTGGCCAGGCCGTAGGCGCACATGGTGTTGACGACCACCGTCAGCAGCGTGGCGGCCACGGTGACGACCACGCTGTTGCGCAGGTAGAGGCTGAAGTCGAACGCGCCCAGCGCCTCGGTGTAGTTGGTCGTGTCGAACGCGTCCGGCAGCGGGGACGGGGGCGTGCGGGCCAGCTCCGACTGGGTCTTGAACGACGAGAGCACCGCCCACACGACCGGGGCCAGCACCACGACCGACAGGCCGATGAGAACGGCGTAGGTCAGCGCGCGCAGGGCCGTGGGCGAGGGGGCGCCGCCCGCCGAGGTCCACCGGCGCCTGGGGCGCGGGTCACGCAGCTCCGAGGGGATCACGACGCCTCCTTCCGCCGGCCGTAGAGGTAGTTGAGGACGGTCAGCGCGAAGACGGTGCAGAACAGCACGACGGAGGCGGCGGCGGCCAGGCCGTAGTCGATGGGCGACTCGAAGGCGTTGAGATAGATGTACTGGACCATCAGGGTGGTGGCGCCGATCGGGCCGCCGCCGGTCAGCGTCCAGATGTAGTCGAACGCCTGGAACCCGGCGATCAGGCTGAGGATCACCACGACCATCGTGGTGGGGCGCAGCAACGGCAGGGTGATGGAACGGAGTTGCTGCCAGCCGCTCGCGCCGTCGATCCGTGCGGCCTCGTAGTAGGCCGGGTCGATGCTCTGGAGTCCGGCCAGGATGATCAGGATGTAGAAGCCGATGTGCATCCACAGCCCGACGCCGACCACGACGACCATGGCGAGGGTGTCGTCGACGAGCCACCCGGGCTTGCCCAGGCCGACGCCGCCCAGCAGGGAGTTGAGCAGCCCGTTCTCCCGCTCGAAGATCCAGCCCCAGATCAGGCCGACGACCACGGGAGAGAGGACGACGGGCAGGAAGAACACGGTGCGGAAGAACGCCCGGCCGCGGACCCTCTGGTTGAGCAGCAGGGCCAGGGCGACGGAGAGGACGGTGGTCAGCACCACGAAGCAGACGGCGAAGAGCGCCGTGGCGCGCGCCGCCTCCCAGAACGCGTCGGCGCCGAACAGCTCGCCGTAGTTGCTGGTCCCCGCATAGGTGAACTCGCGGCCGTTGTCGCTGTCGTAGAGGCTGATGTTGATGTTGTTGGCGGCCGGCCAGATGACGAAGACGCCGAGGATCGCCATGTTGGGCAGGACGAACAGGTAGGGCGCGATCCTCTGGTTCCACGGCGTGGCCGAGGCGCGCCCGGGGGAGGCGGCGGAGGTCACCTGGCGTCTCCGAGCGCGCTCTCGGCGGCGGCGCGTATCGCCTCGGCCGCCTCCCGCGGCGACTGCTCGCCGGCCAGCACCCTGCTCAGCTCCTGGACGGCGGCGTCCGCGGTGGCGCCGAACGCCGGGCTGTAGCCGGTGGCGAAGGCCGCCTCGGGTGTGGCCGCGATGTCGTCGAGGAAGACCTGCATGTCGGCGTCGCGTTCGGGATAGGTGACCCCGGCGTCGATGAGGTCCTTGCGGGTGGGCAGGAAGTTCGCCTCCTGGGCCAACTGCTCCTGCGACTCCCGGGAGTTCATGAAGGCGATGAACCCGGCGGCGGTCTCCTGCCGCGCGCTCTGCTCGAACGACACCATGAACTTGCCGCCGGGGAAGCCCCCGCACCGCTCCTGGCAGGGATTGGGGACGGCCGCCCACTCGAACGTCGCGTCCCCGGCGAACGCGCTCACCTGCCAGTTGCCGCTGAGGTACACCGGCGCCTGCTCGGCGAGGAAGATCTCGTTGGCGCCCTCGTAGCGGGTACCGGCCTGGAGCCACAGGTCGGAGGGCATGGCGCCGGACGCGTTGAGCTCGGCGAAGCGCTCCACCGCGGCCGTGGCCAGGTCGGTGTCGAGGGCGACCTCGGTGCCCTCCGCGTTGAAGAAGCCGGTGCCGTACTGGCTGAGCATCGTGGAGAAGCGGTGGCCCGAGACGTCCATGGCGATGGCGTTCTGCGTGCCCGCGTGCTCCTGCACCTCCCGCGCCGCCGCGACCATCTCGTCCCAGGTCCAGGGGTCGCCCGGCGCCGGGAGTTCGACGCCCGCCGCCTCGAACTGCTCGACGTTGACCAGCGGCCCGTTCATGGTGAGGTCGCTCGGCACGGCGAGCAACTCACCCTCGGGGCCGGTGACATAGGAGTCGGCGCCGTCGAGGAACGTGTCGTCCAGCGCCTCCCCCTGGAAGCGGCCGAGGTCCAGCAGGTCGCCGCGGAACGGCGCGATGTCCGTCAGCCGCGCCACGTCGGGCGCGTTGTCCCCCGACAGCCGTGCCTGGAGGCGCTGTTCGAGGCTGTCGAAGGGGACGACCTGGAGCTCGACGGTGACGCCGGTCTCCCGTTCGTACTCCTCGATCAGCGCGCGGGTGGCGTCCTCGTCGGGGCCGTCGGTGAAGTAGAGGTAGGTGAGCCGGTCGTCGTCGTTCTGCTCCGTCTCGCCTCCCCCCGCGCCGGATCCGGGGGCGCAGGCCGCCAGGACCACCGCCACGGCGGCGGCGGGGAGTGCACGGAGATGCCTCATGGGGTGCTCCCTCTGCGTGGTGCGAGGGGTGAAGCTAACCCGGGGGCACACGAAGATCAATGGGCCGGAAGGTGAACTCTCATCAGCGCGTTCCGGGGCCCCGCCGGGCTCCCTCCGGGCGCGCCGCCCGCCGCCTGCCACGGCCTCCGCCCGCCGCGCAAGGCGGCGCAATTTTCTTGCGGGCTTGCGGGTGGGCGGGCGCCGAG
>NZ_LAVK01000497.1 GCF_001083795.1 Streptomyces sp. SBT349
CTGCGACCCCTGCCCCGGAAACACGAACACCGGACGCCCCGCACCCTCCACCACCGAACCCACCACCGCACCACTCAACCCCGACAACCCACCCAACAACTCACCACGACCACGCCCCACCACCACCGCACGACAATCCAAAGCCGCACGCGACACCACCAACGCCCGACCCACATCACCCACACCCACACCACACCCACCGACAAACTCACCCAACCGCGCCGCACCCTCCCGCAACGCACCCTCGTTCTTGCCCGACAGCACCCAGGGCAGCACGTCCGTGCGCGGCAGCGGAGCGGAGGCCGACCGGCCGTCGGCCGCGCCGGACGGCGCCGCCTCGGTCGTGTCCTCGGCCACGCGCGGAGCCTGCTCCAGGATCACGTGGGCGTTGGTGCCGCTGATGCCGAACGAGGACACCCCGGCCCGGCGCACGTGGCCCTCGTTCAGGGGCCAGGCCGCCTCGTCGACGAGCAGCGATACCGCGCCCGCCGTCCAGTCGATGTGCGGCGAGGGCTCCTCCGCGTGGAGGGTCCTGGGCAGCGCCTCGTGCTGGAGGGCCATCACCATCTTGATCACGCCGGCCACACCGGCCGCCGCACCCGTGTGGCCGATGTTCGACTTGACCGAGCCGAGGCGCAGCGGACGCTCCGCGTCGCGGCCCTGCCCGTAGGTGGCCAGCAGCGCGTGCGCCTCGATCGGGTCACCCAGCGAGGTCCCCGTGCCATGCGCCTCCACCGCGTCCACGTCGGCCGTGGACAGCCCGGCGTTGGCCAACGCCTGCCGGATCACCCGCTGCTGGGACTGCCCGTTGGGGGCGGAGAGGCCGTTGCTCGCGCCGTCCTGGTTCACGGCGGAGCCGCTGACCACGGCCAGCACCGGATGACCGTTGCGGCGCGCCTCCGAGAGCCGCTCCACCAGCAGCACGCCGGCGCCCTCGGCCAGAGCCATGCCGTCGGCCGCCGCCGAGAACGCCTTACACCGGCCGTCGCGGGCGAGCCCGTGCTGCGCGCTGAAGCCGATCAGCTGGAGCGGGGACGAGAGCACGGTGACTCCGGCGACAAGCGCCATGGAGCACTCGTTCTGCCGCAGCGCCTGGACGGCGAGGTGCAGCGCCACCAGCGAGGACGAGCAGGCCGTGTCCACCGTCACGGCGGGGCCCTGGAGGCCGAACAGATAGGACAGCCTGCCGGAGAGGACGGCCGCCGAGGTTCCGGTCATCAGGTGGCCGAAGGAATCCTCGGGGATGCGCGGGAGGGCACCGCCGTAGTCCACGACGTTGTTGCCGACGAAGGAGCCGATCTGCCGGCCCGTCAGCGAGGTCGGGTCGATCCCGGCGCGCTCGAAGACCTCCCAGGAGGCTTCCAGCAGCAGCCGTTGCTGCGGGTCCATCGCCGACGCCTCACGCGGGGATATCCCGAAGAAGTCGGCGTCGAAGTCGGCGACATTCTCCAGGAAGCCGCCCTCGCGCACATAGGAGGTGCCCTCGCCATTCGAGTCGGGGGCATAGAGGCGTTCGGTATCCCAGCCGCGGTCCTCTGGCAGGCCGGTGATGGCGTCCTGGCCGGAGCTGATCAGCTGCCAGAAAGCCTCGGGGGAGGTGGCTCCGCCCGGGTAGCGGCAGGCCATGCCGACGATGGCGATCGGCTCGGACCCTGCCGCCTCGACCTCCTCCAACTGGCGGCGCGCCTGGTGCAGTTCGGCGGTCGCCCACTTGAGGTAGTCGCGGAGCTTTTCTTCGTTCGCCATCACAGGCTCCCTGGGAGATATCGAAGTGCGTACAAGGCTGCTGGTACTGACTGGCTATACGAGAGAGACGATCAACTCGGCTTTCCCAGCTCCCTGTGGAGAAATTCGAATACCTCGTCGTCGGAGGCCGATTCGAGCGTGTCGGTGAAGTTCTCGGATGCGTCGGATGCCGATTCCCCGGCGCCGGACCAGGCGGAGAGCATCTTCTCCAGGCGCTGGGTGATCTGGGCGCGTTCCGCCTCGCTGGCGGTGGCCTGGGCCAGGCCGCGGTCCATGCGGTCCAGTTCCGCGTGCAGGGCGGAGACGCTCATCGTCCCGTCGCGCACGATCTCGGTCCGCAGGTGGTCGGCCAGCATGGCGGGGGTGGGGTATTCGAAGACGAGCGTGGCCGGCAGGCGCAGTCCCGTCGCCCGGTTGAGCTTGTTGCGCAGTTCGATCGCGGTCATCGACTCGATGCCCAGGTCGCGGAAGGCGCGTTGCGGCTCGGGGGTGTCGCCCGGCGCGTGGCCGAGGACGGCACCGGCGTGTGTGCACACCAGACGGGTCAGCTCGTGCTGCTGCTGTTCCACCGACAGGCTCGCCAGCCGGCTGCGCAGTTCCTCGGACTCCCCGGCGTCGGCGGGCTCGTCGCTCTCGGCCGCCGCGAGGATGTCCCGGGCCGCGGGCACTCCCTCGATCAGCCTGCTGGGCCTGGCGAGCGTGAAGGTCGGAACGAAGCGTTCCCACGCGATGTCCGCGACCGCGACGGCCGTGTGGTCACGTTCCAATGCCTGCTGGAGCGCGTTCAGGGCCAGCTCCGGGTTCATCGGCGGCAGTCCGTTGCCGCGGGCGGCCCGCATGGCACGCGGCACCTCGGGGTCGGCGGCCTCTTCCGGCGTCGGCATCTCCCACAGGCTCCAGGCCACCGAGGTGGCCGCCTGGCCACGGGCACGGCGCCGCTGGGCCAGGGCGTCCAGGTGGGCGTTGGCCGCGGCGTAGGCGGCGTGGTTGCCGCTGCCCCAGACCCCGGCCACGGAGGTGAAGTAGACGACGGCGTCGAGGGATTCCTCCGGGAGGAGTTCCTCCAGGTGCTGGGCGACTCCTCCCTTGGCCAGCACGGCCCGCGCCAGCTGAACGGGCTCGGTCTCCGTCAGCGGCGTCAGCTCGATGGCGGCGGCGGTGTGGAAGACGGACCGGATGGTGTCGCCCTCGTCGCCGAGGCGTTTGACCAGCCCGGCGAGCTGGGCGCGGTCGGTGGGGTCACAGGCGATCACCGTGGCCAGGACGCCGAGTTCGGCCAGCTCGGCGACCAGCGGATGTCCCTCGGTCCCGTCGCCCGCGGTGGGGTCGGTGAGCACCACGCGCCGCACGCCCCGGCGCGCCAGCCAGCCCGCCACCTGTGTCTCCATGGGGCCCGTGCCACCCGTGATCAGCGCGGTCTCCCGGGGCCGCCACTCGGGTGCGGCGCCCCTGGCGGGTGACGGGACGGGCGCCAGCCTGCGGACGTAGGTGCCGCCGGGGCGCAGGGCGAACTGGTCCTCGTCGCCCTCGTGGGCGAGCACGGCTCCGAGGCGTTGGTCGAGCCAAGAGGGCGGGACGTCGCCGTCCGCGCGCTCCGGCCCGGCCGGTCCTGGGAGATCGGCGAGGTCGGCGAGATCGACGAGTCCGCCCCACAGGCGCGGGTGTTCGACGGCCGCCACCTGGCCGAGCCCCCAGACCTGCGCGTGCTCCGGACGCGGGGCCGCGTCCGCTGGCGCTGCGGCGACGGTGACCGCGCCCTGGGTGGCGCACCAGAGGCGGGCGTCGCCGAGGCGGGCGCCGAGATCCGCCATGGCCTGCGTCAGCAGGAGGGTGCCCGTCACGCCCGAGGTCAGCCCGAAGTGGTCCGGATGCGGGCGCTCGTCCAGGGCGAGCAACGAGAGGACGCCGCTGATGTCCGGGGCCTCGTCGAGGGCGCGGTGCAGGGCGGCGGCGATGCCGGAACGGTCGGCGGTCGCCGGGTCCACGGTCAGGACGTGGACGTCGGCGCCGAGCCGGGTCAGAGCCTGGAGGACGGCCGGGCCGGGCGCGTTCCCGCGTCCGGGCTCCGGGTCCGGTGGCGCCACTGCCAGCCAGCGGCCGGCCGGCCGGGAGGCGGAGGCCGTCTCGGCCAGGGGCTCCCAGACCGCCTGGTAGAGCCAGGCTCCGGCGGTGTGGCGGTCGCGCGTGCGGCGGCGCCAGGTCGAGACGGCGGGGAGGACCGCCTGGAGGGCGGGCTCGGCGGGCATGTCGAGAAGGGAGCTCAGGGACGGGAGGTCCTCGGCCTCGACCGCCTCCCAGAAGCGGCCCTCGTTCTCGTCCGCGGGGCGGGGGGACGCGGACCGCGTGTCCTCGGTGGTTGTCTCCAGCCAGTACCTGCGGCGCTGGAAGGGATACGTCGGCAACTCCACCGGCGCAGTGGCCCCCGCCCCCGCCACCAGCGGCGACCAGTCCACCGACAC
>NZ_LAVK01000498.1 GCF_001083795.1 Streptomyces sp. SBT349
GCACCAGGCGGCCACCCGTCTCGTACCGACCGGGGTTGGGATGGGGGCAGGGCGGGCGCCGCCTGGCCTGCCGCCAGCCGCCGCCCCGCCAGGCCGCCGCCCCGTCGCGCGCCCCCGGGACCGCGCCACGGAACCCGCCCGCCGAGGGCGGGTCCTTCCACTCGGCCAGCGGAAGGCAGGCCAGCAGCGGCAGCGCCAGCCGCTTGCGCGCCGCGCGGTGCAGGCTCGGCCGGAACGCCTCGGCCAGCACCCGCGCGTCGTCCAGCGCGTGGTGCGCGCGCCGCTGCGTCACGCGGAAGAACGCCGCCAGCGTCTCCAGCCGGTGGTTCGCCAGGGGCAGCCCCAGCGCCTTGGACAGCGCGATGGTGCACAGCCGTTGCGTGACGGGCGCGGACCCGTCCGTGCGCGCGTACTCCCTGGCGATCATCGTCCAGTCGAAGACGGCGTTGTGCGCGACCAGCACGCGCCCCTCCAGCCGCTCGGCGAACTCCCCGGCCACCTCGGCGAAGAGCGGCGCGTCGGCCAGCACCGCGGACGTCAGCCCGTGGATGTGCACCGGCCCGGGATCGCGCTGCGGGTTGACCGTCGTGTACCAGTGGTCCTGCACCTCGCCCCGGCCGTCGAGCCGGTACACCGCGGCGGACACGATCCGGTCCTCGCGGCGCAGGCCGGTGGTCTCCACGTCCACCACGGCGTACCCGTCCGGATACCCCGGGGGCCATGGCTCGTCGTCTGACGGGAGGTCGGGGAAACCGGCCAAGGCCGCCTGGTGGTCTTCGAGCATGGTCACCGAGGATACGGCCAGTCCGCGACAGCACCCGCACGCGCGAGGAGAGTTGACGGCCCGTCGGCGCCGCCCCGCGAACGCCGTGCGGACCGCCGTCGCGCAGACCGGGGGCCATTGTCACAGCCGTGCCGTACCCTGCGAATCATGCTGCTCGACACCTACGGCAGGACCGCGACCGATCTGCGGGTCTCGCTGACCGACAGGTGCAATCTCCGCTGCACCTACTGCATGCCGGAAGAGGGGCTGTCCTGGCTGGACAAGCCCGAGCTGCTCACGGATGACGAGATCGTCCGGCTGATCGGCATCGCCGTCGGCCTTCTCGGGGTGAAGGACGTCAGGTTCACCGGGGGAGAGCCCCTGCTGCGCCGCGGCCTGACCGGCATCGTCGCCCGCTGCGCGGCCCTGGAGCCGCGCCCCAGGCTCTCCCTCACGACCAACGGCGTGGGCCTGGCGCGCACGGCCGCCGCGCTGCAGGCCGCGGGCCTCGACCGGGTGAACGTGTCGCTGGACTCCACCGACCACGACGTGTTCGAGCGGATCACCAGGCGCCGCCGCCTCGACGACGTGCTCGCGGGCCTCGCCGCGGCCAAGGAGGCGGGGCTCACCCCCGTCAAGGTCAACGCCGTGCTGATGCGCGGGCTGAACGACGGGGAGGCGCCCTCCCTGCTCGCCTGGGCGATCGACCACGGCTACGAGCTGCGGTTCATCGAGCAGATGCCGCTGGACGCCCAGCACGGCTGGCAGCGCGAGGAGATGATCACGGCCGGGGAGATCCTGGCCTCCCTGCGCACCCGGTTCACCCTCACCCCCGAGGAGACGGAGCGGCGCGGCTCCGCCCCGGCCGAGCGGTGGACGGTGGACGGCGGGCCGCACCGGGTGGGCGTCATCGCCTCGGTCACCCGCCCGTTCTGCCGGGCCTGCGACCGCACGCGGCTGACGGCCGACGGCCAGGTGCGCAACTGCCTGTTCGCCCGCGAGGAATCCGACCTGCGGGGCGCGCTCCGCTCCGGCGCGGACGACGAGGAGATCGCCGAGCTGTGGCGGGTGGCCATGTGGGGGAAGAAGGCGGGCTCGGGCCTGGACGACCCCGCGTTCCTTCAGCCGCAGCGGCCGATGTCAGCGATCGGAGGCTGACCGCCAGACGTCCAGCTCCACCACGTCCTTCAGGAATCCCCGCATCCCGAGGAACCGCGAGAGGTACTCGCGGTGCTCCTCGCACGCGAGCCAGGTCTTCCTGCGCTCGGGCGTGTGCAGCTTCGGATTGTTCCAGGCCAGCACCCACACGGCGGCGGTGCGGCACCCCTTGGCCGAGCAGATCAGCGGGCCGGTTGTGGACTCGTTCTCCACGGAATCCATACAACACCCTTAAAGAATCACCGGAAACAGAGAACCGACGCCGGGCAGCCACGGGGGGAGCCGCCCGGCGTCGGTTCGTCGCTCCGACGGGGGATACGGAGCGCTCTTGAAGTATGACATGCAATGCACCGATCGGCGCAGGGGAACGGGTCAATTGAACTGAGGATTTCTTGAGCTTCGCAGGTCGGAGGGGTCAACTCCGTTTGTGGGGATCCTCATTTCCCGGAGGGAGAGCTCTGACGGAGCCCGAGGTGAGGAAGGTGGAGGGCAGTGAAGGGGCGTTCTCCCGGCCCGCATTGGCGATCACCACGGCCACATACGGAAGCACCACTCCGAGCACCAGGGTGACGGAGGCGAGAGGGCGGCTGACGTTCCACAGGAGAAGGGTGAGGACCACCGCCAGGGTGCGCACGAGCATCGAAATGATGTAACGGCGTTGCCTTCCCCTGACATCGTCGTCGAGGCTCTGCCGCGCACCCGTGATCCGGTAGACCGTCGAGTCCTCCGCAGCGACACGTCGTCTGCGCATTACCCCACCACCCTCTCCTGTGACCAGGCTAGTCCCGCACGAGCGCGAGCTTCCGGCCGGCCTTGAGGTAGACGCCCTTCGGCTCCTCCTCGGCGGCGGCCAGGTGCTCGCCGATCACCTCGCCGAGCGGACGCAGCACGTCCGTCTCACCGAGGACCACGCCGGTCTGCCCGGCGCCGGTCTCCAGGACCACACGCAGCCCGTTCTGCTTGGCGAGCCTGCGGGCGGCCGAGGCGCTGGGCGTGAAGCCGAGCACCTTGGTCAGGACGGCGGCGATGCCCTCGCCGCCGTGGTCGGAAAGGGTGACCTCCGGCAGGTCGGCCACCTCGGTGAAGCTCTTGCGCGAGAACTGCGCGGTGAACGCGTCCCTGGCCGCCATCGCGGCATCGACCCCGTGCAGCGCCGTGACGACCTCGCCGGCCAGCAGCTTCTTCAGATCCATCGGGTGCAGCGAGGAGTCGCCGAGGCGCCCGCGCGCCAGCGCGATCTCCTCGTCCGTCCACTCCGTCCAGGCCCGGAGGTAGGGCTCCATCAGACGGTCGGGAACGGACATGACCTTGCCGAACGCGTCCTCCGCCGACGAGGACAGGCCGATGTAGTTGCCCTTGGACTTGGACATCTTCGCGCCCGAGCCGTCGGTGCCCTCGACCAGCGGCATGCTGACGATCATCTGCGGCTTCTGGCCGTAGATCTCCATCACGCGCCGGCCCATCTGCATGTTGAGCAGCTGGTCCACGCCGCCGAGCTCGACATCCGCCTCGATCTCGGCCGAGTCGATCGCCATGGCCACCGGGTAGATCAGCTCCGACATGGACAGCCCGTGCCCGCCTTCGAGCCGGGTGCGGAAGTCGTCGCGCTGGAGCAGCGCCGAGGCCGGGACCTGGGCCAGGATGCCGATCAGGCGCGGCAGGGTGAGGCCGCCCAGCCACTCGCCGTTGTGCCGGAACCTGACGCGTTCGAAGTCGAAGAACGGCCTGACCTGCTCGCGGTAGCCCGCCAGGTTCCTCGCGATGTCCTCGTCGGTCAGCGCCGGGCGTTCGGTCGAGCGGCCCGTGGGGTCGCCGATCTTGGCCGTGATGTCGCCGATGATCAACGTGACCTCGTGCCCCATCCGCTGGAAGCGGCTGAGGACGATCACCTGCACCGCGTGGCCCAGGTGGACGTCGACGGCGGTGGGGTCGATCCCCAGCTTGACGTGCAGCCCGCGCCCGGCCGCGACGGCGGCCTCGATCCGCTCGGTCAGCCGCTCCACGGAGGGAAGCACGTCCACCGCCCGCGAGGCGATCAGCGCGGCCTGCTCCGCCGCCGTGAGGTCGCTCAGGTCGAGATAACGCCGCGCGCCCGTCTCCTCCAGCAGCTGCCGGACGGTGATGTCGGAGGAGAGGTCCTGCTCCAGCAGCGCGCTGGCGCGCCGCACGGAATCGCCGAGGCGTGTCACGTCGTGTCCTGAGGGCTCGATGGGGGCAGAGGAACGCCGCCCATCCTACGGGCGGCCCCCCACCGACGA
>NZ_LAVK01000499.1 GCF_001083795.1 Streptomyces sp. SBT349
ACCGGATCAGCGTTCGACTTGCATGTGTTAAGCACGCCGCCAGCGTTCGTCCTGAGCCAGGATCAAACTCTCCGTGAATGCTCAAAGCAATCCACCGAGAACAGACTCTCGCTGAACATTTCAAAACATATCTACGTCATATCAACGCAGTAAATCTGGCATTGACTTTTGGCACGCTGTTGAGTTCTCAAGGAACGGACACTTCCATCGAGCCCCTTTCAGGGCCCTCCGGGCGTTTCCCTTCGTTGTGTCCACCACTCTAGAAGCAATCCCCACCGAATTTCAAATCCGGCCCCGGGACCCCAATTCCAGACAGCCCGAATAAACCCTCAACGGGTTATAGGCAGTGGTAGGAGTGCGCCCTGTCAAGAGCGCTCGGGCTACGTTACGCCCGCCGGACGACAGCGTCAACTTGAGCCCGGGAGGGCGAACTCCGCCCACACCGCCTTGCCTCCTTCGGGCAGGCGGCGGGCGCCCCACTCGGCCGCGATCGTGGCGACCACCGCGATGCCGCGGCCCGCCTCGTCGGCGGGCTGGGCCTGCTGGCGGCGGGGCAGGTGCTCGTCCCCGTCCGTGACCTCCACGATCAGCCTGCGGTCGGTGCGCCGCAGGCGCAGGCCCATGGGGGCGCGGCCGTGCTTGAGGGAGTTGGCCACCAGCTCGCTCGCGGCCAGGACGCCGAGCTCGCGCAGCTCCTCGGGGAACCGCCAGCTGGCCAGCACGCCGTCGGCGAACGCGCGGGCCCGTGGCGCGGCCTCGACCCCGCCGAGCAGGTCGAGCGCGGCGCCGCGGAAGAGGTCGGCCTCCTCGCCCTGCCGGGCGGGGCAGGAGAGGACGAGGATCGCCACGTCGTCGTCGTGGTCCTCGGTGATCCCGAGGGCGCGCAGCAGGCGGTCGCAGATGATCTGCGGGGTGTCCCCCGCGCCGGCCACCGCGCGCTCCAGCGCGTCCAGGCCCTCGTCGATGTCGGCGTCGCGCCGTTCCACCAGGCCGTCGGTGCACAGGACGGCCGTCGCACCCGGGCCGAAGGGGACGGCGCCGGAGGTGTGGATCCAGCCGCCCGTTCCCAGCGGGGGGCCCGTGGGCTCGGCGACGCGGCGGACGGAGCCGTCCGTCTCACGGATGAAGATCGGGAGGTGGCCCGCGGAGGCGTAGGTGAGCGCGCCCTCGTTGGGGTCGTACACGGCGTAGAGGCAGGTGGCGATCTGGGTGGAGTCGATGTCGGTGGCGAGGCCGTCGAGGAGTTGGAGGACCTCGTGGGGCGGGAGGTCGAGGCGCGCGTAGGCGCGGACGGCGGTGCGCAGCTGGCCCATGACCGCGGCGGCGCGCACGCCCCGGCCCATGACGTCGCCGATCACCACCGCCGTGCGCCCGGCGCCCAGGGTGATCACGTCGTACCAGTCGCCTCCCACCGCGGCGTCGATGCCGCCGGGCTGGTAGGTGGCGGCGGCGCGGAGGTCGTCGGGCTGTTCGAGGCGCTGGGGCAGCAGGCTGCGCTGGAGGGTCACGGCGGCGGCGCGTTGCTGGCTCTCGCTCTCCCGCAGGCGCTCGGCCGAGACGACCTGGTCGGTGACGTCGGCGGCGAAGACGAGGACGCCGCGCTGGGCGGGGGCCTCGGCGGTGGCGGCGAGTTCGACGGGGGTGCAGGTGAAGGTGAAGTAGCTGTCGCGGGCGGTGCCGGGGACGCTGCGCGACTTCAGGGTGCGGGGGGTGCCGCTGCGTTGCACCTGGTCCATCAGGGGGAGCAGGCCGATCTCGGCGAGCTCGGTGAGGGACGCGCGGGCGGGTGCGCCGGGGGCGCGGTGGCCGAAGAGCGCGGCGTAGGCGGCGTTGACATAGGCGACTCGGTGGTCGGGGCCGCGGACGACGGCGACGGGCGCCTGGACCTGGCCGAGCAGTTCGTGGATGGCCTGGGGATCGACGCCGTGGCTCTTCTGCCCTCTGGGCGCGAGGCCCTGGCGCTCGCTCCCGCGGGCGGCCGGCACGCTGCCGGCCTCCGCTCCGGCGGCGCCGTGGCGCCGCTGTGCCCCGGGCAGCCGGATGCCCCAGCGCGTCAAATTCACAACTTTCCGATCTGATTCGTTCTGGTTTGTACGTCTACTCTTCGCTGAGCGGCAGCACACCCATCGTCACATGCCGGGTCGCGGTCAGGTGCGTTCGGGGGGGCGTCCGGTGCCGGCGGCGAGCTCGAACTCGGCGCGGGGGTGTTCGAGCGAGCCGAGGGAGACGATCTCACGTCTGAACAATCCCGCAAGGGTCCATTCGGCGAGCACGCGCACCTTCCGGTTGAACGTGGGAACGCGGCCGAGGTGGTAGGCGCGGTGGATCAGCCAGGCCGGGAGGCCCTTGACGTGCCTGCCGCGGATGCGCGCGACGCCCTTGTGGAGGCCGAGGGAGGCGACGGAGCCGACGGCGCGGTGGCGGTAGTGGGTGGGCGGCTTGCCGCGGAGGGTGGCCGTGATGTTGTCGGCGAGGCGGCGGGCCTGGCGCACGGCGTGCTGCGCGTTGGGGGCGCAGAGGGCCCGGCCGTCACGGGTGAGGTCGGGGACGGCGGCGGCGTCGCCCGCGGACCAGACGTGGTCGACGTCCCGGACGCGGAGGGCCGGGGTGCAGCGGACGCGACCGCGGTCGTCGAGGGGGACGCCGCAGGAGGCGAGCACGGGGTGGGCCCGGACGCCGGTGGTCCACACCAGGGTGCGGGTGGGGTGGCGTGAGCCGTCGCTGAGGACGGCGGTGCGGTTCTCACAGGATTCGAGGCGCGTGGAGAGCCGGACGTCGACGTTGCGTCCGCGCAGCTCGCGCAGCGCGTAGGTGCCCATCTGCTCACCCCCTTCCGGAAGGATGCGGCCGGTTGCCTCGACCAGGATCCACGTCAGCTCCTCCGGGCGGATGTTGTGGTAGTAACGGCACGCGAAACGTCCCATGTCCTGGAGCTCGGCGAGCGCTTCGACGCCGGCGTAGCCGCCGCCGACGAAGACGAAGGTCAGGGCGGCGTCGCGGACCGCGCTGTCCCGGGTGGAGGAGGCGATGTCGAGCTGCTCCAGGACGTGGTTGCGCAGGCCGATGGCCTCTTCCACGCCTTTGAAGCCGATGCCGTGGTCGGCGAGGCCGGGGACGGGGAGCGTGCGGGAGATGGAACCAGGTGCCAGCACCAGTTCGTCGTAGCTGACCCGGAGTGGCTCAGCGTCCGCGTCCTCGCCGACCGGCGTCCGGACATGGACCGTGCGGGCCCCGGTGTCGACGGCGGTGACCTCGCCGGCGAGGAAACGGCACCGGGGGAGCACGCGGCGGAGCGGGACGACCACGTGCCGGGGAGAGAGCGAGCCGGCGGCGGCCTCGGGGAGAAAGGGCTGGTAGGTCATGTACGGATCCGGGCTGATCACGGTGATCCGGACGTCGCCGCGCCGCAGCTCGCGCGCGAGTCGGCGCTGGAGGCGGTGTGCGGTGTAGAGGCCGACATGGCCGCCGCCGGCCACCACGATGTGGGCGGGTTGCTTGGTCACCTGTCCATAAGGCACCCGTGGGTGGCTGTTTGTCCACAGGTTGGACGTGCGGCTGCTCCGATCGGGGGCGGCACGGGAGGGTGCGGCGCGGCACGGTGCGACCGCCGTGATCCCGCGGTTCCGCTCCGTGCTTCTCAGGGCGCTTCTCAGTGTCAGTGCCCTCAACTATGTTCGTCATCCTTACTACACGCGGCGTCTTTTCGGGGAGCGTCCGCTGCACCGGGGGAATTGAATATGCGGATCAGAGGATCCGAGGACGGCACGCGATCGCCGTCCTCGGTTGAGCGAGGCCGTGCCGAAGGGCGTGCGGAGGCGAAAGCGGCGGCGCCTTTGCGCGTGGACGCGCAGCGCAATCTGCGGCATGTGCTGAGCGCGGCGCGGGATGTGTTCGGTGAGCAGGGTTATGGCGCGCCGATGGAGGAGGTGGCGCGCCGGGCGAGGGTTGGTGTGGGCACGGTGTACCGGCGTTTCCCGAACAAGGAGGCACTGGTGCGGCATATCGCCGCGGAGGAGACGCAGCGGTTGACGGACAGGGCCCTGGAGGCGCTGGCCCGCGACGACGAGCCGTGGGGCGCGCTCGCGGGGTTCGTCGAGCGGTCGGCGGCCTCGGGGGCGGGGCGGCTGCTGCCGCCGGAGTTGCTGATGGCGGGGCCCGGGGG
>NZ_LAVK01000049.1 GCF_001083795.1 Streptomyces sp. SBT349
GTCATCGGGGGTCCTCCGTGAGCGTGGTGCCGGTGCGGGCCGCGCCGGGTGCGGTGAGGGTGTCGCCGAGGCCGAGCTCGTCGGCGACCCGGCGGAGCGAGGCGTCCTGCTGCCGCCGGTAGAGGACGAACGGGTCGTGGATCTCGCGGTCGGTCATCCCGGCGAGCCGGTCCAGGTCGTAGTGGACGGCCTGCTGCGCCTCGTCGCGGGTGCCCTCGCCGCTGAGGTTGGACTGGAAGATCCCGGCGGCCGAGCGCGGCAGGAAGTCCTCGTAGACGAGGGGTTCGGCCCTGACCCAGCCCGCGTCGAGCAGCGCGGGCAGGGACGCCGGGGGCCGGGTGCCGCCGCCTGCGGGCCGGTCCTCGCGCAGGTGGTAGGTGAAGAACGCCAGGCCCGCGTCGATGAGGCCGCGTTCGGTGGACGGCAGGCCCTCCCGCCAGACGGCGCGCGCCACCTCCGCCCGCGCGGTGCCGGGCCCCTGCTCCGCGACGCGCCGCTCCACCTCGGCGAGGAGCCCGTCGTACCGGGAGCGCCCGGCGGCGGTCAGCGCGATGCCGCGCGCCTCGACCTCGCCGAAGCGGACCCGCAGCGCCCCGGTGGTGACGGTGCCGTCGGCCTGCCGCAGGGCGCGGGGCTCGGAGAGGGCGCGGAACGACGTCTGGCGCAGCAGCACGTCGGGGCCCTCCCAGCGCGGCGGGCCCTGGATGGCGTCGATCATCCGGATGCCGCGCCCGGTCATCCGCCGGTACAGCTCGTCGATGTCGAGGACGCGCGGCGTGAGGTGGTTGACGTGGGTGCTGGTGACGCCGCCGATGTCGGCCGCGACGGCGGAGACCTTCTCCAGCGTCGCGTACCACGCCCGGTCGACGGGTTCGCCGGACAGCTCGAACGATCCCACGGCCAGGCCGAGGAACCTCTCCGCGGCCTCCTCGGGCAGCTCGCCCTCGCGTTCGGCGCGGTCGGCCAGGTCGAGCAGTTCGGGCGGGAAGAGCCGCCGGCGGGCGAGGAACGCCTCCAGGCGCCGCCGCAGCTCCGCGTCGAAGAAACGGGGATCGGCCGGGGTGAGCATGGAGGTGAAGACGCGGAACGGGTTGCGGGCCAGCTCCTCGGCGTCGACGGGCCGGAACGCCGTCGAGACGACGGGGACGGCGCTGGCGGCGGCCTCCCGCAGGTCGTAGAAGCCGACGGGGCGCATGCCCAGCGCGCCGAAGATCCGGGCGACCTGGTGCAGCTCCCCGGGCGTGCCGACACGGATCGCGCCGTGGCGCTCGGCGGTGACGCGGGCGATGGAGCCCAGGCGTTCGGCGTCGGCGCCCGCGCGGGCCATGACGTCGGCGTTCACCTCGCGGGAGACGTCCACCAGCGTGGTGTAGGCGGGCACCTCGCGCCCGTACATGTCCGACAGCCTGCGGGCGAACTCCGCCCGCAGCCGCCACTGACTGATCGTGTTCATGGGGTGTGCCTCTCGGATCGGGACTCGGGGTGCGGGGCTGGGAAGTCCGGGGCGGGGCCGACCACCTGGACGTCGCTCGCCGGCGGTCGGCACGACGGCGGTGACGTAGCGGATGCGGGGGATGGTGAACGGCGGCTCGAACGACACACTGTGGCGGCCGATCACCTTGGAGTCCATGCGGTGCCCGAGATGTCCTTGCCGAACTCGTCGATCAGCAGCACGTCGAGGTCGTCCACGGGCAGCCGCGGCCTCCACTCCTTCGCCAGCCGCAGCGGCTCCCGTTCCCGCTCCAGCAGGCGGGCGGGCCCGACGCCCTCGACCAGGGCGGTGGTGTGGGACCCCTTCTCGACGACGGCCGGCCCGCACAGCACGCGGCTGCCGGGCCGGACTCGGTGGCGCCGGAGAAGTCGGTGTGGGGCTTGACGCGGTTGATCATCACCACGTGGTCGGCCTCGGCGACCGGCAGGACTCGGTGGCGCCGCCGTGGCTGCGCATGCCGGGCACCACGAACGGCTCCGCGCCCAGCGCGCGCAGCCCCGCGACGCACGCCGACACGACCGGCACGAAGGCGGCGATGCGGCGGCTGCCGACGACCACGGCGGCGCGCCGGCCCGTCAGGTCGCCCGGCCCCAGGGCGGCGCCGGGGCAGGCATCGCCGCCGACCCCGCCAGTACGTCATGGGCCTGGACATGGGGCTGACCGAGGACGGCGCCGCCGTCGGCGCCCCCGCCCACCTCGGTGGCGTCGCCTACGACCAGTTGGACGTCACCGGCTTCGGCGCCGCCCGGCGTTTCCCCGAACTCGGCGCTGTCGTCGTCGCCGTTCCCACGGCCCACGGTGCCCTCCACGGCCCCGACGTCCGGCGTCGCGGCCCCTAGAGATACCGGATCCTCCTCGCGTCACCGCTGGGCATGGAGAGCTTTCCGTTGACCTGCAGGTCGCACGAGATGATCGCCCCGCCATGCGATTCACCGATCGAGAAAGTGCCATGGTCGTAGGTGATGACTCCACCCCCGTACACCAGGATCGATTTCTGGAAATCGCCGAACGCATGAAAAGTTATTCTGTCGAGCTCGGATTGGAATATTCGCTGCCCTTCGTGGCTGAGGTTCATCCCTCCATCGACGACAAGATGACCCTTCACCCGCCCCTCGCCGGTGAGCAGTTCGTTCAGGTCGGCTTTCCCGGCCTCGACAGTGCCCCAGTTTCGTGACCTGCCGTGGTAGACATTGATTCCGGTTGACGGGAAGCTGATCCACCCGTCCTCGTCGTTCAGCCCCCACACCCATGCGGTCCGCAGGCCCCTCATCAGTCTTGCCTCGCCGACCGTGAGGGTTCCCCAGGTGCCGGTCCGGTCGCGGATCTCCGCCCCCTGCGCGGAGAAGGTGACACGACCCCTGTCCGTCGTCCCTTCGACCCACGGAGTGCGTGTCCCGCTTTCGAACTCGGGGATGCGTGCGTGGACCGTGGTGGTGAGGAAGTACCCTTCCTGCGCGGGGTTTTCCGTCCCCGCCAGAAGGGTGTAGGTGGCGCCCCGCTTCGGACTCACCTTCCATACGTAACTTCTCTGCGTCACCCCGGGCCCCGAGGCCGCCTGCGAGACGCGGACCTTCTGCCCGTCCGGAGACTGGATCCAGTAGGTGAGATTGTCGGGCCCGTCCCACCGCAGCGTGACATCCTCGGCTGCGTCCCCGTTCACCATGGACGTGTCCGGGCGGAAGTTGCGCGGGACCTTCGGCGTGCTCTTCACCAGCGCGTGCGTGACGCTGCGGGATTTCCCGGCGGGGGGTGCGGGGGTAACGATATTACCCGGAGCGTCGCCGCCCGAGGAAACCTCGCGTATCTTCAGGAAGGCCAATCCCTTGGTGTCGGAGACGACGATGTTCTCCATTTTCAGAACGATGGAGTCACCGGGTGACATGTCGATCACGAACTTGGGAGGTGGAAATATCCGGAAGACCTTCTTGCCGCTGTCCCAGCGGAAATCCAGTTTCACCCCAGGATTCGGCGGGTCTATGTCGGCGCTCGCGCTGACGTCCTGAGGCCGGGACGTCAGATCACCGGACACCTCCACCTCAAGGGAATTCAGCATCACCGACTCAAGGTGGGTGTTGGAGACGACCACGTACACACTCCCCACCGAGGGCATCCCGGGCTGTGACGCCGGCAGCGAGGTCGGATCCGTGACGATGGAGTAGTTCAGCAAAGCCGGCATGGTGGACTCCCTCTACCTCGGCGTTTCATCCATGCAGAGCAGAAGACGTGCGGCGCACGCGCCCCTCCCCCGGGGCAGCGCCAACAGACTGTCCAGCCCCGCCGCCCAGGAACCACGACTCGGCACGACTGACCCGAACCGCCCCCCGCTGGCTTGAATCAAGGCAACGCGGCGTGCAGGGGGATCGAATGCGTGGTGGTCGCGGGGGCTGAGGGCGTGCGGTGCTCGGCGGGGCTCCGGGGGCGACCGCCGGAGTCTCCCGAGCGTCCCTCACGCCGGGGCGATGCGACCTGCGACACATGGTGACGCGTCAGGCACGATGGGTGATGATCGATCAGTCACCGCACGCCCCGCCCGATGGGAGCCCACCATGTCCCGTGGAATCCGCCTCGCGGCGGCCGCGTTCCTTTTCGCCGCCGCCACCGCCCTGCCCGCGGTCACCGCCGCGCCGGCCCACGCCGACGCCGCCGCCTGCACCGCGCTCCTCGCCGAGAACGGCTACGAGGGAGACGCGTTCACCGCGGCCTGCGACAGTGGCGCCGCCGGCGACTTCGACGCGTGTTTCAGCGGCCTCCTCGGCGCCGGCGTGGAGTCCGCCCTCGCGTTGGAGGCGTGCCTCCTGGCCCCCCAGTAGCGGGCCCCGCCGTCACCAGGGACGGGGCCTCCAACCGGGCGCGGTGGCGGGTGGGGCCGTGGGCCCGTTCCGGCCGTACTCCCGGCGGCCGGGGACCCCTGCCGACACCGGCCTGACACAGTGCCACCGGCGACGGCCGGCTCAGGCGCGGCGATCGCCCCTTCGTCGTCGGAGGTTCTCTCGCCGTGCACGGTCTCAAGGGAGTGGAGCGCCCATGCCCCCGGCACCCCCGAATCTTCACTTCACGCAGGACGAGGTGGAGGCGGCCGCACCCGGCAACAAGAAGCCGTGGACGCGGCAGCGGGAGTTCGACAACGAGATCAACGCCGACGACATAGCCGCCGCCGCGGCCGCCTACGGCCGGGCGGCGGCCGAGGCGCGGGGGGCGCAGGACCTCGCGGAGCGGGCCACCCGGATCTCGCAGCAGGGCGGGGGCCTGGACGGCACCCCGCTGGTGGACGGCGAGGCGCGCATCGACGAGACGCGAGGGGGCCTGCAGGACGGCGGGGCCGACATCGACGCCGTGGTGGGTCACCTCGTCCACGCCATGAACCAGGCGCTCGCGACCGAGGACGACGTCCGCGGGCTGATCTTCAACCCCAGTGGGCTGGAGACCCGGTACGGCGACCACCTCGGGGCGGCCGTCGAGGAGTGGAACGGCTGGGTGCGGGCGTTGAACGACGCCGTGGCGGCGCGCAGCGGGGAGATCTGGTTCACCGAGCAGCCGCCTCCGCTGATCGTCGGCCACAACGGTGAGATGGTCGAGGCGTCGTTGACGTCCGGCGGCTACGCCCTCCCGGACAGCCTGGCCGAGAGGATCCGGACCAAGCACCTCCAGCTCGCGGCGAACGACGCCGCCGCCACCTTCGACGACATCGAGGCGGAGATCGAGAGGTACCGCCGGAGGATGACGGAGCGGGCGGACGAGCTCAGGCGCCTCGGGTACGAGGTGTCGGCGGGGCCGCTGGGGCTGTTCTCCAACGGCGAGATGGCGCGGTGGGCCACCGAGCAGCGCTTCCTGGAGCTCTGCCGGCAGCTGGGCATCGATCCCGCCGCCTGGGACACCAGCCGGGGGCTGTCCGCCAACGACGACCGCATCGCGCGGGTCTACGAGTACTACGCCGATCTGTTCCTGCGCCACCCCGAGTTGCAGTGGGCGGGCATGGCGAAGCTGGCCGGCGGCCTGGTCTACGCGGGCATGCAGGACCTGCATGTGCTGCGCGGGCTCGCCGGCGACGAGCGCCTGGCATGGATCGCGGCGACCATGCCGACCATGCCGCCCGGCATGGCGCTGGTGCTGGCCTCCGCCAGCGAGGCCGAACTCGAGCACTACGAGGACACGTTCGTCGACATGCAGAAGCAGATCTTCGTGGACATGGGCTGGCAGCACGCCGCCTACGACCGCGGCGGGATCGAGGAGATGCGGCGCCTGGCCGCCGGGGGCGAGCTCACACCCGGGATGCTCACCGCGTGGGAGGACATCGCCTCGGGCGACCCGGCGCGGATCGAGCAGGGCAACGCGGCGCTGCTCCGGCGCGAGCAGGAGACGATCCTCCAGGACGACTACGACGCGATGCAGCAGCGGGACCTCGGCCAGGCCGTCACGTACATGCTCGGCGCCACCTCCGAGTCGCCGGTGCCGGACGGGACGGCCTTCCGCGACGTGGTGAACGACGTCGCGGTCGACCTCCCCGACCAGATCCGGATGCCCGTCCCCAGCCTGCCGGGCTCCGGGGAGATCGCGATCGACACTCCCGACGAGATCCGCTTCGACTCCCCGCTGCCCACGGGCAACATCGCGAACTTCGGCTCCCGCTGGCAGTGGATCTCGCAGGACATGCTGCCGAGCTACCAGTACCTGCTGGACCACGACATGGAGCGGCTGCGCAACGAGGTCGGCCGCCCGCTGGAGGAGCGCGCGTCGGACTACCGCCTCGTCCCGCTGCCGTACGACCCCGGCGACGGCCTCAACTAGGGGTGTGGGGGAACGGCTCTACTCCTCGCCGGAGAAGCGCTCCCACGCGGACTGCCGGGTCATCCCCATCGTCTCCCCGATGCGCGCCCAGGTCGCTCCCAGCGCACGCGCCTTGCGTACCCATGGGCCGCCGGCTTCCCCTCGATCACCGTCGAGCAGAGGGCCACGCACTCATCACAGATGAACACTCCCGGTCCGGCCACGAGCGTCCCCACCTCCGTGTCCCGCTTCAGGCAGAACGAGCAGGCGGCGATCACGGACTCCGTCGCGGCAGGCGACATCCCCAGACCCCCTTCTCCGCCAAGCGGGAGTCGTTCACCACGCGGCCGGTCAGGGGGCGGGCGTGCCTTCTCCGTGTGGTCGCGGCGTCCGGCCGGGGCCGCGCCGGTGCTCCCACAGCCCGCGCAGCAGGGACACCTCCTCCGAGAACGAGGGGAGATCCCGGGAGTTGACGTGCGGCAGGCTGATCCGGCGGCCGATGACGTGGATCACGGCCACCTGAGCGGTCTTCGGGGAGCCTTTGGTCCCGATCTCCTCGATGTCCTCCCACGCGATCTGCCGGGTCCCGCCGAAGAGCGTGCGGATCTCGATGTGTTCGGCGGTGGTGATGGTCGCGCTCCGCTTGACCGAGACATAGCCGAGAACCACCGAAGCGACGACGGCCACGTTGAACAGCATCCAGGGGGAGGCGTCCCCGTGTTCCGCCCACAGGAACAGCTGGGCGATCAGGCCCATGCCGAAGAGGACGCCACCGCACAGCCAGACCGGATACATGCGCCGAGTCGCCGGCCCGGCGCGATAGGTCCGAAAGTACGATTCGTTCGTCATGGTGTGTCAGGGTAGACCGCCGGCCTGGGACCCCTCCCGGCCTGTTCCGGGTCGTCCGGAAGCGCCCGTCCCAGGCGGGCGAGCGGGGTCAGCCCCATGCCGACGAACGTGATCGTCGCGGCGGCGCGGCCCTGCATCGCGTCCGGGGTGACGGCCTGCCGGACGGCCATGATCGTGACATTCACCAATTCGCGCTACTGGCCGCTCTCGGCCATCGTCCGCCACACCTCGGCCTCCAGATCCGGCATCTGTGCCATCCGGACCTGGGCGACCAGCTCCTCCAGTCGGCGGCCCGCGCTTCCGTCCCCGGCCCGGATCGCGAGAACGCCGCGCAGCGTCTCGACCCCCACCTTGTCGCGGTAGGAGAGGAGTTCCACGCCGGCCTCGGCCTGGGCGAGGAGCTCGGCGGCGTGGCCGGTGTCGCCGTTGCGGAAGGCGAGCTTGGCCTTGAGGAAGAGCAGCTCGTGCCAGTGCCTGGCCGGTCCGGTGACCCTCAGGAGGGGCTCGATGCTGTCCAGATAGGACTGCGCCTCAGCAAGCCGTGGCGGCATGGCCTGCATCGACAGCGACGCGGCGGCCAGGCGTAGCCTCGTCCACAGGATCGGGTCGTCCCGGCTGTCGACCGCGGCCAGCGCGTCCATCAGGTAGTCCGAGGCACGCGAGTGGTTGCCCTGCCGGGTGCTGACGGTGGCCGCCGTCCACAGCGCCTCCGCGGCCAGGCTCCCCTCACGGTGGTCCAGGGAGGCGCAGACCTCCTGGACGATGCGGGCGGCCTCGGCGAGGTTGCCGAGCTCCGCCTCGGCTGCGACCAGCACCAGCTTGGTGCGCAGGATGTCGGGGATGCCGAGCCTCGGCTCATGTCGCTCGTCGAGGGCCAGCACCTCGCGCGCCGCCTGGCGGACCGCCGGCGCGTCGCCGAGGTGGTGGGCGCAGCGCGCCATCCGCACCCGGGCCCCGGCCTGGAGCGCGGGGCGGTCCAACTCGTCGCTGAGCTGGCGCAGTTGGCCGAGGGCGTCGTACTGGCGGGAGAAGTCGCCCAGCACCTCGTGGATGCGGGCCAGTTGCACGAGCGCGTGCCACCGCGTCATGGAGTCCTCGTCCTGGCCGGCCGCCAGGCTCCCCGCGAGCGCGGTGGCCATGTCGGCGTTCAGGGCGGTCTTCGGGCAGGCGGCGATCATGGCGGCCAGGTTCTCGAGGCAGCTGTGCGGCTGCTCCTCGAAGTCCTCGACCGGGATGTCCAGCCGTTCGGCCAGGTAGGCGACGGCTCGTTCGGTCGGCCGTCGGGTGCCGGACTCCAGGCGCGACAGGTAGGTGGCGGACATTCCAGGGCCAGTCAACTCGACCTGCGACCTACCCTGCTGTTGCCTCAGCTGACGAAGACGTCGACCGAATGCTGGTTGCTCGAGCAACTTCCACCTCTGCGATCTCCATCCCCCGCCGTTAATTGACAAGGATGACAGAACGCCTTTCCGACCTCGGCGCCCAAGCGCTCGCACCGGTCACGGCCAGTCGATACTGCCACCCCCCGCTGCGTTCGCCTGGCCAGCGGCCACGGATATCGCGGCTAAGTCGGGCACATCGCCGAGCGCTAACAGCAAAAGGCACAGCGCGAGGGCGACCACACCTCCTGCCGCGAGCGGGACCACTGTGGCGATTTTCACGGACGGTCCTCCCCTGGATAACAGATTCCCGGTCAGAAAGTACACCTCTTTCACAAGAACTGGCAATGAATTGACAGGATCGCGGAGGCGGTCGAGAGCGGGGTACCGGTGGCGCTATCGCCCGGTACTCCGGTGCCATCGGATCTCGCCTTCGTCCCATTCGCCGGAGGGAGTGAGCCCGGCGGCGGTGGCGACGGCGGCGGATGCCCGGTGGTCGGGGTGGATGTGGGCGAGGATGGTCCGCACCGGCTGCCGGGTGAGCCAGTCGACCAGTCCTCGGGCCGCCTCGGTGGCGATGCCTCTTCCCTGCCACGGGGTTCCCACCACCCAGGCGATCTCGGCGGTGCGGCCGGGTGCGCCGGGACCGATCGTGGCCTGGACCGTGCCCGTCAGGCAGGACTCCTCACGGAGCCGGATCACCCAGTTCAGCCAGGAGACGGCTGGGTCGGGAGAGCCCGCGGTCATGCGCTGGTAGCGCGAGCGCAGGGCGCCAGGAGTGTCCGGGGTGCCGCCGATGAAGGTGTGCAGAGCCGGATCGGACAGCACCGCGGCCATCTCCTCGGCGTGTTCGGGACGAAGCGGCACCAGGTCCAGCCGCTCGGTGCCGATGGTCCGGGCCACGACGACGTTCACGCCGCGATCACGGCCTCGGCGAACGTCGCGCCGGGGAACCGCTTCTCCGGCCATGCCCCGGCGGGCGCGGTCGCGCGGCGGGCCCGCCCGGGGCTCGCCGGACTCGCGGTCGTCGCTGTCGGGCGCGACCGGTTCCCTGGAGGTGTGGGCCTCCCGCCCCCGCGGGGTCGGCCGCGTGATCGGCGCCGGTGACCGTCCGGCCGAGCCGCCGGGGAACCGCTCCCGGGCGGGCCCCAGGGCGCCGGAGGGCGAGCCGCGCGGGGAGGGCGAGGGCGGCACCCGGCTGCCCTTCGCGAACTCGCCGCACCGCGGCGGCAGGAGCGCCGACGAGAACCGCTGACGCTCACCGGCCTTTCGCTCGGCGTGGGGCCGTCCTCGTTCACCGGCGTCAGCACGGGCGCGCCTTTCCGGCCGACCCGCCGGCGTCGGCCCTGCTCGATGACCTGTGGATCGATCCATCGGGACGGTACCGCCCGGGCGGGTGGCCGCGCCGCGTCAGAGTTCGAAGTCGCGGGCCAGTTCCTCCCACGCGAGGTCGCGGAGCGCCGGATCCGCGCCGTCCTCCGACGGGATGTCCGCCGTGGGCTGGAACCAGACGACGGTGAGCATCGAGACATACCACCCCGAGTCATGGGCGGGATCGATCTCCGAGGACTCGAACGCGCCGATACACGCCACGGCGGGCAACATCTCGACCGGCTCCCGGGTTCGCCCCGCGGGCTGCTCCGGAGACTCGATCACGGGCGGCACCAGGTGTACTGGCCGCCCGGGATACGCCTCCTCGGCCACACGCACCCGACTGCGGAGGATGAAATCGTTGACCCGCTTCGTCGGGTACCCCTCCATCATCCCGCCGTAGGTCGACGACAGGCGCACCTCGGAAAGGTCGATCCAGCGCCTGGAGTTGAGGACGACACGGCCCAGCGACATACCCGAACCCTACGACCGGCCGTCACCCACCGTTCCTCGGCCCCGGGGACGGCGCACGCGACGCCGACCGCGCGCACCTTCACGTCGTTCACGTTATCTTCACCAGATACCGGTTATGTGCGCGTCAAGTGCGCCATTGCGCGTAGGTGACACCGGATCATCGAACGATGCCCCCCGGATGACCACTTCGTTACTGTGACGACCACGTCACGGCGCCGCCCGAACACGTCGGGTGGTCTCTCACCAAGGGGTGCCATGCGTAGACACACGCGCTCGCGATTAACGGTCGCTCTCGCCGCCGCGGTCTCTCTTCTCGTCCCGGCCGGGCTGGCGCACGCCGATCCGGCGTCCGGCCCGGCCGCGGAGGCCGGCGGACCGATCGTCCATCAGGTACCGGACGTCCCGACGACGATCGACGGCGAGTCCGTCGACCCGAGCAGCATCACCGAGTACAACGGCCGGCCCCTCTACATGGCGGCGCTCCCGGGCGGGAGTTCGAAGGGCCGCCTCGCCGTCTTCACCGACGGGGCGGAGTTCGAGCGCTTCGTCAGCGCCCGGGGCGGGCCGGCGGACCTGCTCGGGCGGGAGCCGCAGGAGGTGACGGTCGAGCAGGCCGCGGCCTTCGCCGCGGCCGACGACCCGAGCGCCCTCCAGGAGCTCGTCACCATCCACGAGCACGCCGGCCCGGGTGGCGCGGCGCTGGGCATCCCGGTCGGCACGGGCGTCACCAACCTCCAGGACTGGGACCTCTCCTGCTTCCTGTTCTTCTGCAACAACTGGAACGACGAGACGTCGGCCGCGACGGCCGGCGGCTTCTCGGGCATGTCCCTCTTCGAACACCGTGACTTCGGCCGCTCCGTCCTGTGGGTCAACGGCGGCACCTCGTTCCCCGACCTCACCGTCTACGGCTGGAACGACCGCACATCCTCGTTCGCCTCGTTCTAGAGCCCCGGTTCCTCCCCGCTCAGGGCCCGCTCAGGGCTGGCCCGGGCCCCGCGCCCGGGTCGGCCGGGTGGGCGGTTCGGCGCGTACCCGGTGCCGGTAGCGCAGCGGTGACTCGCCCACCTCCCGTTTGAACGCGGTGCTGAAGGCGCTCTCGGAGGCGTACCCCAGGTCGGAGGCCAGCGAGCCGACGCGGACATCGCCGTCACGCAGGGCGCGCCGCGCCAGCAGCATTCGCCAGCGGTTGAGATAGGTCAGCGGCGGGAGACCCGCCACCGTGCGGAAGCGTTCGGCGAACGAGGTCCGCGACATCGCCGCGGCCCGTGCCAGCTCGTCCAGGCGCCAGGGCCTTCCCGGTTGGGTGTGCATCAGGGTGAGCGCGGGGCGCAGCCGTTCGTCGGTCAGCGCCCGCAGCCATCCCGAGGGGAGCTGGGCCTGCTCGACATAGGCCCGCAGGACGTCGAGCAGCAGGAGCTGGCCGTACTGCCGGATCGCGAAGGCCGAGCCGATCCGGTTCCCGGCCACCTCGTCGAACAGCCGGTCAAGACTGCCGCGCAGATTGGTCGCCGTGGCCGCCGATGCCCGCACATGTCCCACGGGCGGGAGCGCCTGCGACAGCAGCGCCCGGCCGGCCGGGTTGAGGTCGACGCGATTGCCGAGGACGACGTCGTCTGTGCCGCAGTCGGCACCGACGAGGCGCGTGCTGGGATCGTTCTCCTCCGGGACGATCTCGCGGCGCGGCCCGTCGCCGGTGCCGCCCCTGAGCTCCAGCCACGAGCGGTTGTTCAGGATCGCGACGTCCCCCGGCTCCAGCTCGATCGGACCGTCGATCCCGTCGGCGGTCAGCCGGGCCCGCCCGCTCACCATGGCGATGAGCTTCATCGAGTCCTGGATGGCGCCACGCGACACCCACGGGCCCCGCGCCGCGAACCCGCCGGTCAGCAGTCCGCGGATCTCGACGAGGTCGAACACCTCCGACAGTTGATCGGCGACCATTCCCGTACTATCGCGCAAGAAATACGAACTGGCAATCATTCAGCGTACGGGCTGCCGGGCGCAGAGTGGTGGGCATGGCGCAGAACACGACACAGAGGCAACGACCCATCGGCTCCGGCTTCACCGCGGCGTCGACCGCCGACGACGTTCTCCGGGGTATCGACCTGTCCGGCACGAACGTCGTCGTCACCGGCGGTCACGTCGGGCTCGGCCTGGAGACGACCCGTGCGCTCGGCAAGGCGGGCGCGTCCGTCACCGTCGCCTCGCGCGACCCGGAGCGCGCCGCCCCCGCGCTGGCCGGGGTCGAGCGCGTCGAGATCGCGCGGCTCGACCTCCTCGACCCGGCGTCGATCGACGCCTTCGCCGCCCGGTACCGCGAGTCCGGCCGTCCGCTCCACATCCTCATCGACAACGCCGGCATCATGGGCGGCGAACTGGTCCGGGACGCCCGCGGCTACGAGGCGCAGTTCGCGACGAATCATCTCGGCCACTTCCAGCTGACGCTGGGCTTGCTGCCCGCCCTGCGCGCCGCGCAGGGCGCCCGGGTCGTCCTCGTGTCCTCCGGCGGCCACCAGCTCTCCGACATCCGCTGGGACGACCCGCACTTCACCACCGGCTACGACGGCATGCTCGCCTACGGCCAGTCCAAGACCGCCAACGTCCTCTTCGCCGTCGAGCTGGACCGGCGGTGGGCCGGGGAGGGGATCCGCGGCTACGCCCTGCACCCGGGCATAGCCTTCGGCACGAACCTGGCGCCCTGGGTCACCGAGGACGAACTGAAGGCCATGGGAGTGCTCGACGCTTCCGGCCGGCCGATCATCGACCCCGACCGCGAGCTGAAGACGCCGCAACAGGGGGCCAGCACCAGCGTGTTCGCGGCGGCTCATCCCCTGCTCGCCGGGATCGGCGGCGTCTACCTGAAGGACAACGACGTCGCGCCGCTGGACGAGGCGCCGCCGGCCATCGCGTTCGGTTCCGAGCCGATCGTCCTGACCGGCGTGGCGCCGCACGCCGTCGACCCGGAGTCGGCGCGGCGGCTCTGGGAGCTGAGTGACCGGCTTCTTCGGGGCTGACTCCGGGCGCCTGCCACTCCCACCGCGGGGCCCGGCCCCAGCGGTGGGAGTGGCAGGCGAACTCGAACGGGCCGATGTCGATGGCCGTGCCCCGGACACGCGTGGCGCCGTCGACGTCATGGGTGAATCCCGGGCTGTGGGGCGTGCTGCCCTCGTCCACGACGTCGACCTGCTGGGCCAGGTCGCGGAAGCGGGTGAAGTCGGCGGGATTGATCGCGGGAACCGGCGCGTCCGGATTGTCCTCGAACTCCCGCCAGTCATCGGCCACGGACGGGTCGAGCAGTTCCAGGTTGTCGCTGTCGTCGCTCAGCGCGTCCCTGCTGCCGCTCGCGTACGTGGAACCCCCGCCGCTGACGAGGACGTTGTTGCGCATCCTGATGTCCGTGGTATCGAGGTCGTCGACCGTGCTGTGGAACGTCAGTACGTGGCCGTCCGCCCCACCGCGCAGGATGTTGTTCTCGATCACGCCACCGGTGACGCTGCCCAGTTCGATGGTCTGGCTGCCGAAGGACTCACACACGTTGCCGCGGTAGGTGTAGCCGCGGATGTCGGCGGTCGGGCGGTGCTCGTTCTGCATGATCAGGCACTGACCGGAGACGCGCACGCAGTAGTTGTTCTCGACCGTGACGTCGTGGGACTCGACCGTTCTGCTGCTGTTCTGGTAGTTCTGCA
Organism: Streptomyces sp. SBT349; assembly: GCF_001083795.1. Lineage (GTDB taxonomy): Bacteria > Actinomycetota > Actinomycetes > Streptomycetales > Streptomycetaceae > Streptomyces. Next base: position 14,013 of record NZ_LAVK01000049.1, read on the forward strand.
CGCAGTCGGCGTGCGGCTCGCCCTCGCCCTTGTTGGCGTTCAGATCGTGGATGTAGTTGTTCCGGATGAGGTGGCCGGTGCCCCAGACGCGCATGCCGTCGACGTCGTCGTTCCCCTCGTCCGACCAGAGGTCGTAGATGTTGTTCCACTCGACGGTGATGTCGGAGCCGCCCCAGAGGTAGACGCCGAAGTTGTTCGTCCCGGTCACGGTGTTGCGGGAGATCAGCACGTCGCTGGCGCAGTCGTCGTAGTCGCAGGCGATGGCGTAGTGGAGGTGCTTGCCGTTGACGAGGTTCCCGGTGATCGTGTGTCCGGTGCCGGTGAACTTGATCCCCGTCGACGGGTCGTCCAGCGAGTCGCCGACCACCGTGAACCCGTCGATGGTCGCGTCGCTGCCGCTGACGACGATGTTCCTCACCGTGGCGGGGCCGTTGGCGCGAACCGTGACCGGCTTGTCGACGGTCAACGTGGTGTCGGAGTAGTCGCCGGGCCTGACGCAGACGACGTCCCCGTCCGAGGCGTCGTCGACGGCCCCCTGCGGGTCCGAGCCGGTGCTGACCGTGCAGTCGTCGGTCCTGGGGTTGCCGTTGCCGTCGGTGCCGTAGGGGAGGTCCTCGCCGGAGTCCCCGTCGGCGCCGAGGACCGCGGCTTCGGTGATGCTGGTCCACTCGTTCTCGGTGTTGCCGTACCCGACGATCCGCACATAGCGCGCCGACGCGTCGGCGATGTCGTACGCCTCCGGGCCGGAGCTCGTGCCGCTGCTCACCGCTCGCGGCAGGACCGTCGACCAGTTCGTCCCGCTGTCCGAGAGCTGCACGTCGAAGGTCGCGCGGCGCGTGTCACCCTGGTGCCAGGCCACCGACACCGAACCGACGGTCAGCGCCGAGCCGAGGTCGAAGCGGATCCAGGCCCCGTCCCCCTCCGCCGACCACCGGGTGCCCATGTCGCCGTCCACCGCGTTGGCCGGCACGTTGCCGTCGTCGGAGCCGGCCGTCACGGCGGTGATCGGCAGCGGCGTCGCGGCCTCGGCCGACGGGCCCGACACCACCGTCGCCGCACCCACCAGTGCGGCGACACCGAATAATGCTGTCAGCATGCGTATCACTCGTTGACCTCTTTCGACTGTTGGTTGGGTCCCGCGTACCGGCCGCGGACTCCCGGGCGCCGTCTCCGCGCGCGGGGGCGGCGGGCCCGGCGGCCCACACGGTCGCCGGGCCCGCCACCACGCCTGCGCCGCGCGGTTCCTACGCGGCCCCCGGGCCGACGTCGGCCGCGCCGAGCGGGCCCCGGGTGGCCGGGGCCGACGTGTACTCGTCCGCTCCGACGTCGGCGGTGCCCGTGCGGGCGTGGCCGTCCATGTCGTCGGTGACGAACGGGTGGCCGCCGGTGCCGGCGTCGACCGCCGGGCTGTCGGCGCCGATCCGGTGGACGAGCCCGTCGAGGGCGAGCAGCGGGTCGATCGCCATGATGGCGGAGGAGGGCTCGCTGACGCCGATGGTCGCCGATCCGGTCGGCCACGCGATGTTCCCGGCGTAGGTCAGGTTCACCGGGGACATGAGCTCGCTGAACAACTCGCCCCGGCTGCCGGTGACGACGTTGTCGGCGATGGTCGAGTCGACCGGAGCGAGGTCGTAGTTGGCGCCGATCTCGATGTTCGAGACGTTGTTCACGAAGGTGTTGTTCACGACGGTCGCCCGGTAGACGCGCCAGTGGTCGCTGAGCGCGCCGGAGGTGTCGACGTCGCCGCCGTCGAGTTGGAGCGCGGCGTCGTAGCCGGTGCCGGTCAGGCCCTCGAAGTAGTTGTTGTAGATCGTGTGGTCCTGGCCGTAGACGCGGATCCCGCCGGTCCCCGCCTTCCCCTCGCCGAGGAAGAAGTTGCCGTAGAACGCGCCGCCGTTGCCGTGCCGTTGCGTCACCGTGCCCTGGGAGGCGCGGAAGGTGTTGTAGCGGACGGTGTTGTCGTTGCTCTTCACGGAGACGATCTCCGGGTCACCGTCGCACTCCTCGAAGAGGTTGTACTCGACGACGGTGTGTCCGCTCGACTCGGAGATCTCGCTCCAGCCGACCCGGATGGCCTCCATCTCGTTCTCCGCGCGGGGGCCGATGGCGCGGAAGTGGTTGTGGTCGATGCGGTCGTACTGGGACTGCTGGGTCTCCGATCCGTCGACGGTGATGAAGTTCCCCAGCTCGTGCTTCTCCTCGAACAGATTGTGATCGATCCGGTTGTGGTGGCTGTTCGCTCCGCCGATGAGCACCCACTTCAGCGAGGACTCCTCGGTGAGCCGGAAGTGGTTCCGGGTCAGGCGCACGTTGTTCGAACTCGTGATCTTCAACGTGTCGCTGTTCGTCCACGTCAGGCCCTCGAAGGTCACATACGAGGAATTCTCGACCTCCAGTTGTCCATCGTCGATCTCCGCCTGGCCGCGGTTGGCCGCTACCACGGTGATGGGCTGGTCGGCGGTGCCGTTCCTGCCGCTCATCTCACCGATCGTGTACGCGCCGTCGGCGAGCACGATCCGGTCCCCGGCCCGCGCGGCGTCGAACGCGCTCTGCAACTGGTCCGAATCCTCGACCTCGACGGTGCGGCCGGGCCCCGGGCCGGGGTCGTCCCCGGAGTCCCCGGTCCAGACCTCGACCTCGGTCAGGCTGTTCCAGTCGCCCTCACCGTCCCCCTCGTAGCCGTGGCCGAGGTAGCGGATCCTGGACGTCTCGACCGGATCGAACGCGAACGTCTCCAGCGCCGCCGAACTCCCGCTGGTGCGCCCCTCGTAGACGGTCTCCCACGCGGCACCGTCCCAGACCTGAAGCTCGAACACGTTCTGGCGGCTGGTGCCCTGGTGCGCGGCGAGCTTGACATGGCTGACGGTCTCGGCGGTGCCGAGGTCCAGTTGCAGCCAGGCGCCGTCACCCTCACCCGACCACCGGGTACCCAGGTCGCCGTCCACCGCGTTCGCCGGCACGTTCGCGTCACTGGTGCTGGCCGTGACAGCGCCGGCGCCGGGGGTCACCTCCTCGCCGGCCGGCTGCGCGGTCGCCGGGCCGGCCAGCGCCGCCGTCACCACCGTCAGGCCGGCCACCGCCAACGGCAGCCGACCACGTCCCCCCGGCGCCAGCCAGGTTAAGCGGGTACCTCTCACAGGGTTGTCCTCCTCGCTCGGGCTCTCCACCTCGGCACCGGCCCCAGAACACCACCGGCCCCACGAGGCATCCGTCAGCCGCGACCGTAAGGCCCACCCCGCGAGAGGGGTCCCGGGCTCGTGAGCCCCGGACTCTCAGGAGGGTGCGCCGGCCCCATAGGCGCCGTAGGCGGGCGGTCCCGTCCACGCGTACACCTGGGCGGCGACCCCGCTCGGCGTCGTCTCGTTGCTCATCAGCCGCAGCCCGGCCGGGACGCCGTCCGCCGGGAACAGCCGCCGGCCACCGCCCACGACCACCGGCGCGACCATCAGCCGCAACTCGTCGACCAGCCCGGCGGCCAGCAGCGAGGCGCCGAGACGGGCACTGCCGTGGATCTGCACCTCGCGCCCCGGCCGCCGCTTCAACTCGGCGACGCGGGCGGGCACATCGCCGGAGAGGATCGTGGTCGGCTCCCAGTCGGCCGTGGCCAGGCTGTTCGAGGCCACGTACTTCGGCAGGCCGTTGAGCTTGGTGGCGACCGGGTCGTCCGGGTCGTTCATCGTCGGCCAGTCACGCGCGAAGTTCTCGTAGGTGCGGCGCCCGAACAGGAAGGCGTCCACCTCGCCGAGCCAGCCCGTCACGATCCGCACGAACGCGTCGTCCAGGTGCGGAACGAGCCACCCGCCCCGTGTGAACCCGCCGGTGGTGTCCTCCTCCGGGGATCCGGGCCCCTGCGCCACCCCGTCCAGCGACACGAACTCCTGCAGAACCAGCCTCATGGCACCCTGCCCTTCCTCGTCCTCGGGACGCCCGCCGCCCCGTCCCGGTGAAGACCGCGCGCACCACGAGAACTCATCGCTCCGCTCCCGCACGGGGGCGGCGATTCCGCCCTATTCTTCGTCCAGGAGGGCCTCACGACGGCGGACGGGCGCGAAGCGCCACCGGCACCGCCACGATGACGAGCGAGACGTTCACAGGGTTCCGCGCGGGCGGTGGGCGACATGGGTACGGATGTCCGGGACGGTGCTCCGGCGTCTCACGTGAGGGGCGGCCGACGACCGAAGGAGTTGGCGACACCATGGACACGCAGGCGGACCCAGGAGACGGCCGGCTCGATCCGGGCCTGAGCGCGATCACGAGCGAGCGGCGCCAGCTGATCAATCTCGCGTACCGGCTGCTCGGCTCCCTGGCCGATGCCGAGGACGCCGTGCAGGAGACCTACGCCCGCTGGTACGCCATGTCGCGACGGCAGCAGGAGGCCATCGAATCCCCCGGCGGCTGGCTGACGAGGGTCGCCGGGCGGATCTGCCTCGACCTGCTCGGCTCGGCGCGGGCCCGGCGGGAGCGCTATGTGGGCGAGTGGATCCCGGAGCCGCTGCCGGACCGTGCGGAGTGGGGCGACGGGCGGTCGGGCGGCAACACCGTGGATCCGGCCGACCGGGTCACCCTCGACGAGTCGATCACCATGGCGTTCCTCGTCGTGCTCGAATCGATGACCCCGGCCGAGCGCGTCGCGTTCATCCTGCACGACGTCTTCCGCTACCCCTTCGCCGAGGTGGCCGACATCCTCGGCCGCAGCCCGGCGGCATGCCGCCAACTGGCCTCCTCCGCCCGCCGTCGCATCAACGCGTCGCGCAGGCCCGCGGGCCCGCCGGTCCAACGGGCCGATGTCGTCAAGGACTTCAAGCAGGCGTGGGCGGCCAAGGACATCGACGCCCTCATCGGCCTCCTCGACCCCGACGCCACCTCGGTCGCCGACGGCGGCGGCCTCGTCACCGCCGGACTCCGCCCCGTCGAGGGCGCCGAGCAGGTCGCGCGCGTCTTCGCCGACATCGCCCGCAGGGTGCCAGAGCTGACGATCCTGGAGCGCACGGTCAACGGTCAGCCGGGCCTGGTGGCCCAGCGGGACGGCGTCACCGCGACGGTGCTCGCCTTCGACATCGCGGGGGACCGGATCACGCACATCTGGGCGGTGAGGAACCCCGAGAAGCTCCGGCCCTGGACGGCCTGACCCACGCCTCCGCGCGGGTCCGCCGCCTGCGGGCCGGCCCCGGCCGGGCCGGGGCCGGGCCGGGGCCGCCGCGTGGCGTGCCGCTCAGGCGGTCCGCAACTCCGCGTCGCAGGCGTCGAGTTCGCGCTCGAAGCGGGCGCGGGCGGCGGCCTTCTCACCAGGCGGCAGCCAGGCCGCGTCGATGCCCGCGAGGGACATCTCGCGCAGCCGGGCGACGGACAGGCCGATGGCGTCGGCCGCGATCCGGTACTCCCGGGTCAGGCTGGTGGGGAACATGCCCGGGTCGTCCGAGGCCAGGATCACGTTGAGCCCCGCCTCGGCCATCGCGGCGATGGAGGCGCGCCGCCAGGGCCGCCACGACCGGCGGGAGGTCGTGGAGATCACCGTGAACGGCACCCGTTCCGCGCGGCAGCGCTCGACCAGGGCATCGTCCTCCAGCACGTAGTAGCCGTGGTCGACGCGGTCGCAGCCGAGCAGGTCCAGGCAGGTGGCGGTGTTGACCGCGACCGGCGCGTGCTCCGAGGAGTGCGCCGTCCGGTGCAGCCCCGCCGCGCCCGCCAGCCGGTAGGCGTCGGCGAACCGCTCGGGTGGACCGGCCAGTTCGAGGTTGGCGAGGCCGATCCCGGCGAGGTAGTCGTTCGGCCGGTCCACCACCGTGCGCACGAACGCCAGCGCCTCCGCCGCGCTCCGGCTGCGGTCGATGGAGGCGATCAGCCGCCCGGTCATGCCGAAGTCGCGCTCCGCCAGCCGGATCCCGTCCACGCAGGCGTCCACCAGGCCGTGGAAGCCGAGCGACGCGAGATGGGGCGGCACGTCGTCGATGTGCAGTTCGAGGTGGCGCGTGGCGCCGCGGTGGGCGGCGGCGAACGCCTCGTAGGTGATGCGGGTGATGTCGTCCGCGTCGCGCAGCGCCGCGCTGACCCACTCGCTGGCCTGGAAGAGCGAGTAGGGCCGCTCGGGCTCGTCGGGGCCCGGACCCTGCGGCACCGGGACGCGGGTGTCGCGGTAGAGGGCGGGGTCCGGCGGCAGGGAGTTGATGTCGCGCCAGATGATCTCGGGCGGGGCGGGCAGGTCGAGCCCCGCCCGGCCGGCGAGGTCGGCGAACGTCGCCGCCGAGACGGTGCCGATGAGGTGGCAGTGCAGATCCGCCTTCGGGATCCGGGCCAGGTACCGGGCGACACGGGCGTCGGGGGTGTCGGGGGCTTCGGGGCCCTCTGAAGTGCCGCGCATCGCCTACTGCCCCGAGACTTCCCGGGCGAACCGCTCCACCCACTCGGTGCGGTGCTCCACCATCTCGTCCGGGTCCAGCGTCTGGTAGCCCATCGCCACCGGGTCGTCGGCGTTCTCCCCCATCAGCTCGGTGAACGTCTCGTCCGGGGCCACGTCGGGCCGCACGGGGAGGTCGGTGGCGGTGGTGGCCTGCTGGGCCTCCTGGGAGAGCATGTAGTCGACGAAGGCGTACGCGCCCTCGGTGTTCGAGGCGCCCTCGGGGATCATCAGCCGGTTGGTCGCGATGTAGCGGCCCTCGGCCGGCGGGGTCCAGCCGACGGGCTGGCCCGATGCGACCAGCGGCGGAACGAAGCCGATGATCGTCGGCACGGCGGCGATCTCGCCCTGGGTGATCAGGTTGGTGACCTCGGTGGTCGAGGTGTAGAACTGGAGCACGCCCGGCGCCCACTCCCCCATGGTGGAGAAGGCCGAGTCCACGTCGTAGGGCCCGTCGCCCTCCGCCTCGCCGATGCCCGAGACGGTCAGCTGCCCGGAGGTCGCCGAGATGTCGGGCAGCGCCAGCCGCCCGGCGAGGCCGGAGTCGCCGAACACCGACCAGTCGGCGGCCTGTTCGGCGCTCAGCTCGTCCGTGCGGTAGAGCACGCCGTTGAGCTGGTAGGTGTAGGCCGGGCCCGCGTAGGCGTCGTCCACGGCGAAGTCGCTGATCTCGTCGAGGTTGGGCACGTCCCCGGAGTCGAACTCCTGGAAGAGTCCCTGGTCCTGGCCGAGCGCGGCGAAGGTGTCGGAGATCAGCATCACGTCGACGCCCGGGTCCCCCGCCGCCAGTTGGAGCTGGGTGAGGCGGTCGGCGTTGCTGCCGTTCTCGATCTCGACGTTGGCGCCGGTGGCCTCCTCGAACGGCTCCACGACGTTGGCCTCGAAGTCCTCCACGCCGAACGGGAAGGTGCTGACCACGATCGTGGAGCCGGCCAGCCCCTCCGAGCCGTCGCCTGAGGAGCCCGAACCGGAGTCGGATCCGCAGGCGTTGAGAGTGAGGACGACCGTCATCGTCCCGGCGGCGAGCACGCCGCCGCGCAGCTTGGGTCCTGCCATGTCCGTGAGCCTCGCTTTTCTGGGGGTACAGGTCTGCCGATGGGGGGTGGGTGGCCGGGGCCGGCTAGGCGTCGAGCGGCACGAGGTGCTCCGGGGCGGCGGAGACCGTGACCCGGCCGCCGGGCAGCAGCGCCGGCAGGTCCTCGGACGCGACCGTGTCGCGGCGGACCGAGGCGATCAGCGGGACCGTCGCACCGGTGGCGTCCACCGCGTCCAGGAGCACCCGCAGCTCCACGCCCCGGTAGGCGAGGGAGGTCACGGTCGCGGGCACGGCCGCGCCGTCCGCCGCGCCGGTGGCGTCCGCGCCGTTCCCGCCGTTCCCGCCGTCCCCGCCCCGCACCCGGAGCAGTTCCGGGCGCACGGTGACCAGGCCGCGGGCGGGCACGTGGAGGAAGTTCTCGTAGCCGAGGAACTCGGCGACGAAGCGGTTGGCCGGGGCGGGGAAGAGGTCGTCGGGCGGGCCCTCCTGCATCACGCGGCCGGCGTTCATCACCACCATCCGGTCGGACATCTCCAGCGCCTCCTCCTGGTCGTGGGTGACCAGCACGACGGTGAGTCCGGTCTCGGCCTGGATGCGGCGGATCTCGCCACGCATCTGCACGCGGAGCCGGGCGTCGAGGTTGGACAGCGGCTCGTCGAGCAGGAGCAGGCGGGGGCGGATCACGATGGCGCGGGCGAGCGCGACGCGCTGCTGCTGGCCGCCGGAGAGCTTCGTGGGGCGCCGGTCCCCGAGGTGGCCGAGCCCCACCAGGTCCAGCGCCTCGCCGACCCGCCGGGCCCGTTCGGCGCGGGAGACCTTGCGCAGCTTCAGCCCGTAGCCCACGTTGTCGGCGACGCTCAGATGCGGGAAGAGCGCGTAGGACTGGAAGACCATGCCCAGGCCGCGCTTCTCCGGCGGCGTCCTGGTGACGTCCTTGCCGCCGATCTCGATGGTCCCGGCGGTCGGGGAGAGGTAGCCGGCCAGCATCCGCAGCGAGGTGGTCTTGCCGCAGCCGCTCGGCCCGAGCAGGGTGGTCAGCTCGCCCTCCCGGATGGCGAGGCTGAGCGCGTCGACCGCGGTGAACTCCCCGAAGCGGCGGCTGACCGCGACGAACTCGGCGGCGGTGGTCATCGGTTGATTCCTCCGAAGATGCGGGCGAAGCCGAGGATCCGCTCGGCGGCGAAGGCGATCGCGACGGTGCCGGCCAGCAGGAGCGTGGACATGGCGGCGACGATCGGCGTGTAGTTCTGCTGGACGTAATCGAGCATGGTGACCGGCAGGGTGCGGAAGTCCCGGGACTGGAGCAGCAGCGAGATCGGCACGTTGTTGAAGGAGGTGACGAAACTCAGCAGGGCCGCCGACAGGATGCCGGGGCGCAGCACGGGCAGCGTCACCGTCCTGAAGGTGCGCCATGGCGAAGCGCCCAGGCCCCGGGCCGCCTCCTCCAGCGCGGGGTCGGCCAGCGCGAGCGACGCGCCGGTGACGCGGACCGCGTAGGGCAGCAGGATCGCGGTGTGCCCGATCAGCAGGGTGCGGAAGTTGTCCAGCTCCAGGTGGAGCATGAACTGCTGGAACAGGGCGAGCCCGACGACGAGTTCGGGCAGGATCAGCGGGGAGAGGAAGAGCCCCTCGACGACCGGCTTGCCGGGCAGTCGGCCGCGCATGACGGCGAGCACCGCCGGGATGCCGACGGCCAGCGCCAGCACGGTGGAGATCAGCGCGAGCTGGAGGCTGGAGACCAGGGCCTGCATGAACGGCTCGTAGTCGACGGCCGCCTCGAACCAGCGGAACGAGAAGCCCTCCGGCGGGAAGGTCAGCGTCTCCCCGCTGGTGAACGCGGTGGCCACGACGAACAGGATGGGCACGATCATCACCAGGTAGCCCAGCAGGGCCAGGGTGCCGGCGATGGGGCTGGAACGCTTCATCGGGTGACCGCCTTCGCCCGGGTGAGCACGGTGGACGCGGCGTAGACCAGGAGCACCAGCACCGTCATGATGACCGCGGTCGCGGAGGCCGCGGCCCAGTCCAGGCTGACCCCGGAGTAGCGGAAGAGCTGGGTCGCCAGCATCGTCTGCCGGGAGCCGCCCAGCAGGTAGGGCGTGGTGTAGGCGGTGGCGGAACCGGCGAAGACCAGGGTGGCCGCCATCGCGATGCCGGGCATCGACAGCGGGATGGCCACGGTCCACAGCGTGCGGATCCGCCCGGCCCCGAGCCCGCGCGCCGCCTCGTCCAGGTCGGCGTCCACCTGGGCCACGGCCGAGTAGCAGGTGATGATCGCCAGCGGCAGGAAGAGCTGGGTCAGGCCGAGCACCACGGCCAGCTCGGTGTAGAGCAGTTGCGGCGCGGGGTCGGCCAGGCCGAGGCCCTCGATCGCCTGGCCGATGACCCCGTTGCGGCCGAGGACGACCAGCCAGCCGTAGGTGCGGACGACGTTGCTCAGCAGCAGCGGGAAGATCGCCAGCGCGAGCAGCAGCCCGGCCCACCGCGAGCGGGAACGGGCGAGCAGGTAGGCGGTGGGGAAGCCGAGCACCAGGCAGATGCCGGTGACGGTGAGCCCGATGCGCAGGGTGCGCAGGATGATGTCCAGGTCGTAGGGGTCGCTGAGCATCCGGCCGAGCCGGTCGAAGACCTCGCCCGTGGAGACCCTCGGCGGCACCAGCAGCATGGTCAGGGCGGGCGCCACCACTCCTCCCAGGAGCAGCGCGAGCCCGGGGAGCAGCAGCGCCAGCGCTATTCGGCGCGAACGGATCATGTGGTGTCTCGGCTGATTCTCTCGGGGCGGGGCCTGGTTCTCGGAGTGCTGCAACCGGTTGTGCAACCGGTTGTGGTGACAGTAGTGTCCGACCCCGGGACGCCACCAGACATCGCCGTTAACGGTTTGTAAAAGGTGCACGGGTCGGCGTGACCCTGTGTAATGCTTGCGCTGGTCGCCGTGACCGGTGGCGGAGTGAAGGGGGTCGTGTGCCGACGCTGGACGATGTCGCCCGTCTCGCGGGGGTCTCCAAGTCCACGGCCTCGCGGGCGCTCGGGCGCCCCGCGCTGGTGGCGCCCGAGACGGCCCTGCGGGTCCGCCGGATCGCCGAGCAGCTCGGCTTCGTCCCCAACCGCGCGGCCTCCGCACTCGCCCGCGGGCGCACGGGAGTTGTCGCCGTCGTCGTCCCGACGCTGGAGAACGCCTTCTTCCCCCCGATCGTCGGCGGCGCCCAGCAGCGCGCCGCCGAGTCGGGGCTCCAGCTCACCGTGGTGGTCAACGGCCTGGAGTTCGACGAGGACGTGGCGGCCCTGGCCCAGCTGTCGGCCCAGGTGGACGGCTTCCTGCTGACCGCCCCGCGCGGCTCGGACACCCAGGTGTCGGCCTCCTGCGGGCTCAAGCCGACCGTGCTGATCGACCGCGAACTCCACGGCGTCTCCTCGGTGGTGGCCGACACCGCCACCGCCTTCGCGGCCGTGGCCGACCACTTCATCGGCCACGGCCACCGGCACATCGCCCTGGTCGGCGGCACCGACCGCTCCTGGCAGAACGGCCGGCGCATCGCGGCGGTACGCGCCGTCACCGAGTCGCGGTCCGCCGTGCTGTCCACCTTCGGCCCGCTGCCCCCGACGTTCGCCGCCGGCACGCTCATAGCCCCCGCCGTCGCGGAGTCCGGCGCCACGGCGGTCGTCCCCTACGCCACCGCGCTCGGCCTCGGCATCGTCTTCACCCTCGGCGCCCGCGGCATCCGGATACCCGACGACCTGGCGGTGACGATCGAACGGCCGGTGGCCGAGGCCCTCGGCTTCGCCGCCATCCCCTCCATCGACGTCGACGGCGCCCAACTGGGCCGCACCGCCATGGACGTCCTCGGCACCCTCATGACCACCGACCGCGCCACCCCGCCCCCTCCCCCGGCCCGCCTGCGCCTCCCCGTGCCCGTCGTCCTCCCCGACTGACGGGGCCGCCACCGCGGTCGCGGTGGCGGCCCCGGGCCGGGTGCGGATCCGTTACGGCGTCTCGGCGACGCGGAATTCCAGGACGTCGGTGAACTGGCGGCCGTGGGCGTCGGTGGCGGTCACCTGGGCGCGGTGCCGGCCCGCGTCGAGGTCGGTGGGCAGCTCGAACCGCCACAGGTGCGTGGTCCGGTCGGCGACGCTGCCGCCGTGGACCAGCTGCTGTGCGACGGCGTGCGGGTCGGACCACTCCGGGCCGATCAGCTGGTCCTCGCCGCGCATCGGCTGGGTGCGGGTGGCCCGCTGGGCCGGGCCGCCGTCGATCCTGACCTCGACCGTCGAACCGGTCGAGCCCATCCAGAAGTTGGTGGTGAGCCAGGTCTGCCCGGCCAGGTCGTCGCGGGTCACCACGAGCGGGCTGGCCAGCTCGGGCGCCTCGCCCTCGGGGGTGGCGTTCCACTCCTGGCGCGCGGTGTACCAGTCGCGGTACGTGGGGCTGTTGATGCCGAGCTGCGTCTGCACGCGGTCGCTCTCGCCGGTCACCGTGTACCGCTCCTGGAACGAGTCGCCCTCGATGTCGAGGGTGAGCAGGCCGGGCCGGCCGCCGTCGCGCCCGAGCGCGGTGGGGTAGCCGTCCTCGGTGACCTCGCCGGAGTACCAGTCACCGGAGATCGCGCCCGCGGTGATGTGCGGGAACGGCAGCCCCTCGACGCCGAAGAGGTCGTTCCAGCCCTGGACGAGGTCGCCGGTGCGCATGTTCTCGATCGAGTGGGTATGCCCGGAGACGGCGACGGCCCTGCGGCCCTCCAGCAGGTCGTAGACCTCGCGGACCTGGTCGACCTGGTGGATGGGGCTGCCCTCGTCGGCGAAGGTCAGCAGCGGGATGTGGCCGGCGACCACGACGAGCCTGTCGTCGTCGACCGCGGCCAGGTCCCGCTCCAGCCAGGCGAGCTGGTCCTCGTCGAGGCGGCCGTTGTACCGCGGGGCGTTCTCCGGGTCGTCGCACTCGGGACGCCGGCCGTCGGCGTTGTCGACGTCCGGGGTGCAGGGGTAGCGCACGGTGTTGAGCGCCACGACGTGCACGTCGCCGATGTCGTAGGAGTAGTAGTCCGGCGCGAGCTGGGCGCGGAAGGTGTCGAACGAGTGCTCGGCGGTGGCGGCGTCGAAGTCGAGGTCGTGGTTGCCGGGCAGGAAGCGGGCCGGGCCGTTCGTCAGGCTCGTGAGCTCCTTGACGTCCGGGTAGAGCGACAGGTCGTCGCCGACGACGTCGCCGATGAAGAGGGTGCCGCAGCCCTGGTAGTCGCGGCGGGCGGCGAGGTCGTTGATCGCGCCGCGGCGGGCGTACTCGACCTCGGTCCGGTTGTAGGGCTGGAGGTCGCCCGCGATCACGCAGTGCTGCTCCTGATCCCGGGTCAGCCGGCTGCGGACGAGGGGGAAGTTCACCGCGTCCGGCAGGGCCCCGGTGGGCGCGATGCCGCCGTAGCGCAGCTCGGGCGAGCCCTCGGGCAGGTGGTTGTAGTGGAACTGGGCGACGTTGGACTCGTCCACCGGCACCTGGTAGCCGGACGGCTGGGTGAGGAAGACCGTCATGTTGTCGTAGGCGGGCAGCCGGTAGCGGCCGTGCCGGTCGGTCGTCACCACGTCACGCCCGTTCGACACGACGACGCCGGCGAGGCCGCGCTCGCCGCGGTCGCTCGCGCTGTCGCGGTCCTGGTCGACGAAGACGGTGCCGGTCAGGACGGCGGGGTCGGCCGGTCCCTCCGGCGTGCGGACCACCTCGACCTGGCCGCGGTAGGCGGTCTCCTCCCAGGACGCGGGCGCGGCGCCCGGCGTGGCGGTGGACGTGGAGGGGATCGTGGCGAGCCCGGCCGCCACCGCCAGGGTCGTGAGGGCCGTCAGGGCAACGCGGAGGCTGCTGTGTTTTCGCGAAGGGAAACTCAACATGCGGGGTTCTCCGGTGAGTCGTCGGACGCGGATGCCGGCGCCGTCGGCCGGCCGTGGAATTGATCTTTCGCCACGAGGCTGAACGGGGGCCGCTGCGCGAGAGAACAGCAGCCGTCCCCGGGTCGGCCCGAGCGCGAACGCTTCCCCATCCGTAACGGGACCGTCACCCCCGACGTCACGCGGTCGCCCTCACCACCACCCCGACCGTCACGCACCGGTCGGCGCCTGGCCGGGTGAACGGGCCCATCCTGGGCAGGTGTCCCGGCATGAAACTGATCCTGCTCGGCGCGGCCGTGCTCATCGGCGTCTACCTCGTCGCACGGTCGCGCAGGAGCCGCTGACCCGGGAGACCCGGGTGGCGGCGATGATCCGGTCGGCGGCCTCGGCGGTGCTCGGCCGGAGTCGGGCTCAGCCGGAGCGGATCTCGTCGCGGAGGCGGCGGGCGACCTGGCCCATGAGGGCGTCGGCGGCGGGCTGGTTGCCGGCGGCCACCCGCGACTCGGTCAGGACGGCCACGGCGTAGGTCTGGCCGTCGGCGTGCTCGACCACGCCGACCTCGTGGCGCAGGTTGAGCAGCGTGCCCGTCTTGGACGACCAGGTGGAGGCGTCGGAGGTGAAGTCCGGGGCGAGGCGGTGGCGCAGCAGGTTGTCGGCCATGAGGGTGCGCAGGCGCGCGGCGACGTCGGGGTGGACCGCCGAGGACGGCGACCAGACGGCCTGGAGGAGGTCGGCGAACGCGCGTGCCGTGCCGGTGTTGGCGCGCGAGACGTCGAGCTGCGGCACGCGGTGGCCGCGCCCCGCGGTGCCCGCGTCGATCGCGAGGGCGTGGGCGAGGTGCGCGTCCGCCGCGTCGAAGCGTTCCACCGGGGTGTCGGTCAGCTCCCGCATCGTGTGGCGGACCGCGATGCCGCGCAGCCCGAGCCGGTCGAGGATCGCCGCGACCTCGGCGGGCGGGGTCAGCCGGAACAGCGCGTCGGCGGCGGCGCCGTCGCTGATGGAGGTGGAGAGGTAGAGCAGGTCGTCCACGGCGACGCGGGCGGGGTGGCGGAACCGGCTCAGGCCGGTCGGTCCCGGCGTGGTGATCCGTCCGGGCTCAACGTCGATCACGGCGGCCCCGTCGAGTTCGCCCCGCCGGATGCGCTCCAGCGTGGCCAGGGCGAGCGGGATCTTGGCCAGGGACGAGATGGGGAACTCGATGTCGGGGTCGATGCCGAGCTCCTCCCCCGTCTCCAGGTCGCGCACGAGGAACGAGCCGTGGAGCCCGCCGTCGCGCAGCGTCCGGCGCAGCTCCCGGATCAGCCTGCCCGTGCCGGTGCCGGTGCCGGTGCCGGTGCCGGTGCCGGTGCCGGTGCCCGTGTTGTTCATGGGGCCGCCTCCGAGTACTCCTTCGCGCCGAGGCACCGGGCGATGCCGGGCGCACACGCCTGACGGACGCGGGTGACCTCGGCGTCCGCCTCGTCGGCCGCCATCAGGGAGAAGCCCCGGGCGAGGCCGGGGTCGAGATCGCCGAGGGGCCGCCAGTGGAGGCGGAGTTCCCTGGCCTGTTCCGGCGCGCACAGCAGCGCGTCGCCCCGGCTCAGCACATCCGCCGTGGCGGCGGCCACGGTGGGCGCGACGGCGAGCTGCGCCGGGCGCAGGCCCACCGCGTCGCGCAGGCGGGTCAGGCTGTCGCGGATGTGGGGCACGTCGTCCTCCGTCTGGAGCCAGACGCGGCGGGGCCGCCGTTCGGCGTCGGCCCGGCCGGGGCGCAGGGTGTCCAGGTAGATGGGCCCTCCCCCGCCGGGGTCGTGCGCGACGGCCAGGCCCAGCGGCACGGTCCAGGTGGCCTCGGTGGGGGGCAGCGCCAGCAGGGCCGCGCGCACCTGCCGGGACCGGACGAGGTCGGCTCGTTCCGCGGGTGCGGCGGGGCGCGGGTCGAGGAGTACGCCGTGGCCGTGCGCGTCGGCGATGAGGCGGGCGAGGGCGCCGGTGGAGCAGGTGTCGGGAACGGCGAACCGCAGCGGCCGGTGCCGGGCGGCCTCGGCCTCGTGCTCCAGGCGGTCGGCCAGGCGAACGAGCCGCGTCGCCAGGGGCAGCATGTCCCGGCCGAACGGGGTGAGGGTGGCCACGCGCGAGGAGCGTTCGAGCAGCCGCTCGCCCAGGTGCCGCTCCAGCGCGGCGACGCGGCGGCTCGCGACGGACTGGGCCATCCGGGCCGCCGCCGCGCCGACCGTGAAACTGCCGCGCTCGCTCACGTGGACGAACGCGCGGCACGCTCCGACGAGATCCATGGGTCGGCATTATGCCAAAGCGGCATGGAACCGCGCGTTGAGGGCTTGGACGCGGGGGGCGCGGGCGCCGGAGGGTGACCTCTACCAGGAGGTTTCCGAGAAGAACCCGGAGGTTCGGCATGACGGATCATGCTGGTCTGAGAAGAGGTACCCGCGTGGGCGGCATCCTCGCGCTCGTTCTCGCCGTGCTCGCGGTGGGGGCCGTGGTGCTGGTGCTGCGCCGGGACGGCGGGGACGGGCGGGCCGACGAGGCGGCGGCCGGGGCGCGACGCTTCCTCGACGCCTGGGCGGCCGGCGACCTGGAGCGGGCGGCCGGGCTCACCGACGGCCCCGAGGCGGCGCGGTCGCTGCTGGAGTCCGTGCGGGAGAACATGCGGCCGGAGCGTATGGCGTTCACGGTCTCCGGCGTGCCCGAGGAGGCCGCGGGCGGGGAAGAAGAGGGCGCGCTGACCGTGCCGTTCACCGCCTCCTTCACCCTGGACGGGGTCGGGGAGTGGTCGTACCGGTCGGCGGTGCCGATGGTGCCGAACGATGAGGGCG